>JAFGVD010000004.1 GCA_016938135.1 Coriobacteriia bacterium
CTGGGGGTCAAGGGGTCGCAGGTTCAAATCCTGTCAGCCCGACCATTAGAACTTGCAGGTGAGAGGCCGTGTTCCGGGAAACCGCGAACCGGCCTCTCACTCGTTTCTCAGGGGAGTGTAGCAACGCATGCGGCAAACGCATCCTGTTATGGATACGTAGCGGCTTGCGAGGTCGCTTCCGTCACGTGGCCGTAGCAGTCGTGCAGGAATCTTCTGGCGAAAGGAACCGCTGACCTGATCGGTGTCGGCCGGGCGATGATCAAAGACCCGGCGTGGGCGATCAAGGCGATCCGGAGTACGTCGTAGGTCACAGCTCGCCGGGGGACAGGGAGCGTCAGGAGAGCTTCTCGGACAGATGCACCCAGTGATCTTCAAGGTCGGATATCTGTCGCTCCATGGCCTGGATGCGCTTCTGGACATCTCCCAAAGCCACGTAGTCGGTAGGATCGACGTCGTGCATCTCCTGGCGGATGGCATCGGCCTTCTTGCCCAGCGTGTGCAGCTTGCGTTCTGTGGATGCGATCTCCTTTTTCAGGCTGTGTTCTTCCGCTCCCGACAAGCCCGATCCGCGCCCTTCATCCTGGTCGGAACCTGACCCGCTGGTTTTCTCCCGCTGCTTCTCAGGCTCAACCTGCGTGTCTTCGGCGCTGCGCTCATCTAGAAGCCGCAGGTACTCGTCGATGCCACCCGGGACATGGCGGATCTTCCCGTCGAGCAGGGCGAACTGGTCGTCGGTGACGCGCTCCATCAGGTGCCGATCATGCGTGATCAGCAGCAGCGTGCCGGGCCACGTGTCCAGAAGGCTCTCAACCACGGCGAGCATGTCGATATCCAGGTCGTTGTCCGGCTCGTCCAAGATGAGCACGTTGGGCTTGTCCAGCAAGATGAGCATCAGCTGGAGGCGGCGCTTCTGTCCGCCGGAGAGATCTGACACTGCCGAGGAGAGCTGCGCGGCATCGAATCCAAGGCGTTCCAGGAGCTGTGCCGGCGTCATCTCCTTGCCATCAAACTCATAGCGCGTGTTGTACCGCGAAAGGACCTCGCGCACGCGGGAGTCGCCCAGCTCGTTCAACTCGCTCAGGTGTTGTGACAGGAAGGCGAACTTGACGGTCTTGCCGATCTTCACATGACCTGATGTCGGTTGCAGTGAGCCTTTGATGACATTGAGAAGCGTCGTCTTCCCCGACCCGTTCTCACCGAGGATGCCAAACCTGTCGCCTGGGCCGATAAGCCACGTCAAGTTATCGATGACGGTCTTCTCGCCGAAACTCTCGGTAACGTTCACCAGGTCGATCACTTGCTTGCCAAGCCGGGACATCGCCGTTCGCCTGAGTTCGAGGGAATCGCGAACGGGCGGTTCGTTATCGATGAGTGCGTGCGCGGCCTCGACGCGGAACTTCGGTTTGGTGGATCGGGCCTGGGCACCGCGCGAGAGCCATGCAAGCTCCTTGCGCATGATGTTCCTGCGCTTCTGCTCGGCCGTCTTTGCCGCTTCTGCGCGCTCTACACGTTGGAGCACATATGCCGAGTAGCCGCCGGCGAACTGGTCCACCCGTCCATGGTGGACCTCCCACATCCCAAGGCAGACCTCGTCAAGGAACCAGCGGTCATGGGTGACAACAAGCAAGGCGCCTGCCTTCTTCGGCCAGCGGCTCTTGAGGTGGTCGGCTAGCCAGGCGATCGCGTGGACGTCCAGATGGTTGGTGGGCTCGTCGAGCATGAGCACATCGGACTCCGTGATCAACACACGGGCAAGATCCACGCGACGCCGCTGCCCGCCGGAGAGCTCACTGATCTTGCCTTCCCATGGAATGTCCGCGATGAGGCCGCGAATGATGCTCCGCGTCTTTGCGTCCGATGCCCACGTGTACTCGGGTACGTCTCCCACCACCGCGTGGGCGACGGTCTGCGCCGGATCGAGGGTATCGGTCTGCCCGAGCATCTGGATGGTGGTCCCGCCGCGACGGATGATGCGGCCGGTATCAGGTTCCACCGTGCCCGCGAACAGTGAGAGGAGGGTGGACTTGCCATCGCCGTTCGCACCGATGATGCCGATGCGATCGCCGTCGTCGATTCCAAGAGTCACCGAGTCGAAGACCTTCTTCGTCGGGTACTCAAGATGGACGTTCTCGGATCCAAGCAGATACGCCACTCGGTGAACCTCGATCCTCACAGAGTCGGTGAATACGGACACAGCATCGCGGGGAGGGGACTCGCGCTACCTCTCGGGCCAGACGGCCACTCCCCAGACGGTTCCGGTGTGAGTGGCGATGACCGGACCGGCCTCATACACGACCATCTGGGAGACGTCCCAGCGCTGCTTGATGCTCTCGGCGATCCGGTCCGCCCGCTCAGCGGTGAGCCCGTGACCTACGGCGAACCTGGCCTTGGTTGCGGTGCCCATCTGCTTGGTGATCCAGTCCATGGTGTATTCAAGCGCGGCCTTCTCGCCTCTGCTTCTACCGAGAGGAGCGAATGCGCCTTCTCCGTCCACAGTGAGCGTGATCTTCAGGTTGAGGAGTGAGCCCAGCAGCGATGACACCGCGCCGATCCGCCCGCCCTTGCGCAGATTCTCAAGCGAGTCGACGCCAACGAGCAGCTTCACTTCCTCACGCATCTTCTCAAGCCGCTGCACGGCCGCTGTCGCGCTCAGCCCCTCCGCTGCCGCTCTGGTCGCATCCATGACCTGCCAGGCAAGCCCCCACGACAGGTTGCGCGAGTCGAAGACGTGGACTTTGCCCATGAACTGCTCGGCGGCGATACGCGCGGCCTGCACCGTCCCGGACAGCTTGGAGGAGATATGGATCGAGACGACCTCGCTCGCGCTCTCAAGCGCGCGGTTGTAGGCGTCTGTGAATGCGCCCACGCTGGGCTGTGAGGTCGTGGGTAGATCGGCAGCCGCGTTCATACGCTCGAAGAACTCGGCTTGCGTAAGCGTGCCGTCGACGTACTTCTCGCCGTCGATCTCGAACGTGAGCGGGACTACGGTGATGGCATGCTCCCCGGCGAGCTGCGGCGTGATGTCAGAGGTGCTGTCAGTGATGACGGCGAATGAACGCCCCGTGGTGGTTCCTGGTCCCATGGCGCTCTCCATCCCTCAAGCGCGATACGCGCTGATCTGCCGATGAGAGCATCGTACCATCACCACGGTCGGCACTAACGTACGTGGGGTTCGAAAGACCCACCGAAACTCCGTGTCATTCGCTATGCTTGAGACCAGCCTGTTCGGTTGACATCGGGGGATGAGATGGCCGAAGTCCTGATTCGATGGTTGTGTGATGGCAAGCTGGAGACCGGCGGTCTGGATGATCTTGCGGGAGCGTGTCACCAGCCTGTCTGGGTGGATGTGCTGGACGCCGACGAGGCGACATTGAACGCCATCGCCGGGTTTCTGCCACTGCATCCGCTCGCCATTGAAGACTGTCTCCACTTCCCTCAGCGTCCCAAGCTCGACGTCTATGAGGACTCGACGTTCCTGATCTGGATGCTGCCGTCGCTACCCGATGGCACGGGCATCGTCTCCACCGAGCTGGATGTATTCCTTGGGCGGGAGCATCTCATCACGGTGCACAGGGACCGACTGGTCCCGGTCGACAAGGTGGGCGCTCATGTACAGGAGTATCTTGAGCGAGGAGTCGAGTGGACGCTGCACAGCATCCTGGACCTCATGGTGGATTCCATGTTCCCCCTTGTGGACTCACTCGCTGATGACCTGGAGGAGATCGAGGACCTCATGCTGGTGGATGCCGGGAGCGAGCAGCTGGAGCGCCTCTATGGCGCCAAGCGCGCCCTTGTCCAGCTACACAAGGTGGTAGGACCCGAGCGGGACGCTCTTCGCGGTCTGGCGCGTCTTGAGGCGTTCGTGGCGCCCGATGCCTACATGTACTTCCAGGATATCGGCGATCACCTTGCGCGAGTTGCTGACTCTGTGGACACCTATCGCGAGGTTGCTTCAGGTACCATGGATATCTACTTATCATCGGTAAGCAATCGCATGAATCTGATCATGAAGCAGCTGACCGTGATAGCGACCATCTTTATGCCCTTGACGCTTATCTCGGGTATCTACGGGATGAACTTCCGCTACATGCCCGAGCTGGAGTGGCGCTTCGGCTACTTCGGTGTTCTGGGCGGCATGTTGGCGATCGTCCTTTGGATGCTGTGGTTCTTCAAGAGGAGGAAATGGTGGTAGACACAAGCAGCAAACCCGGAGCGGTGAGCGAGAGAGAACCATCCGAGGAGGTCGTCCACGAGGGCGTTTACTCCGTGGCGAACCTCATCACGATCCTCAGGCTACTGCTTGTCCCGTTCTTCTTCTCCGCACTCGTCTCTGAATCGTCCCGCTCGGATGTGATCGCCTTGTTCCTCTACGCCATCGCGGCGTCCACCGACTGGGTCGACGGCCAGATCGCGAGGAGGACGAACACAGTCACTCAGTTTGGCAAGATCATCGATCCGTTGGTGGACAGACTGCTGCTCGCTTCGGGTGTGGTGGGGCTCTACCTGGTCGGCCGGCTTCCGCTGTGGATACCGGTCGTGCTGGTGCTCAGGGACGTGTTCCTTCTCTACGGGTCGTACATATTGGAGCGCAACGGCATACGGTTGCCGGTCATCTACATCGGCAAGGCGACAACAGCTGTCTTGCTTGTCGGTTTCACACTGTTGATAGGCGGGGGAGTCTACGACGTCTTGATAGGCGTCGGAGACTGGTTCGTGTACGTAGGCATGGCGTTGTCGCTGTTCACAGCGGTCATCTACACGTGGCAGGGGAGGCGCGCGCTTATCACCGCACGTACTCACTAGGGGGAAGGGAGTCTGCGTGAAAGCAGTCATCATGGCGGGGGGCGAGGGGACCCGCCTTCGACCGCTCACGAGTATGCGTCCGAAACCGATGGTGCCCATAGTCAATCAACCGGTGATGGAGCACATCATCGGTCTGGTGAAGCATCACGGCATGGATGAAGTGGTCGCAACCTTGATGTTCATGCCGCAGGTCATCGAGGACTACTTCGGCGACGGCGACGAGTGGGGTGTGAAGATCTCCTACGCCATCGAGGAGAGCCCGCTTGGTACGGCGGGTTCGGTGAAGAACGCCGAAGAAGCCCTCACCGAACCGTTCCTGGTCATCTCGGGTGACGCGCTCACTGACATCGACCTGCGTGAGGTCATCGATTTCCACAACTCTCATGATGGTCCGGTGACCATCGCGCTCAAGCGTGTCCCGGACCCTCTTGAGTTCGGGGTGGTCATCACCGACGAGAGCGGTCGCATACAGCGTTTCTTGGAGAAGCCCTCCTGGGGGCAGGTCTTCAGCGACACCATAAACACAGGCATCTACGTGCTCGATCCCATGATCTTCGAGCACATTCCCTCCGATGAACCCTATGACTTCTCAAGCCAGCTGTTCCCGGATCTCATGGAGAAGGGCTTCCCGCTCTACGGTTGCGTGGTTGAGGGCTACTGGTGCGATGTCGGCAGTCTTGATTCCTACATGCAGGTGCACAAGGACATCCTGGACGGCAATGCCATGATCTATGTTCCGGGAGCTAAAGCGCGCAATGATGTGTGGGTGGGTAAGGGCGCGGACGTGGATCCCGGGGCGCATATCGGCAACAAGGTGGTCATCGGCGCGAACACCAAGGTGCGCCGGGGGGCGGTTCTGGGTGACTACACCATCATCGGCGACAACTGCCTGGTCGGATACGATGCCGACCTCGGTCACTCGATCATCTGGAGCGACTCGTTCATCGGCGCCGGTTCGGAACTCAAAGGGACGGTGGTCTGCCGAAGGGCGGATATCCGCGCTCGCGCCAAGTTGCTGCCCGGTTCGACGATAGGCGACGAGACGATGGTCGGCCATGCGGCCGTGGTGGGCAACGATGTGCAGGTGTATCCCTACAAGCGCATCGAGTCCGGCGCTACCGTGACGTCCTCGCTCATCTGGGAGAACACCGCTCTCAGGTCGTTGTTCGGTGCCGACGGTGTTTCAGGGCTGGTCAACATAGACATCACTCCTGAGCTTGCATTGCGAGTCGCGCAGGCGTTCGGGAGCATTCTGCCCAACCTCGCGCACGTGGTCGTCTCGCGCGATTCAAGCCGTGCGGCCCGCATGATGAAGCGGGCGTTGGTCGCGGGGCTGAACTCTGCTGGGACCAATGTGCGCGACCTCCGGGTCGCATCGCCGGCGATCACACGCTTCACCACACGCGATACGCGCTGCCTCGGGGGAGTGCACGTAGCAGCGTCGCCTGAAGATCCCCAGTCCCTCGAGATCCACTTCTACGACCGGGATGGCATCGAGCTCGCGCCATGGGTCGAGAAGAAAGTGGAGCGTCTCTACTTCCGCCAGGAGTTCCGCAGGTCGTTCTTCGACGAGGTGGGAGAGATCATGTACCCGCCACGTGCGCTCGAGTACTACACAGCAGGCTTGAACGAGGCTCTCCTGCACGATGGTCCTATCTGTAAGAAGTGCACTGTCGTGGTAGATATGGGTCTTTCGGCAGCATCCTTCGTGCTGCCCGTGGCCGGTGCGACATGGGGGATAGAGGTCATTGCGCTCCGGCCGTTTATCGATACGGAGAAGACGCGGGTGGCCAGCGTGGAGCGCGACGCTCATATGGGGCAGCTCGTTCGCACAGTGGACATGTTTCAGGCTGACATGGGGCTGTCGATGGACGCGAACGCCGAGCGGGTCACCCTCGTCACGCCGCGCGGCGTCACCCTCGACAACGACACAGCCCTTCATGCGCTTGTCTGGTTGTGGTGCGAGACTGACAAGAGTTCAGCAGGGATCGCAGTCCCCCTGACTGCGTCCCGCGTCATCGAGCGGATTGCGGAGAAGACCGGGCGCACGGTGATCCGCACCGGTACGTCTCGGCGTGCCCTCTCAAACGCAGCGCATTCGGAGTCGGTCGGTTTCGCCGGTTCAAGGAACGGCGGGTTCATCTTCCCGCGTTTCCTGATCGCGCCGGATGCTCTCATGACTCTGGGAATGCTTGTGCGTATGCTCACCGAGCTCGACACTGATCTTGATGCTGTGGTCGAGGCGCTGCCTGAGTTCTATCTACGCCATGTTCCGGTTCACTGCCCCTTCGACAAGAAGGGTGCGGTCATGCGCCGGATGGCGGCGTTGGGAGAGACGCATGAGGTTGAGATGACCGAGGGAGTCCGCGTGCTTGAACCACACGGGTGGGCGCTGGTCTTACCGCATGCGTCGGACAGTATCGTCAACGTGTATGTCGAGGGAGACAGCGACGCGGCGGCAGATGCGCTTGCAGAGCAGTACTCCGAGTTCGTCCGACAAGCGTCGGATGAGGAGTGAACCTAAGGTGACACTTCAGCCACAGCGTGTCACTTCTATGCTCTGAGCAGGTAGAATGTCCCGAGCAAACCGCCGACTACGCACCTGGGGCGCAACGTAGTGGAACCAGTCAAACCCGTCAGATTCAGATCGTCTTTGATCATCGTCTTCGGCATTCTTGGACTCATGGTGGCGGTGGCATTCAATACGACCCGTCTTACGGCGGCGGACGTCTCTTCGCGCACGGGGGATCTGGCTGCCGTGGTGGCCGAGATGGAAACGCAGCGCGAGGAACTGACCGTACAGGTGGCCGCGCAGCGTGAGGAGCTTCAGCAACTGGAGCGTTCGGCGGCCACCGCAGCCGGGGAGCAGGAGTCTTTCGGAGCCGAGGTCGAGTTGACCCGCGAGTCGGCGGGTCTGACCGATGTGGCCGGTCCCGGCGTTGTTGTGACACTCACGGACGCGAAGGTGGTCCCTCCTGGCGAGGACGGCAATCGCTACATAATCCATGATTTCGACATCTCGGCGATGGTCAATGCATTGCTGGCCGGCGGCGCTGAGGCGGTGGATGTCAACGGGCAGCGCGTCGTTGCCACCACTGCCATCCGATGCGCCGGTACGACCATCCTGGTGAACCAGACCCGACTTGGTGCGCCTTACGTGGTCACGGCGATCGGTGATGCTCAGAAGCTCACCACGGCCGTCCAGGAGGATCTGGTGGCAGGTGAGCTGCTTGGTGCGTACCGGCTGCAGTACGGACTTGATGTCAAGCTCGAGAAGAAGTCGAACCTTTCGGTTCCGGCATATACCGGTGGACTTCGACCCCAGTACGTATCGCCAGTGGAAGGGGAGTGACGGTAAGTGTTCGTGCTGATCCTCGCGCTTGCGGTGGGCGTTCTTGCAGGGCTACTTCTGCGCATCGGAGTGCCTGCGCCGCTCATCACGTATCTTGGCGTGGCCATTCTGGCTGCGTTGGACTCGTGTCTTGGCGGTGTTAGAGCGGCGCTCGAACGCACCTTCAGCGATAGGGTGTTCGTCTTCGGGTTCATCTCCAACACCTTGATGGCCGCCTTCATCGTTTTTGTCGGTGAGCGGATCGGAGTGCGGGAGCTCTACTTGGCTGCGGTGGTGGCATTCGGTGTTCGACTGTTCAACAACCTGGGAATCGTTCGTCGTTTGATGTTCCAGCGCAGAGGGTGGGAGTAGCCCGTGCCGGAGTCCACTCCAAAAGAGAGGATCACCCGCCTGAAAGACGGCTCGATGCGCGTTCTTCGCGAGTCCGAGCAGGCGGTGGAACACCAGTTCCACGAGGCGCGTCTTCTGGCCAGCCTGGCATTCGCCTTCGTTCTGGTGGGCTTCTTGCTGGTAGCTCAGTGGCGGGGCACGAGCAATGCGAGTGCAGCGCTTGAGAGTCGCACTGACCAGGAGCTTGCGGCCGTGATACAAGAGCTTGCCGTAGGCAATGAGTCTCTACGTTCGGAGGCGTTGCGCCTTGAGATGAGTCTTGCCAGAGCCGAGTTGGATGAATCCGGTAGAGCGGACTTGCTGGACAAGGCGAAAGAGGAGTTGCGTGGCGTACGCACGATAGCGGGTCTGGAGGCTGCGAGCGGCCCCGGGGTCATCGTGCGGCTTGAGGATCCGGAGCGGGTGTTGTTGGCCCAAGACATCGTAGCGTTGGTCAACGAACTGCACTCCGCGGGTGCCGAGGCGGTCGCGATAGGGCCGATAAGGATCGATGCGCGTTCCGGCGTGACCGATAGTCCCGGAGGCATCAGGGTGGACGGTTCGGTCATCGGTCGTTCGATCGAGATCGCTGCCATCGGTGGTTCTTCGGATCTAGAACAAGCGCTTGCTCTTCCCGGCGGGATCCGGGCCACGCTCACAGCGTATCCGGGTGTGACGATGACGGTGCTGAGTCATTTGGAGTTGGAGGTTCCCGTTGCGGCTCCAAGACCGTACACTCTCGGTGTTCCCATACACGATGACCAGCAGTAGCTGACAAGCCAAAGGAACCTAGAGACTCACATGACTGATATGACCGAATATGAAGATGAACCTGTCACCGCGACTTCGGATGCGAAGCGCCCTGGCCTATGGGCTCGATTCCGCACGCTGGATCCGAAGCTCCGCTGGAGCATCGTTGTGCTCACTGCAGTGGTGCTGGTGCTCGGCGCGCTCGTGGGTGTCGATATCCTCCTTTCAGCGGGCAGAGTGCATCCCGGTGTGCGGGTTGGGACCGTCGCCGTTGGCGGCATGACCCAGTCCGAAGCCGCGATCGCTGTTCGCCAGGGGTTCGAACCACTCCTCTCTGAGCCAGCGACGCTGACAGTGGGCGACGCTGAGTGGCCTGTGGATGCACAGCGGGTCGGAGCTACGGTAGAGAGCACTAGGGCCGCCGAGGCTGCCTACGCCATAGGCAGAGGGGACAGCTTCGGTGCCGTGGTCGGAGACAGGCTCAGCGCATGGTTCGGCGATGCGGTCGTGCCGTTGCCGATCACTGCGGATGATGCGCTTCTCTCGGCGTTCTTCGACGCTGTGAGCGCGACCGTCGCGCAGCCGGCGGTCGATGCCTCTGTCGTGATAGACGGTACGTCGGTGCGTCTTGAGCCGTCTGCCACCGGTCTGGACATCGACCGTGAGAGCGCGCGGGAGGATCTTCTCGCGATGTTCGCTTCCGAGACGCGGGTGCTGGTGCTTCAGCTTGAGCCCAGCCTGCCGCGTATCGACGAGGCCGCCGCTCAGCAGGCGCTGGACGACGCCAGGCTCATGGTGGATGGACCGCTCACGCTGACCTATGAGGACAGCGAGTGGACAGTGCCTGCCGAGGATATCGGCGAGTGGATCGCCTTCCGCTCGGAGCCCGAGACGGGGACTCCCACTGCGCAGCTGGTCGCCGTCATCGCCTCCGAAGACGTCTCTGCCACCGTTCTGCCGATGGTCGCCGATGTCGGTAAGGTAGCGACGAACGCCTCGTTCAAGGCATCTTCCGGCAAAGTGACGATCGTCCCGCACCAGGACGGTCTGGCGGTGGACGCTGCCGACCTGGCTACCGAGCTCACGACGCGTCTGACGTGCGGTGAGCGCACGGTCGAGCTCAAGATGCACCGGGTGGAGCCGGAGATCACCACAGAAGATGCCGAGGCAATGGGCATCAAAGACAGGCTGTCCACGTTCACCACTGACTACTCGGCATCCAACCTGCCGCGCGTCAACAACATACACACGCTGACCGACGCGCTCGACGGTACTTTGCTCGCACCCGGGGAGACGTTCTCGTTCAACGGGACCATCGGTGAGCGGACCGCCGAGAAGGGCTATCAGGAAGCCAACGCCATCGTCAACGGCAAGCTTGTTCCCCAGCTCGGTGGTGGTATCTGCCAGGTGGGGACGACCATCTTCAACACCGTGTTCTTCTCGGGACTGCCCGTGGTGGAGCGGCACAATCACTCGCAGTACATCAGTCACTATCCCACCGGCCGTGACGCAACCGTCTCGTGGGGCGGGCCGGACTTCAAGTTCAAAAACGACACCGAGAACTGGGTGCTCATCGCTACCTCATACACCAACTCCACGGTCACCATCAGCCTGTATGGCACGGATCAGGGTTATGATGTCAGCTACAAGACGGGCGACTGGACCAACATCACACCGTATGCAGTGCGGGAGATAGAGGACGCCTCGATGACTGAAGGCATGAAGGTCGTCGAGGAACGCGGCGTGACAGGTCGGACCATAACGGTCACGCGCACCGTCACGAAGGACGGCTCGGTTGTCCGGGAGGATAGCTTCAAGTCCGTCTACAGAGGGACCGAAGAAGTCATCCGGGTAGGGACCAAACCCGCAACGTCGTCGACGACGACGTCGACGCCGTAGCAAGCGATCCGACTCGATGCAGAAGGGGGATTTAGGTGTTCCAGCCTGAATACGAAGCGATGGAGAGGCAACGGCTGGAGGGGCTTCAGCTCGAACGTCTGAAGACCGCCCTTATTCGCGTGTACGAGAACGTTCCGATGTATCGCACCAAATACGATGAGGCCGGCTTCGACCCGGCGTCGCTCCAGAGTCTGGCCGACCTCGCGTCTGTGCCCTTCACGATCAAAGACGACATGCGTGCCTGCTACCCGTACGGGATGTTCGCGGTGCCCATGAAAGACATCGTGAGACTTCACGCCTCATCAGGGACCACAGGACAGGTCACGGTGGTGGGCTATACCGCGGGGGACATCGACCGTTGGGCCGATCTGATGGCCCGTACGTTTGCGGCCGCTGGGGCTGGTCCGGAGGACATCGTTCAGATCGCTTACGGCTACGGCCTGTTCACTGGTGGCCTGGGCGCTCACTACGGCTCGGAGCGGCTGGGTTGCTCCACGATCCCCATCTCCGGAGGAAACACCAAACGCCAGGTGCAGGTCATGAAGGATTTCGGGGTGACCGTCCTTGCAGCGACTCCGTCATACGCGCTGTTGATGGGCGAGACCGCTCTGGAGATGGGCATAGACATCCGCGACCTTCCCCTCAAGGCCGGTGTCTTCGGCGCTGAGCCGTGGAGCGAGAACATGCGGCTCCAGCTTGAGGATGTGCTCGGGGTCAAAGCCATCGACATCTACGGCCTATCCGAGGTGCTCGGGCCGGGCGTTGCATCAGAGTGTGAGAATCAGCACGGCCTTCATGTGAATGAGGACCACTTCATCGTCGAGATAGTGGATCCCGCCACGTTGCAGCCTGTCCCGGATGGCGAGACCGGCGAGGTGGTGTTCACCACCATCACCAAAGAGGGTATCCCGGTGATCCGCTACCGGACCCGGGACATCTCCCGCATCATCCCCGGCGAGTGCTCCTGCGGGCGCACGTTCCGTCGCATCGAGCGTATCAGCGGTCGTACCGATGACATGCTCATCATCCGGGGCGTCAATGTGTTCCCCAGCCAGATCGAGCAGGTGCTCACAGGGATTCCCGGTGTTGCGCCTCACTATCAGGTGGTGCTCACCAAGCGCGGCTCGCTCGACCACGTGGAGGTCCACGTGGAGGTGGGTGCCGACTTCGCGTTCGATGAGATCAAGGCTCTGGAGCGCCTGCAGAAGCGCGTCAAGGCCGAGATCGTCTCGGCGCTGGCTATCAGCATCGATGTGAAGCTTGTGGAGCCTAAGTCGATCCAGCGTTCTGAAGGCAAGGCGAAGCGGGTCGTGGACCTGCGAAGCGAGGGGAGCAAGTAGCGATGATCAAGCAACTCTCAGTGTTCCTGGAGAACAACCCCGGCCGCCTGGCTCAGCTGACGCGAGCACTAGGGGACGGTGGCATCAACATGCGTGCGCTCATGGTGGCAGACACCGCCGAGTACGGAGTGGTCCGCATCCTGTGTGACGAACCGGATCGCGCGGTAGCGGTTCTAGAGGAGGCCGGGTTCGGTGTGTCGGTGAGTCAGGTCATCGCCGTAGAGGTGCCCGATCGTCCGGGCGGCCTTGCCGACGTCCTGGAGTCGCTTGATGCCGAAGGACTGAATGTGGAGTATGCGTACTGCTTCGTCGAGCCTAAGGGCACCGCTGCGGTGGATATCTTCCGCGTTGACGACCCTGCCAGGGCGCAGCAGGCGCTTGAAGCGATCGGAGTGCAGGTGGTCTCGGCTACCGGGCTCTACGCGCCGGACGTCGCTTCGGCCTGATCCGCCGCGATCCCCGTCTCGCACGGGTCGTTGGGATGTGCCGTAGCGGGCGGATCGAGCCTCCGGCTCAGGTCGCACATCGCTTCCGCGTCTTCCGGGAGCGAGAGGACGCGCGCGGTCACGGAAGTGTCCTTTGCCCCGAGAAGATCCCGGATATTGCCCTGCACCCGGTCGGCGGCTACGTTGGCGCCTTCTTGCGGTGTATGCGGCAATATCAGCATGAACTCGCCGTTACCCAGATACCCCACGTCATCGACCAGTCGTACATCGTTGCGCATGTGGGAGGCGGCCGTTCGCAGCAGGCCGCGCTGACGGCCGGGGCGGAGATCGGCGAACAGCGTGGGAGACAGGCTCAGCAATACGATAGAGAGCGGTGTGTTGTATCGGCGGAACTCGCTTATGCCGGAACGCAGTGCCTGTCCGCAGAAGACGCTGTTGTAGACCTGAGTCGAATCGTCCACCAGGGAGCTGCCCTGTATCCGGGCGAGGAAGTACTTGATGCGCCCGCATACCTCACCACCTACGATGCCGACCACGCCGTATGTGACGGTGCGCGTGACGATCATGCCCACGACAGGTGATGTGAGGCCCTGCTCGTTCATCAACGGGATCCGCATGATGACGTACGCCATGGTCGCCACCACAGCTGCAGCGAATCCTCCGTTGCGTCCCCAATGAGCCGCAGCGAACAAGACGACGAATATCAGGAACTGGGCGAATACTTCGCGGGGGAGAAACGCGCTTCCGGGCATGAACATGCTGCCGACGATAACCGCGCCGCCCAGCGCAAGGATGAGCGTTTCGAATCGCGAGTACTTCACTTCGGGCCTCCGTTGGTCGCGCGCAGGTGGACTACCGTGGATGATTTGGACAGGTGACCTGGTCGATCGTCAGGTCCATTTCAAGTTCTGAGTGATCGAGTGGGCAGTACCGCACTTTGTCTACATCCCGCGCATAAGGTCGAAGATCGTCAAAAGACGCCGGGTCTGCACCTTCATGGTCGGACCGGTACATGGTTATCGCTGTGGAAAGGGTGCGCTGGTTTGAGAAGCAGGTGGCTTCTGCAGCGCGTTCCGATGAACCGGAGAAGCTGGCGATGGCGATCAAGGCCAGGATGCCGATGAGTAGGGTGACGAACAGCAGTTCAACGATGGTGAACCCGTCGTCGGTGCCCTCTCTCTTCCGCATATGTACCATCTGCGGCATCTCCCCCTGATGTGTGATCCGCTTTCAGGCTGCATTATAGCTGAACATCATCTTTAGAACCCTTGTTGTTCGTGTTTGTATTCGGTACGCATTCGGTCGTCCCTGGGCGTTAAAACCTCTACAATGCTGAGAGCACGTCCGTCGTCGTCCCGGGACCCACATGTCGCGCACCTCATCATCCGCATATCGCATAGTCGCACTCGTGTTGATTGCTGCGCTGTGTGCGCCACTGCCCGCATGGGCCTCCGTGGCCAACACCGATATCATCGGAACCGTCGCGGTAGGGGACTCACCTGAGCTTGCAGCCGCAGCGCCCGACCTGGATATCCCTGCGGGTGTGCTGCGTACCTTCGATGGGCAGGTCTTGTGGTCTCGCAACGATGACGCTGAGCGCGCGATGGCAAGCACCACTAAGATCATGACCGCAGTCGTGGTACTGGAGAATGTCGAGAATCTTGACGAGACAATCGTCGTGCCGGCAAAGGCGGTCCGTATCGGCGAATCGGCGGTAGGGATCCAGGCCGGTGAGCAGCTGACCATCCGGGAGCTTCTGGCGGCGATGCTCGTGCATTCCGCTAACGAGGCTGCGATGGCGCTGGCGCTCTACACGGGCAAGACGCTGGAGGGTTTTGCGGAGTTGATGAACGAGAAGGCCGCGTCTTTAGGTCTTGAACACTCCCATTTCGTGAATCCACACGGGCTTGATGAGTCCGGACACTACACAAGCGCGTCGGATCTGGCCACTCTGGCCACATACGCCATGAAGGATCCGGTCTTCAGGGAGATGGTGGGTCTCGAACAGACTCGCATTCCCGGGCCGGACGGGCAGCGCACTATCGAGACCTCCAACAAGCTGCTGGGGAGTTACGAAGGTGCGACGGGTATCAAGACCGGCTGGACTGACGATGCGGGATACTGTCTGGTGGCGTCCGCCGAGCGGGACGGAGTCGAGTTGATCGCGGTCGTGCTGGGTGCAACGAGCGAGAGTGAGCGTTTTGCCGAGGCAAAGCGGTTGCTGGACTGGGGGCTTTCTCACTACGGGATGCAGGCGGTCTCCTCGGCGGAAAGCAGCGCGGCACTCGTTCCGGTGAGCGACTATCTTGACCGGACGGTCATGGCTGTGGTGGGTGAGTCTGTCACGTTGCCGGTGTTCGACCTTGAGGGCGAGATGACCTCGAGCGTGGACGTGGTCTCGGCAGTGGACGCCCCCGTCCGGACCGGCGATCGGCTGGGTACGCTCAACATCCGGCAGGGGGAGCGACTGCTCGCTCAGGTGCCGTTGCTAGCGGCTGAGGATGTCGCCGAACCCGACGTCTGGGATAGCATCACTATCTGGGTCACACGTGCGTGGCGAGGGATCTTCGGCGGACAGAGCCAGGCCTCGCCGGTCACTTACATGTAGGAGCGGACAGGAGGAACGATGAGCGAGGCAAAACGCACGCCGTTGTATGAGGAGCACGTCGCTTTGGGTGCGCGCATGGTTGATTTCGCCGGTTGGGATATGCCGGTTCAGTACGCGGGGATCATCGAGGAGCACAAAGCGGTTCGCGAGCGGGTGGGCATCTTTGATGTGTCCCACATGGCTGAGTTCCGCTTCTTCGGGTTTGAAGCCAAAGACGCGCTTCAGCGCATCGTGGCCAATGACCTTGGCAAGATCGACGAGTTGGGTACCGCGGTGTACACAGTGATGTGCGACGCGGACGGTGGCATCATCGACGACCTTATCGTCTACCACACCGGCGACCTGGAGTACCTGATCATCGCAAACGCCTCCAACCGGGAGACCGACTGGGATTGGATCACCTCGCATCTGCCCGAGCAGGGTGTCGAGGCCGCCGACGAGTCTGACAGGACCGCGCTCATCGCGATCCAGGGGTCGCTCGCGCTGCGCGTGGTGGGGGAGCTTGCGGGTGAAGACTGGGAACCGCCCGCCCGCTTCTCCATAGCCGAGGCGGTCCTGGACACCATCCCGGCATTGGTGGCCCGCACCGGCTACACCGGAGAGGACGGTGTCGAGGTGCTTTGCCATGCCTCCCAGGCGGCAGCACTGTGGCGAGCACTGCTCAGTTTCCCCGAGGTGACGCCGTGCGGGCTTGGTGCCCGAGATACGTTGCGGTTGGAGATGGGCTACGCGCTCTATGGCTCTGACATGGACCGTGGAGTAGATCCCGTCTCGGCAGGTCTTGGCTGGACTCTCGGCCTATCAAAAGGCGAGTTCATCGGCCGGGAAGCGATCGTGCGCATCAAAGAAACAGGCCCTCAGAGCAAGCTTGTCGGCATTACGGTTTCTGAAGGCGTTCCCCGGCACGGTTACAGTGTGTTGCACGAGGGCACGGAGGTGGGTAAGGTGGCAAGCGGCACGTACTCGCCGACGCTGGAGCATGGGATCGCAACGGCGTATGTGCCGGTCAGTCTGGCTTCACCGGGTACGGAGCTTCAGATCGCGATACGGCGAAAGACCGTTGCGGCTGTTGTGACACGCCCGCCGTTTGTAAAGACAACGTCGTTGAACGCCTCGGCCTCCTAGAAGGCGAAGTGAAAGGAGCGGTTCTGTTATGTATCCCAAGGACCTGAAGTACGATCGCGAGCACGAGTGGGTCAAGGTGGAGGGCGACACCGCCATCCTCGGCATCAGTCACTTCGCGCAAGACCAGCTGGGCGAGGTCGTCTACGTGGACCTGCCTTCCGTCGGCGACAGCCTGAGCGCCGGCGAGAGCTTCGGCGAGATCGAGTCAGTGAAGTCCGTGTCCGAGCTGTTCGCGCCGGTGACCGGTGAGATCATCGAGGTCAACGACGGCCTGGGCGACGCGCCCGAGACCGTGAACGAAGACCCGTATGGCGAAGGCTGGATGGTCAAGGTCACGATGAGCGACGCCAGTGAGCTGGATGCGCTCATGGATGCTGACAGCTACGAAGCGTTCATCGCCGAGGAAGCGTAGAGGCATGCGCTTCATACCCGTCTCATGTACCGAGCGGGATGAGATGCTCGAAACCGTCGGCGCTCAAAGCGCCGACGCTCTTTTCGACGTCATCCCCGGAAATGTCCGCTTCAGCGACTCGCTAGACATCGCGGGTGGCATGGGGGAGCTTGAGCTCTCTGCGCACCTCGAAGACCTTGCGGGCCGCAACAAACACGCGGGCAACCTGGTGTCGTTTCTCGGCGGTGGCTGCTACGACCACTATGTCCCCGCCATGGTCGATGCGGTGCTCTCCAAACCCGAGTTCTTCACTGCGTACACGCCGTATCAGCCCGAGGTGAGCCAGGGAACGCTCCAGGCGATCTACGAGTTCCAGACGATGGTCTGCTCGCTGACCGGAATGGATGTAGCCAACGCGTCGCTCTACGACGGGGCTACCGCGATGGTGGAGGCCGCCTTGATGGCAGCCCGGGTTAAGAAGCGGCGTTCGTTCGTGGTCGCCGGCACCGTACACCCCGAGTGGCGAGAGACGCTTGCAACCTACTCCCACGCGGGTTCCTACGAGGTCGTGGAGACCCCCGCGAGCGACGGTACGGTCGATCTGTCCGCACTGGCTGCGTCTGTAGGTGACAGGACCGCTGCGGTACTCGTGAGCTCGCCCAACTTCTACGGCAATATAGAGGATCTGGCAGCTCTCGCTCGCATCGCACATGATGCTGGGGCGCTGCTGGTCGTCTCAGCCAATCCGATACTGCTGGGAGTGATCGAGGCGCCCGGCGCATACGGCGCAGACATCGTGGTGGGCGAGGGTCAGCCGCTTGGAAACGTCATGTCGTTCGGCGGTCCCGGGCTGGGTCTGTTCGCCTGTCGTGAGGAGTTCTTGCGTGCCATGCCCGGGCGCATCGTCGGACGTACGAACGACGTCGACGGCCGTCCCGGCTTCGTGCTCACGATGGCAACGCGCGAGCAGCACATCCGTCGCCAGAAAGCGACTTCCAACATCTGCAGCAACCACGCGCTCAACGCTCTTGCGGCCGGCGTCTATCTGGCATCCGTCGGGGCCGCCGGACTTGCGGGCGTCGGCGCCGCATGTATCTCCAAAGCTCACTTCCTGCAGGAGAGCCTGCTTGCCACCGGCAAGTTCACGTCCCCGTGGGACGCGCCGTTCGGCAATGAGTTCGCCCTGCGATACGAAGGCGATGTCGCCACGTTGCAGTCCGCGATGCTGGAGCGCGGCTATCTGGCAGGCCTGGATCTTGCGCGCTTCGATGCATCTGACTCCGGGCTGGTCTTGTTCGCGGTCACCGAGAAGCGCACCCGCGTTCAGATGGAGCGCTTTGTACAGGAGGTGACGTCCCTATGAGCGAGCGACCCGTACGCGAAGCACTCACCGGCCGCGTCATCTTCGAGATAGGCTCTCCGGACGCACGCTGCGTCGAGCCGCCGGTCCTCGATGTCCCCATGGCCGACGTCTCCACTGCGCTTGGCGGGCAGGCGCGTAGCAGCACGCCGTTGCTGCCGCAGGTAGCCGAGGTCGATCTTGCTCGCCACTACGCGCATCTTGCCGAGGCGAATTTCGGCGTGGATAACGGGTTCTACCCTCTGGGAAGCTGCACCATGAAGTACAACCCCAAGATCAACGAGTGGGCGTGCAGGCTCCCGGGCTTTGCGGGAACGCATCCGTATCAGCCGACAGAGACCGTGCAGGGCGTCATCGAACTCATGGTGGGATTGCAAGACGCGCTGGCCGAGGTGGCAGGGCTTCCTGCCGTCACGCTGCAGCCTGCTGCGGGTGCGCACGGCGAGCTGACCGGGCTTATGTGCATCCGGGCATATCACACAGCGAACGGTGACGCGCGCAAGCGGGTCATCATCCCTGATTCTGCCCACGGCACGAACCCCGCCACTGTCGCCATGTGCGGCTACGAGGTGACGACGGTCCCCAGTGACGAGTCCGGTGGCGTCGACCTCGATGCGCTCAGGTCCGTTCTGGATACTGATGTTGCCGCTCTCATGCTCACCAACCCCAATACCCTTGGGTTGTTCGACGAGAACATCCTGGCGATTACCGACGCACTGCACTCGGTGGGAGCGCTTGCGTACTACGACGGTGCGAACATGAACGCGGTGATGGGCAAGGCTCGCCCCGGGGACATGGGCTTCGACGTGATGCACTACAACCTGCATAAGACGTTCAGCACTCCACATGGCGGCGGCGGTCCTGGTTCGGGCGCGGTGGCTGTGCGCGACACGCTGGCTGCCTTCCTGCCGGGTCCCATTGCCGTCCGTGCAGAAGACGGCAGCTTCGAGTTCCACACCCCGGAGCAGTCGATAGGCCGGGTACGTTCCTTCCACGGCAACGTCGGCGTGCTCGTCCGTGCGTACGCCTACATCCGCGCTCTGGGCGGCGCCGGTCTTGAGGAGGCTTCCGAGCAGGCGGTTCTCTCGGCGAACTACATGCAAGAGAAGCTCAAGGTCGCCTATGACCTGCCGCAGGACCGCACGTGCATGCATGAGTTCGTGCTGTCAGGAAAGCGGCTGCGTAAGGAGTACGGCGTTCGTACCCTCGACGTTGCCAAGCGCCTGCTGGATTACGGCTATCATCCGCCGACGATCTACTTCCCGTTGATCGTGGAAGAGGCGATGATGATCGAGCCCACAGAGACGGAGGGCAAGGCCACTTTGGACCGGTTCATCGAGGTCATGCTTCGCATCGCCGAGGAGGCGAAGAACGATCCTGACCTGTTGCACGGGGCCCCGTATGACACGCCGGTGCGTCGCCTCGATGAGGCGGGTGCTGTCAAGAACCTCGACGTTGTGTGGAGTCCTGAGGAGGTCTAGCCCAGCAGGGCGAGTCATTTGAAGTGGCGACTTATCATCGACGGTCCGGTGGACGGCCTGCGTAACATGGCCATCGACCGGGCCGTCTTGCACGCTCATGAGACCGGCGAGGCGCCTCCCACGCTGCGCCTGTATCGATGGCGCGTGCCTACGGTCACTCTGGGCAAGTTCCAGAAGGCCAGCGACGCCGACCTCGAGCTGTGTGAGCGTCTGGGGATCGACGTGGTTCGGCGGCCTACCGGTGGCCGGGGCGTGCTGCACGACGACGAGGTCACCTATTCGGTGGTCGCGGGTGTGCGGGAGGGTCTGCCGAGGGGCGTGGCGGCCAGCTACCGGGTGCTCTGCGGCGCGCTGGTGGAGGCCTATCATGACCTGGGCGTCGATGCGGACCTCACGGCTCGCCCCCGGGGTGAGCGTGCAGCGGGGGCCTGCTATCTACACGCTACGAGCGCTGATCTCTCGCTTGGCGCGGCCAAGCTCTCCGGTAGCGCGCAAGTCTGGCATCGCGATTCGTGTCTACAGCACGGTTCGTTCGTGCGTACGCGTGACATCAGCCGGGAGGCGCGCGTGTTCAGGCTGGACGAGGCGGGGGAGGAAGCGCTTGCCGCGCGCACGGTGACGTTTGCCGATGTGCTGGCCGTCTCGCCGGATGATGAGACCATCCGCAAGGCTGTCTCCGGGGCGTTTGAGAGGGTGGTGGGTATCGAGTTTCAGCCGGGTGTTCTCTCGGAAGCAGAAGCTGCGGCTGTAGAGGACGGCATGGCGCAGTTCCGGATCGATGGGTCTACGCCTCGTCAGGTGGGGAAAGAGCCTGGGTAGGATCAGTTTTCGACCAGTAAGGATAAGGCCGAGGTCGAGGGGTCTTTGTCCGTGCCGTCTGCTACAATGATGCCGAGCTCGGACAGGCTCGTCACACTGTTTTTTGGAGGGGAAATGGGACCTGATAA
Source organism: Coriobacteriia bacterium (assembly GCA_016938135.1). Classification (GTDB taxonomy): domain Bacteria; phylum Actinomycetota; class Coriobacteriia; order Anaerosomatales; family Anaerosomataceae; genus UBA2279. The sequence goes on from JAFGVD010000004.1 coordinate 20,872, forward strand.
GCACGCCTCAGACGATGCTTTGCTGGACCTTGGAGACAAGACCCCGGACGAACTGCGTGAATTGCTTGATGAGCTTTATGCTGAAGAGCAGCGCACCAGTTATCGTAGGCGTGTCCTTCACGGTAAGATCGACATCCTTCGCGCCGAGCTGGTGCGCCGGATGAAGACCCAGCGTGAGGCCGGAGAAGACGTTGTCTCTGCCGGTGACCTGGAACGTCTCATCGACATCCTGTCAAACGATATGCGCGGTGTTTCGCGGTACGATGTGACCGCTGAAGACAGCAACGACGACGAGTGACCTGCGTCCCGGATGACCGGGACCGACAAGGAGGACCCGTGACAACGATTGCCGACAAGATCCAGTCGTTCCTTGACGACCTGGCCATTGACGCCGTTGAAGAGCGAGTAGTGGAGTACGTGATACGAGAGGTCCACAACGGACGTAAGCTTGCTGAGGCACTGAGCGACCCGTACGTGCGTAACCGCCTTAGCGAAGAGAAGCTCGCACACGTACTCGAGAACCCTGAGATAGCCACCGCGCTTGAATCGCAGATCGCACAGTCATTCAAGAAGAAGGAGTTCGGCTTCCTCGACTGAGGCCAGGCGATCCCTACCAGCAGGGATGGTGAGCATGGAGACCTGTCCGTCATGTGAGACACAGCTACCCGAGGGCGCAAAGACATGCCCCGCTTGTGGCTTGCGCGTCGAAGGCTCCACCGCGTCGTTTGCGCCCGTCAAAGTGGAGGAGCAAGCGCCGCCGGTTGCAGCAGAGCCTTCGGAAGTACCTGTTCTGGTCGTTCATAAGGGTGCGGAGACAGGGGAGCGTTTCTACCTGGAGGATGGTGCATACACCGTAGGACGCGATCCGGGCAGCGATATCTTCCTGAACGATGTCACCGTCTCGCGAAACCATGCGCGGATCGATGTGATCGGTGGCAACGTCACGGTATCGGACGCTGGTTCGCTCAACGGAACGTACGTCAACGACGTGCTTGTTGACTCGGCGCACCTGCTCAGCGGCGATGCCCTACAGGTGGGTCGCTTCAAGATGGTGTTCCTCTCGGGAGGTGGCGCCTGATGAATCCTGCCCGTGAGTACATGACGATCGGTGAGGTAGTCGAGCACCTTCAAGAGACGTTCTCTGACCTCTCTATCTCCAAAGTCCGCTTCCTTGAGGAAGAGGGCCTTGTATCTCCGGATCGTACAGCCGGGGGTTACAGGAAGTTCAGCCAGGCCGATCTCCAAAGACTCGAACTCGTCCTTAAGCTGCAGAAGGACAACTTCATGCCGCTTGCGGTGATTCGCGAGAAGCTTGCGGAGTACGATCAGGGGCGTGTGCCTGCAGAGCTGGAGCCCGTCATCGCTCACACTGAGACGATGATGCTGCCCCTGGAGGACGCGCAGACGGTCCCCGTCAGCAAGGCGGCAGAGAGCCTCGGGTTGACCGAGGTCTTCGTGCGCGAGCTGGCCGAGTTCGGTCTAATCGAGCTGGTGGATGGCGATCACGGCAAGGAGATCCCCGCGGGAGACGTGGGTATCGCTCACGCTTGCTGGGACCTGCGCCGATTCGGCGTCGAGCCGCGCCACCTACGGATCTACGAGACCTTCGCCGAGCGCGAAGCGTCGTTCTTCTCCCAGATACTGATGCCTACGTTCCGGCACCGGACGCCGGAGGCTCGCCAGAAGCTCGTCGAGACCCTTGGTGAGCTCACCAGACTGACGGGAGAGCTCAAGAAGCATATGCTGCACCGTGCAATTTCCCGCGTGTTCGAGGACGTCGTATAAGAGTCATGTCCGAGGCAACCGAACTGCCTTCAAGTGATCTGCCGGTCTCGGCCCAGGTGGCGGCGACCTCGTTCGTTCACCCCAGTGAGCGTGTTGCTGCACAGATCCTCGACTTCTATCGGATCAACTGGGAGTACGAGCCTACCCGTTTCCCCATCGAATGGGACGGAGACGGCAATGTTATCGCATGGTTCACGCCTGACTTCTATCTCACGGATTTCGAGCTGTACATCGAACTCACGACGATGAGTCAGAAGTTGGTCACCAAGAAGAACCGCAAGGTGAGGCGGCTCAAGGAGCTCTATCCGGACGTGAATATCAAGATCTTCTACCAGAAAGATTTCAGGAAGCTGCTGTTCAAGTTCGGCATTCCGGTAGAGAAGCGTCCTCATAGCGAGGGTGGGGGACTGTCTGCTCGAGAGGTGGACAAGCCATGAGAGGGCGTACGGCCGTGCTGGCGGATCCGCTGCTGGACAGGATGCTCTTCTCGCCCGACCAGATACTCGACAGGGTTGAGGAGGTGGGTGCTGCCATCACCCGGGACTACGATGGTCGTGACCTTGTGCTGTTGACCGTGCTGAGAGGCGGGATATTCTTCCTGGCTGATCTGGCTCGACACATCGATCTTCCCCTGACCATGGACTTCATGGCGGTCTCGTCGTATGCCGGAGGCGGCGCCGCTGTGCGGATCACCAAAGACCTCGACGATGCTATCGAGGGGCGGCATGTCTTGGTGGTCGAGGACATCATCGACACGGGACTGACGCTCAACTATCTGCTGAACGTCCTGCGTCAGAGGCGTCCGGCATCTCTGGAGGTGTGCACCCTGCTCGACAAAGATGCTCGGCGCATCGCCGATCTACAGGTCGCGTACCGGGGTTTTCGTATCCCGGATCGGTTTGTGGTCGGCTATGGGCTTGACCTTGGTGGTCGCTTCAGGGGAATGCCGTTCATCGCCACACTGAGAGACGAGGTGATGGGCTGATGCTCGCCCGCATAGTCCGCGCCTTCGTGATCCTGGCTTTCATCCTCATCTTGGGCACCGTTGGCTATACAGCCATCGAGGGCTGGTCGACCCTGGACTCTCTGTACATGACCGTAATCACCATCGCGACGGTCGGTTTCGCCGAGATCGCCCCGCTCAGCGCCGGAGGCAAGCTGTTTACCATCGTATTGATATTCCTGGGCGTTGCGGGTTTGGCGTATTCCGTCGGCGCCATCATCGATTTCATGGTCGAAGGACATCTTCGCGGCCTTCTGGAGGGACGTCGTATGAACAGGCGCATCAGCGAGCTCAAGGACCACTACATAGTCGTGGGCATCGGTCGTGTCGGTTCAGTGGTCGCACGTACGCTGGCCTCTGAAGGAGTCGAGTTCCTCGTTCTCGACGTGTGCGAGGAGTGCAAGACCATGGCCGAGGAGGCCGGATGGCTCTATATCCAGGGAGATGCCACAGACGAGGATGTCTTGCGCCAGGCGGGCGTCATGCGCGCAAAAGGACTTGTGACTGCGCTTGATACGGACGCCGACAACCTGTTCGTATCGCTCTCGGCACGCACCCTGAATCCCGCACTGTTCATCGTCGCCCGCACATCGCAAGTCGCGTCAGAGGCCAAGCTCCTTCGTTCCGGTGCTGATCGCGTACTCACCCCCAACGTAATCGGCGGCAGGCGTATGGCATCGATGGTGCTACATCCGGTCGTCTCGGATTATCTGGATGTTGTCACGCATGGAGACCAGGTGGAGTACACGCTGGAGTCGATGAAGGTCGACCATGGCTCCGTGCTTGCAGGTCGTTCCATCCGCGACGCGAAGATCCGGGATGAGACCGGTGCCTACATCCTCGCGGTCGACGGGGTCGAGGGCGGGATGAACACGAACCCCTCGCCGGACACGATACTCGCACCCGGCGACCAGCTGGTGGTGCTGGGCACTCAAGCTCAACTGGACAAGCTCACGAAGCTTCTCTAGCGGCGCTGGCTCAACAGCGCCACACGATGTAGTCTTAGCAGGGTTTCGCCGACACAAGGAGGCAGCGTTGGATCTGGAGCAGTATATACGTGACATCCCCGATTTCCCCAAAGAGGGGATCGTGTTCAAAGACATCACCCCGTTGCTGGCAAGTCCGGACGGGTTTCGTCGTGCCATAGACACCATCGCCGATGAGTTCGCAGACGCGGGCATCACCAAGGTTCTAGGTGCCGAGGCGCGCGGCTTCATCTTCGGCGGTGCGCTGGCATATCGCCTGGGTGCCGGGTTCGTCCCTGCACGCAAGCCCGGAAAGCTCCCGGGGAAGACGACGAGCGCCGAGTACGCACTTGAGTACGGGACCGATTCCCTGGAGATCCATGAGGATGCCATGGGTCCCAGCGACAGGGTGCTTATCGTAGACGACGTGCTCGCCACCGGCGGGACGGCGGCTGCCAAGGCCAGCCTTGTAAGCTCCTCAGGAGCCGAGACGATGGGCTTCGCCTTCCTCATCGAGCTGGATTTTCTGTCTGGCCGGGAGAAGCTGGGTGATCGCAAGATCGTGTCTTTGATACACGTGGTCTAGGTATCCACAGACAGTCACGAGCGGCCGTTGGAGAGACTCTCTGGCGGCCGCTTAGCCGTTGTCGTTGGGTATGACGACCTCTGCCTGAACCGTGGAGACACCGGAGAAGCCCAGGGCCGCAGCGGCAGCCTTTGAGAGGTCAAGGTCCCGACCGGCGATGAACGGACCGCGATCGTTGACCACAACGATGATCCGCTTCTCTCCACGCGTCAGCGCGAGCACCGTGCCGAATGGGAGCGTGCGGGACGCGCAGGTGAAGTCGTCCTCGTTGAATATCTGTCCGGAAGCGGTCGGTCGCCCGTCGAACTCGTTGCCGTACCACGAGCATACGGCTGAGAAGGCCGTCCCCGTTGTCCGGTACGTCCTTGGCATGTAGGCCGAGCAGATGAATATCCGGTCCGGCAACACAAGGGCCTCAGCTCTTGCGATGCTTGAGCCGTTGGGCACGGAGCTGTTCTTCCAGCGCTCATGTGTCTCGGCATCTTGTTTGCGCGCCGAGAGCAGCGCTTGTTGTGCCTCCTCGGTCAGCTCGGCGATGAGTCTCTCTTGCTCGGCCAGCATCTGGTCGAGCGCCGTGAGCCGTGACTGCTGGGCGCCTCGCAGCTCGATGTCCTGCGCCTTCAGGTCGTCCAGAGCGGCAGCCTGATAGCGGGCGTCTGCTGCCGCCAGATTAAGGTCCGCCACTACACGGCTGTCCTCCTCGGCGATCCTGGAAAGCAGGGAGGCCCGAGCGAACAGGTCGCCTATGGATTCCGCCGAGAACAGAAGGCTGAACGGGTCGACGCTGCCGCGTTTGTAGACCACGACGATTCGTGCCTCGTAGTTCGCCTGTGCTTCGGCCAAGCGTTCCTCGGCAACATCCAGTTCCTCCCGCTGCGTTCTGATGCGATCGCCGGTGACTGCAAGGCGTTCGACCAGCGCAGCGTTCTCGGCCCTCAGTGCCGACGCCTCGGTCTCAATCTCCAGGACGCGAGTAGCTGCGGCATCAAGTTCGTCATTGATGCCCGCGAGAGCGGCGGTGTCGCCGGCAAACGGGATGTCTACGGATGTCCCGGGCTCGGCGGCCGCGTTGCTTGCGGGTAGGCATGCCATCACCAGCGTGGCTGCGACGAGCATCCCTATGAGACGGTTCCCTGCGCGCATACCCTACGTCTCCGCCCTGCGCGTGAGTCCACGTTAACCGCGCATCGTGCGCGCGCGACTCACATACTCTACCAGAACAGCCGATACAAGCCAGTGGAGGGGTGTGCCGGCTGAGGGGGCCGCGTGTGCTATAGTGTGGATGAGCTCCGCACTTCACAGTGCGACCCATTGACGGCCTCTCGAAGCAGCATTCAGACGTAGCTGGAGGTACCGCGTGCGGCAGAGCGTTTTGCAAAGTGGTCGGAAGACAGCGATCACGTTCGTTCTCATTCTCGCATTGAGCGCATCCGCGCCCGCTTTTGGCGCGCCCACTAACGCCGAGATCGAGGCCAAGCAGGCCGAGGCAGAGGCGGCGCAGGCGGCGCGCGACACGATGGCCGCTGAGCTTGAAGTGCGGATCGAGGAGTATAACGCCATCACTGAGGCGCTTGAGCAGACGCGCGCCCAGATCAAAGAGACCCAGGCCGACCTCGAACTTGCGAGCCTCGAGCTCGAAGAGAGCCAGCTTCGTCTGGCCGAGCGCGCCAACAACATCTATCGCGACGGCGGGACCGGCATGCTGGAAGTCCTTCTCGGTACCGATTCGTTCGAGGACTTCGTCAGCCGTATCGACCTGCTGAGCCGCATCAACCGGAGTGATGCGCAGATCGTAGCCAACGTGAAGGAAGCCAAGGCCCAGGTAGAGGCACTCGAACGCTCGCTTGAGACACGTGAAGCCGAACAGATATCGTTGCGCCAGGACGCGGAGCAACGTGCGAAGACCATCGAGGCTGACGTCGAGAAGCAGGAGCAGTACATAGCTTCGCTCAGCGCCGAGGTGAAAGAGCTCATAGCTGAAGAAGAGGAGCGTCAGGCCAAGCTTGCAGCTGAACGTGCCGCGGCTTTGGCTAAGAGCACTGCAAGCAACAGCGGCTCCAGTGGCCGTGCGGCCACCGACCCGGACTCTTTGGGTGTGGGTCGTTCGGATGTGGTCGCTATTGCGATGCAGTACCTTGGAGTGCCGTATGTGTGGGGCGGCAGTTCCCCCAGCGGTTTCGACTGCTCGGGGCTGTCCGTCTATGTATACAACCAGGTCGGCGTGTCGTTGCCGCGAACCAGCTACAGTCAGTACAAGGTCGGTCAGCACATCGATGCTGACAGACTCGATCTTCTGGCGCCGGGGGACCTGGTCTTCTTCGGTACGGACGGCGACCCGTCACGTGTCCATCACGTAGGCATCTACGTCGGTAGCGGCAACTTCATCCACGCGCCGCAGACCGGCGATGTCGTGAAGATATCCTCGCTGACGGAGCGTATCGCCAGTCGCGGCGACTACGTGGGTGCCTCGCGTTTCTGACGTCCTCTCTGCGCGGCATCGGCCACCCTCTGACCGCCCGAGCGTGCGCCCTGCTGTGATATGATTCGCCCAATCCGCACGACGCTGTGGAGTGTACCCGTACCCTGTGGAGGTGCCGCTTGTCGCGTACCCTGATGTCAGGCAACGAGGCTGTCGCGCGTGGAGCGTGGGAAGCCGGCGTGGTAGTGGGAGTCGGTTATCCCGGCACCCCGTCTACCGAGGTCTTAGAGAACCTCGTGGGCTACGAAGGTGTGAACTGTCAGTGGGCTCCCAATGAGAAGGTCGCCGCAGAGGTGGCTGCCGGCGTGAGCGTTGCGGGCGCGCGAGTGCTCGTGACGATGAAGCACGTCGGCCTCAATGTGGCTGCAGACCCGCTCTTCACCCAGGCGTATGCGGGTGTTGGCGGCGGCTTGGTCTACCTTGTGGCCGACGACCCTTCGATGCATTCATCACAAAACGAGCAGGATACGCGCAATTACGCGGCTGCTGCGAAGGTGCCGATCTTGGAGCCGTCCGACAGCGCCGAGGCCCTCGAATTCGTGAAGCGCGCGTTCGAGATATCGGAACACTATGACGTACCGGTGATCGTCCGTACGACCACCCGCATCTCGCACTCCAAGAGCATGGTCGAGGTGGGGGAGCGCGAAGAACGCGACATACCGGAGTATCACAAGGATGCCGGGCGTTTTGTGATGATGCCTGCCAACGCACGTGTCCGTAGGGTCGACCTGGCCCGGCGCCTGAATGAGCTGGAGACATGTGTTGAGTCGTGTCCAGAGAACCGCGTCGAGATGCGCGGTACAGAGCTGGGCGTCATCACCTCTGGCGTCGCTTACCAATACGTCCGAGAAGCCCTGCCCGATGTTTCGGTGCTGAAGCTGGGCATGACCTTCCCGTTCCCTGAGGCACTTGTGGGCGAGTTCGCTGCAAAGGTGGAGCGCCTTGCGGTGGTTGAAGAGCTCGACCCGTACCTCATGCTGAGGGTCAAGGCACTCGGGATCGAGGTCATGGAGACCGGACTTCCTCAGATAGGCGAGTATTCTCCGGGTCTGGTCGCAGCCGCCTTCGGTGCTCCTGAGCCGGAGCTGCGTGAGCCCATCACGGATCTTCCTCCGCGGCCGCCGTTGATGTGCCCGGGGTGTCCGCACCGCGGCGTGTTCTATGCGCTGCACCGGTTGAAGGCTGTCGTCACCGGTGATATCGGCTGCTATACGCTTGGCGCGCTGCCGCCCCTGCAGGCGGTGGACACCTGCATCTGCATGGGCGCAAGCATGGGCATGGCTCACGGCATGGAGCTTATCGGCTCAGCCGAGAAGCCCGTGGTGGCAGTGATCGGCGATTCGACGTTCGCGCACAGCGGACTGACGGGTCTGCTCAACATGGTCTACAACGGCAGCAAGGGCACTGTCATGATCTTGGACAATCGCACCACTGCGATGACCGGTCATCAAGGCAATCCGGTCTCAGGCGTGACTCTTGCGGGTGATCCTGCACCTGCAGTCGACCTTGAGGCTCTTGTTCGCGCCATGGGAGTGTCTTCGGTGCGTATGGTGAACCCTCACGATCCCGGTGAGGTCTACCATGTGCTCAAAGAGGAGGTAGCGGCGGAGCATCTCAGCGTCATCGTCGCAAAGGCGCCATGTGCGCTTCTCGTCCGAGAAAAGGCCGACCCGTTCGCCGTTGATGAGGATGCGTGCGTCAAGTGCGGACGTTGCATCAACCTGGGATGTCCTGCGATATCCAAGGACCCTCAAACCTCCAGAGCAGTCATCGACGCCACGATCTGCGTTGGTTGCGGTCTGTGCGTGAAGGTCTGCAAGTCCGACGCGATCGTGCCCAGCGGAGCAGCGTGTGATATCGGAGGGAGATGGTCATGAGCGACGTGACAACGGTTCTTCTAGCCGGAGTCGGTGGCCAGGGGACCATTCTCGCCGGTGACGTGCTTGCCAAAGTCGCCGTGGCTGCCGGTCACGATGTGAAGCTTTCCGAGGTCCACGGTATGGCGCAGCGCGGCGGTTCTGTCGACACGGTTGTGCGCTTCGGTCCGCAGGTGTTCTCCTCGGTGGTAGACCCCGGCACTGTGGATCATCTCATCGCCTTCGAGATCATTGAGGCCGCCCGCAAGCTTGCTTTCGTGAAGCCGTCGGGCCGTCTGGTGGTCAATAGCCGCAACATCCAGCCTTTGCCGGTGCTCACGGGGACGCTTTCGCCTCCCGTGGGTCTTATCGCAGCGCTCGACTACGAGAGAGCCGTGTTCCTTGACGCTGAGGAGCTCGCCTGTGAGGCGGGCAGTCCCCGCTCGGCGAATATCGTGTTGATGGGGGCGGCCTCGGTCGGCCTTCCCTTTGATGAGGAAGCATGGCGCGAGGTCATCTCGGCACGGGTGCCTCCAAAGACCGTGGACGCGAACCTGAAGGCGTTCGAGCTGGGACGAAACGCGTGTGAGGGAGGGGCGTGCGAGGCATGAACGAGATGAGGGTCAGGCAGCTCTCGGTGTTCATCGAGAACAAGTCCGGTCGTGTCAGTGAGATTACCGGCCTTCTTGGCGAGGCGGGCGTTAACATCCGCGGATTCTCGGTCTCCGATACTGCGGAGTACGGCATCCTGCGGCTGATCGTGGACAAGGTCGATCAGGCCAAAGAGGTGCTGAAGTCGGCCGGGTTCACGGTCCGTGAGGACGACGTGATCTGTATAGACCTGCCGGACAAGCCCGGTGGGCTTGCGGGAGTCCTCAAGATCGTGGCCGAAGCGGGCGTCAACATCGAGTACGTGTACTCGCTGATCGCGACGTACGTCGTGGTGAATGTGGCGGATGTCGAGCGTGCGGTCCACCTGCTGTCGGACCGTCCGGTGCGTCTGGTCACCCAGGAGGAGATCACGACGGTCCATCTGTAGAGAGTCCATCAGCCTCCGCGCTTGCATGTGGTGTGGGGGCTTGTACGTTCCCCGGTCTGAAGGAGAGCACCATGGGCAGAAAGGCGCTCGCGATCGCGATGGCGACCGTGCTATGTGTTGCGGGACTCACGCTTGGAGGGTGTTCGGACGAGAGCAGATCTGACTCATCCGGTCTTGAGCCCTACAAGATAGGCGTCGTCGTTTCACTCACAGGGTCCTATTCGGGCCTGGGTGTTCCCGAGAAGAAGGCCATCGAGCTGGAAGCCGAACTACTCAATGAGGCGGGGGGCATCAACGGTCGCATGGTCGAGCTGTTCTTCGAGGACGATGCCACCGACGCTGCCAAAGCGGCTGCGGCGGCGACGAGCCTGATCGAGCGGGAAGGCGTCATAGCCGTCATCGGTGCTACGGGCACCGGTCAGACGATGGCCATGCGTACCGACATAGACAGGGCGGCCGTACCGCAGGTCTCAATGGCCGGCGGTTCTGTTGTGACCGCAGACTTCGACGAACTGGTCTTTCAGACGCCCTGGCCCAACCGCGTCGTCGTTCCCTTCACGCTGAACGCCCTGGCGGCCAAAGGCATCACGCGGATCGCTTTGATCAGCGACAGCGGCGGCTACGGCGCTGACGGGCATGACGTCGTGCTCGCGTCCGCGGCTGCTGCCGGCGTGGAGATCGTGGCCGATGAGACATTCAACCTCGGCGACACAGACATGACCGCCCAGCTCACCAAGATGCGGAGCCAGTCTCCTGACGCGGTCCTGATGTGGACTGCTGGTAGCGAGGCGGCTATCGTCGCCAAGAACATGCAGCAGCTCGGGTTCGATGTGCCGTTGGTCGGTAGCCCGGGCAACGGTAGGGTGGAGTTCTTGGATGGCGCGGGAAGTGCCGCTGATGGCTTCAGCTTTGCTGCGGGCAAGATCTTGCTGCCCGAGGCTTACGGAGAGGGGAGCGAGGCCTTCACCGTGGCCACAGAGTTCATCGACCGCTATACCGAGCGGTACGGCACGGCGCCTGATATCTTCGCTGGTCATGCATACGACGCATTCCTGATCATCGCCGATGCGCTGGGTCGCGTTGATGGCGATGTGACGCCGGCGGCCCTGCGTGACGCTATCGAGGCTACCGACGGGCTGATCGGTGTGGGCGGTACGTTCAGCTACTCTGCTGACGACCACAACGGCCTGTCAGAAACCGACCTGGTTATGTACCGGGTCGACGGCGGTCAGTGGGTGCTGGACGAGTGACACGTGGGTAGCGCAGAACTCCTGCAATTCGCCGTCGCCGGTCTGAAGAACGGCTCGATCTACGCATTGGTCGCGCTGGGCTTCACGCTCGTGTTCGGCTCCACCGGTATCATCAACTTCGCCCAGGGAGAGTTCTTCATGCTGGGCGGGATGCTCGCTGTGTTCTTCGTCAAACTCGGCCTGCCGCTGCCACTCGCCGTCGTTGCCGGTGTCCTTGCCACGGCGGTGGTAGGTCTCGCGTTCGAGCGCGTCGCCCTGAGGCCGAGAAGAGACTCCGGACCACTTGCGTTGATTATCATCACCATTGGTGGCTCGATGGTCCTTCGTTCGCTGTCGCGTCACGCCTTCGGCGGCAATGAGCTGTCGCTCCCTGCGTTCACCGAGGGGGCATCCATAGTCGTGGCCGGCGCCGCAATCGAACGACAGGCACTCTGGGTGTGGGGCCTTACCATCGTCGCGGTGGCGGGTCTGAGCTGGCTGTACTCCAAGACGAGGTTCGGCCGCTCCATGCGGGCGTGCTCGCTCAGTCATGAGGCGTCACGGCTCATGGGTATCGATACCGCGCGGATAGTGATGGTGAGCTTCGGGCTTGCTGCGGTACTTGGTGCGCTGGCGGGCGTGGTCGTGGCGCCGCTCACGCAGACCTCGTTCAATGTAGGCGCCCGCATAGGTCTCAAAGGCTTTGCAGCAGCCATCCTAGGCGGTCTTGGCAATCCCATCGCAGCAGTGGTGGGCGGCCTGGCACTCGGGCTGGTCGAGAGCATGTCCATCGCCTTCATCTCGAGCACCTACAAAGATGTTATCGCGCTTGTGTTGCTGCTCGTCGTGTTGTTCGTGCGTCCCGAGGGCATCCTTGGACGAGCCACGCGTGAGAAGGTGTGACGATGGGGACTGTCGCGCCACGTATCCGCTTCGTGCTTTTCGCTGCGGCATCGGTCGTCATCGCGTCGGTCCCGTTTCTCACCGATGATCGCTACCTGCTGAAGATCCTCACGTTTGTGGGGCTCAACGCCATCGTCGTAGCCGGACTTGCGCTTCTTCTCGGGTTCGCCGGACAGATATCCATGGGGCACGCGGCGTTTTTCGGCCTTGGCGCGTATACATCGGCATATCTCACCACTGCGCACGAGGTGCCCTGGCTTCTGGCGGTTGCCGCCGGTACCCTGCTCGCTGCAACCGGCGGCCTGCTCCTGGCGTTGCCCAGCCTTCGCCTCAAGGGCCACTATCTGGCGATGGCCACGCTGGGCTTCAACGAGATAATGAGCGTGCTGTTCGTGGAGATGCGGGGGATCACGGGCGGTAACGACGGCTTGTCGGGGATCCCGTTCCCCAGCATCGGTTCGTTCGTCATCGATTCTCCGGCGGCCATCTACATCCTCGTGTGGGCGGTGGCAGCGCTGGCGTTTGTCGGTGCGGCCAACCTGGTCCGTACCCGTCCGGGGCGTGCCATGCGGGCGCTTCATGGCTCGGAGCTGGGAGCCCTCGCCTCGGGCGTGAACACCGTAGGCCTGAAGGTGCAGGTATTCGCGGTTTCCGCGGCGCTCGCAGGCCTTGCCGGCGCGCTCTATGCGCACTCCGTCGGATTCATCTCGCCCAGTCAGTTCTCACTGGAATTCTCGATCCTGCTCGTGGCCATGGTGGTCGTAGGCGGCACGGGATCTTTGACCGGGCCGTTCATTGCCGCTGTCGCCCTCACGCTGTTGCAGTATGTCCATGCCCTGATACCCGGACTGAGCAAAGACGCAGCGGCGCTTATCCAAGACTGGGAGGTCGACATCTCGGGGCTGATCATGATCCTCACGGTGATATTCGTTCCGGGCGGGCTGGCCGCGTTTCTGAAGCGACGTCGCAGTGGCGCTGGAGAAGAGGGTGAGATCGCATGAGTCTTCTGGCGATCAGAGACCTGACACGACGTTTTGGCGGCCTGGTTGCCGTTGATGGCGTGAGCTTCGATGTGCATGAAGGTACCATCAAGGCGGTCATCGGACCCAACGGCGCCGGGAAGAGCACGCTGTTCAACCTGATGACGGGCTTTGATCGTCCTGACGCCGGAGCCGTCTCGTTCGATGGTCGGGACATCGTAGGTATGCGTCCCCACAAGGTGGTCGCTGCGGGCATCTCCCGGACGTTCCAGAACACGCAGCTGTTCGAGGAGCTCACCGCTCTGGAGAACGTTCTTGTAGGTATGCACACGAGGCTGCGCACCGGGCTGGTTGGAGGCGCGCTACGCATGCCGTGGACGGTTGCCGAGGAGCGTCGCGCATTGGAACGCGCTTCGTATCTGTTGCGTCTTGTGGGGGCCGAGCAGTACGCGCAGACCCATGCGGCAGACATCCCGCACGGCATGCGACGCCTGCTTGAGATCGCACGCGCGCTGGCGGCCGAGCCTCGTTTACTGTTGCTCGACGAGCCGGCGGCCGGCCTCAACAACTTCGAGACGCAGTCGCTCTCCAAGACGCTGTACAAGATCCGTGACGAGGGCGTGACGCTCGTGGTGGTCGAGCACGATATGGGTCTGGTGATGGAGGTCTCCGAGGAGATCGTGGTCATCGACCAGGGTCGCAAGATCGCTGAAGGCCCTCCGCTCCTCATCCAGAAGGACGCCGCTGTCATCGAGGCGTATCTCGGAGAGGAGGGCGCATATGTCTGAGTCCCTGCTTAAGGTCGAGGGTCTGTGTGCCGGCTACGGTCGCGTTCCAGTGATCCGTGACGTATCGCTGAGTGTCGCCGCCGGAGAGGTCGTGACGCTCATCGGTGCGAACGGCGCGGGCAAGTCCACGCTGTTGAAGGCCATCTCGGGGCTCATAAAGCCTACCGCCGGCACGGTGATCTTTGACGGTCTCGACGTGACGGGAACACCGCCTGAGCGGTTGGTGCGGCAGGGTCTTGCGTTAGTGCCCGAGGGAAGGATGCTCTTCGGGCCCATGAGCGTGCATGAGAACCTGCTGCTTGGCGGTCATACGCAAACGCCCGAAGGCGTGCGCGGAGCACTGGAGCGGGTCCATACGCTGTTCCCGGTGCTTGCCGAGAGGAGCTCACAGGCGGCGGCCACGCTCTCCGGCGGCGAACAGCAGATGTTGGCCGTTGGAAGGGCGTTGATGTCCTCGCCCAGGCTTCTGCTTCTTGATGAGCCGTCCCTGGGGTTGGCGCCCAAGGTGATCGCGGACATCTTCGCGGTGCTGGACGGCCTTCGAGCGGAGGGCCTCGCGATCCTGCTCGTCGAGCAGGATGCCAGATTGGCCCTGCGTCACTCGGACAGAGGTCTTGTCATGCGCGCCGGTCACGTGGCCCTTGAGGGTACCGCTTCTGAGCTTATCAGTAACGACGACATACGCCTGATCTACCTGGGCGCTTGGCACGGAGAGGAATAGGGGGTCGGTATGCCGATCTGGAATCCCGAGTACGAGAGCATGGACCGTGAGGCGCTGGCGAAGCTCCAGTTGCGCCGTCTGCAGTCCACCGTGGCGTGGGTCTATGAGCGTGTCCCGTACTACAAAGAGGTGCTCGACGCTTCCGGCGTCAAGCCAAAAGACATCCGCTCGCTGGCAGATGTCCGCCTGCTGCCGTTCACGGACAAGACCGCGCTGCGGGACACCTATCCCTATGGGATGTTCGCTGTGGACCTGGAACAGGTCGTGCGTGTCCATAGTTCCTCGGGAACCACCGGCAAGCCCATCGTGGTGGGCTATACCAAGGGCGACTTGAACACATGGACCGAGCTCACCGCCCGGATCGCTTCGGCAGCGGGAGTCACGTCGAAAGACCGCGTCCAGCTCGCCTTCTTGTACGGGATGTTCACCGGCGGCTGGGGTATGCACTACGGCATCGAGCGCGTGGGCGCCACGGTGTTCCCGGCCGGTAGCGGCAACACCGAGCGTCAGCTTCTTATGATGCAAGACTTCGGCACGACGGTGCTGGTGTGCACTCCCAGCTATGCGCTCTACATCGCCGAGGTGGCCGAGAAGAGCGGGATCGACATAAAGTCGCTGCCGCTTCGCGTGGGATTGTTCGGCGGAGAGCCATCAGGCGAAGGTATGCGCGAGGAGATCGAGAAGCGGCTGGGAATTCTTGCCACAGACAACTACGGCCTTTCCGAAGTCATGGGGCCAGGCGTCTCGGGCGAGTGCGAGTATCAGTGCGGCCTGCATATGAACGAGGACCACTTCCTCTTCGAGGTGGTGGATCCGCAGACCGGCGAGCCTGTCTTGGAAGGGGAGGAGGGGGAGCTCATCATCACTCCTCTCACCAAAGAGGCGTTCCCGGTCCTGCGTTACCGGACGCACGACCTTACGACCATAGACACCACGGTGTGTGAGTGCGGTCGGACGATGGCGCGCATGCGCAAAGTGCGCGCGCGTACCGATGACATGCTCATCATCCGCGGCGTGAATGTGTTCCCAAGCCAGATAGAGGACGTCTTGGTGGCGATCGAGGGTATCGAGCCGCACTATCTCATCATCGTCGACCGCAAGGGCTCCATGGATGACCTTGAAGTACAGATAGAGGTCGCCGAGGAGATATTCTCGGATGTAATGGCCGACATGGTCGCGTTCATCAAGCTGGTCACAGAGAGGCTCTTCTCGGTGATTGGACTGCATGCGAAGGTCAGATTGGTGGAACCGGGTACCATCGAACGTACGGCGGGCAAAGCTCGCCGCGTCATCGACAAGCGTCAGACTGACTGATGTCGGTCACCTGAAGAGGAGTCGCCCGTGCTTTCCGAGACGCACATCTACATCATCGCGGGCGTTGCCAGCATCGCTGCGGCTGCGGTGATCGCTGTTTTGACCAGGCTCACGTGGAGGCGCAGGGTAAGGCGCTACATCGTCACGCTGGTAGGTGGCCGGGAGACCGTCAGATCGGCGTTTCAGGGGGTGGGACGGGTATCTGCTGAGCTGGCCCAGGCAAGTGACGGTGAGCTTATCGCGTTTGCGACCGATGTCGACTCTGAGGATCGCCGCATGCTGGCCGATATCGCGGATCGCATGAGCATCTCATCCGACGAACTTCAGACGATGGCACTGCCCAAGCGACTGTGGCCGGCGGCAGATGCGCTTGCGGACGCAGCGTCCCTGCTGGGCTCTCAAGCAGCCGCGGTGAGTGGAGGCCAGGGCGTGGAAGTACTTGACGCTCTAGGTGAGATGGACCTGGTGGGAGTGGTATCGTTACTTGAGGCCGCTGATGCCACTCTTGGCGATATGCGTGAACGCTACGGGGCTTCTGAAGACGCTGTGTATGGCGGCGGGCTTTACATCTAGCGGGTTACGGAAGGTGGACCGGTGAGAGACGAGCATCCTGGTAACCGTCCGGACATCGCGTCCATCATCGGCATTGCACGCCCTGTGGCTGCGGTGGTGGTGCTCGTTGTGGTGCTTGTGATGGCTCTTTCGGTAGTGGGACGGTATCGCGATGCTAGGTCGGCGGAGGATGTGCCTGACGCCGCTCCGTCAGTAGAGAGCACGCAAAGCGTTCCTGCAACGGAGTCCGTTGACTCCACTGCTGTGTCCGAGCCCGAGCCTTCCGCCGAGGAACCGGCCGACGGACAGACGGTCGTGGTCCTTGTAGAGGGCCTGAACTTGCGCAAAGGACCAGGCACCGACACGGTTGTGATCAAGCGCCTTCCGCTTGACTCTCGATTGACGTTGATCGAAGAGGGTGAAGGCTGGTACCGCGTTCGTGACAGCGAGGGCGACGAAGGCTGGGTCGCCGCCGGTGGCCAGTACACGAAGACTGAGTAGAAGGGGAGCAGGGGATGGCTCGCGTTATCGGCAAAGCAGACGATTTCTACCGACTCCGTGTGATGCATGTCGACGAGAGCGACGGCCCCGACCTCGACTGGCGAGACGATATCTTGTATCGCCGCCCGCCGCGCCAGAGTGTGGACGAGTATGAGCTCTTCCGTGTAGAGGCGGTGCTCATCGACGATGAAGAGGCGCTGACGACCGTCGGTTCGTTCCGCACACAGGAAGAGGCCTACGCCTTCATCCATACCGTCGAAGAGGATCTGGCCGAGATGACCAAGTCCGAGTTCGAGGATACTTACTTCACCGCCAAGTAGCGCGGGTGCTTGCTTCACGTCTCGCAAGCGCGGGTGCACGCTTCAGCTAGCATGGTTGCACGCTACTCCTCCCGGTAGCGCAGGCCATTTTCCCAACGAATCCGCTTCGGCACACCGCGACCCTTCGTTGCGGGGGATAACTATACGAAATTGTTAGATAACATAAGATGTATTATCAGGCGTACAGACTGTGCTTGCGAGAGGACCCCTCGCAAGCACAGGGCTATTCTGCCGAGGCGAGCTGCTCTTGTAGCTGGTGAGAGATGTCTCGTCGCGTAACGACCCAGTCGGTTCGCTTGAGCAGTTGGTCATACATCGCGACCAATACGATCATGTTCTTGAGCATCACGAATCCGATTACCGTGAGCCCGTATACCAGTCCATACCACCATCGGTATCGTATGTGGGCATTCTTCATGGCCGATACTGTTGCGAACGGCCCGCTTAGCAGTGTCACCACTGTGCTCAGCAATAGGAACCAGTGTGTGCGGAGCGGGATGTTTCCCTGGTACAGGTAGAGGCTGATGACCACCGGGAAGATCTGTAGTGTGACCAGCGGGTAGAGTTCGCGGTACAGCAGCATGTAGGTCCAATAGGCCTTCTGCATCAAGCTAAGGTGTTTTGACGTCCAGAACGCCCGCTGATAGCGGATGCTCACCTGTAGCCATCCTTGGGCCCATCGTTTGCGCTGGCACCAGAAGGAATGGAATGTCGTGGGTGCGAGCTCTGTGGATATGATGCTGCGATCATGGACGATCCGGTAGCCGGCCAAAAGTGCTCGGGCCGAAGCATCAATGTCCTCCGTCATCATGGATCGGTCGAAGCGGATATCCTTGATGACTTCAGCGCGCCAGTAGCCGTTGGAGCCGCCAAATATCGCCGTGTCAACGGCGATGGAACGGGCAGAGTGGCTCACGGCGTATATGCACTCGAACTCCACCGCGATCATACGCGTAAGAAAGTTGGTGTCGTGGTTACGAATGACGCTTCGTCCCTGAACCACGTCATAGCCGTTGGCCAGCCACCGCCATGCGCGCGCCAGGCAATCGGGACACGGATGGTGGTCGGCATCCAGGATGCAGACCACCTCTCCAGTGGCTATGTCGAGGGCGGCGTCGACGTTCTCAGCCTTGGATTCGCTGTCGGCGACTCTCAGTAGCGTGAACGCACTGTCTTTCTCGGCGAGAGCACGGAGTTCCGTTTCTACGGGCAGATCACAGGGCGTGTTGTATGCGAGGATCACTTCCAGGCCGTTTGCGGGCCTTTCAACGGTCTCAAGCAGGTGCGAGACCATCTCGGTGATGATCTCTCTCTCGTTAGGCAGGAACGCGGCCACGATCAGGGTCGAACGTGGTACAGGTGGTTGCTCTCCTGCCGGTAGACGTCCGCCTGTTGTACCCATAAGGTGTCTGAACCATCCCACCAGTCCCGATTGGGCTTCACTGGATGCGCGCCTTCTTCCAATGGTCACTGAGGCTTCCCAGATGATGACTAGCGCGGTGAGCAGGTACACCCCCGCGATTAACAGGTGCAGCCACATCAGTTCATAGCCGAGCACTCTCAGCCGATAGTAGGTCAATGTCGGCAGGCCGATGATGAGAAGATTGGTGAACAGGATGCGTCCCCATCCGTACTTGGCGCGTCTTATCGGCGCGTCCTGGTGGCGTTCGTCAGCAGTCATAGTGCTTCCCCCAGAAGTCTTGCCGCAGGTACCGTGTGCAGCAGGTTACCATAATCAGCCACTTTGCACGCCACTGCATGTGAGTCTCAAGGACCATGAGGATGAAGCAGCCCCGGACCGCGATGTGGTCGCAGCCCGGGGCCGTCGTCGATCCGCGGACGTATCCGCGTGAATCACCGTGCGCTTATGCTTCGGCAGCTTCTTCCGCAAGGTCTCCGCCGAAGTCCGCGCCGACCGTCTCGGCCAGTCCTTTGGACTCGCTTGGCAAGACCAGGTTCAAGATGATACCGAGCAGCGTTGCGGCAGCCATGCCAGGAAGCACATAGTCGCCGATCGGGATGACCGTGCCGGTGCCCTCCATGCCGATGCCGACCACCAGGACGACGCTTGACATGATGAGGTTGCGACTGTGGCTGTAGTCGATGCCGCTCTCCACCAGAAGGCGAAGACCGGAACTCGCTATGAGACCGAACAGGAGAAGCGAGATGCCGCCCATGACCGGTACCGGGATCGACTGGATGAAGTACTTCAGCTTCGGCACGAATCCGCCGATGAAGAACGCCAGTCCGCCGGCCCACCAGAAGACCTGGGTAGCGTAGACCCTCGTGACCGCCATGACGCCGATGTTCTCGGCATAGGTCGTGGACGGTGTACCACCGACCATGGCGGACAGCGCGGTGGCCAGGCCGTCACCGGCGAGAGACTCAGGCAGCATGGGCGTGAAGTCTTTGCCGACGATCTCGTTGACCACGAGCAGGTGTCCGATGTGCTCGATGATGACCACGAAGGCTACCGGAGCGATGATGAGTATCGCGCCCAGGTCGAATTCGGGGAACGTCAGCGTGGGCAGTCCGATCCACGCAGCGTCTAGGACCGGCTGGAAGTCCACCATACCCATTGGGAACGCGACTGCGTAGCCGACGATGATGCCGAGCAGGATCGGTATGGTCGCCCAGAAGCCCTTGAAGAAGCTTGAGAAGATGATGGCGGCCGTCAGCGTGATGAGAGCCAGGATGAGGTTCTTCATCACGAACACGTCGCCGGCGCCCTTTGTCGCCATGCTCACCGCTGTCCCGGCGAGGCCGAGACCGATGACGATGACGACCGCACCTACAAGCGCCGGGGGTAGGACCCGGTTTAGCCACTTGATGCCGAAGCCTTTGATGAATAGCGCCACGACGACGTAGATCAGACCGGCGACGACAAGTCCGCCCAGCGCGGCGGGTACGCCTTTTGTCGCAGCTACCGCGATGATCGGGCCTATGAAAGCGAACGAGGAGCCCAGGTAGCTCGGGATCTTGCCACGCGTGAGTATCAGATACAGGATGGTGCCCGCTCCCGATGTCATGATAGCGACTGACGGGTCGAGACCAGTGAGCAACGGTACAAGGACAGTGGCTCCGAACATGGCCATCAGGTGCTGGAATGCGAGCGGGATGGCCTGTATAAGCGGAAGCTTCTCGTCTGTCTGGATCTCTCTTTGAGCCATATCGCCTCCTCTCCTATCTGCAGGGTTGATTTGTCATGCCTACGCGAACAGGGTTGCGAACACGCCGGCAGCGTCAAGGAACGCGATGACGAATGCCGCGCTGATGAAGTACATGAGCGGGTGGATCTCCTTGACCTTGCCGGTGAACAGCTTGATCAGCGTGTAGCTGATGAAGCCGAAGCCGATGCCGTAGCTGATGTTGTAGGTCAACGGGATGCCCACGATGGTGATGAATGCGGGGAACGCATCGGCGACCTCATCCCAGGAGATCTCTTTGACGCCCTTCATCATGAAGAAGCCAACGATGATGAGCGCGCCTGCCGTAATCGGGTAGATCGTGCCGCGGTCCTCGAACATAAGTCCTCCGCCGACCATGGCGATGACAGGAGCAAGGAACGCAGAAAGGGCGAAGAAGATACCTGTGACCACCGAGGTCATACCGGTGCGGCCACCTTCGGCGACGCCGGCTGCGGACTCGACATACGTGGTGATCGAGCTGGCTCCGAACAGACCGCCGGTGACGGCAGCCACAGAGTCTACAGCGAGGATCTTCTTGGCGCCCGGAATGGTACCGTCCTCGTTGATGAACTTGGCCTGCTCACCGATGGCCACGACAGTGCCCATGGTGTCGAAGAAGTCAGTGAGCATGATTGCGAACACTGCCACCAGCAGCGTCGGTGTGAAGATCTGGGCAAGTGCCATACCGCCTTCGACCTGCTGGAACGGAGCGAAGAAGGTGGAAAAGTCCAGCGTACCGAACACGGCCGTCGGCAGCTCTACAACACCCAGCACGAGCGCTGCAACGGTCGCGACGGCCATACCAAGCAGGATGTCTCCGCGCACCTTGAACGCCATGAAGATCAGGATGGCGAAAAGACCGATCAACGATACCCATACATATGGCTGCGACAAGTCCCCAAGCTTCACGAGCGTGATGGGGTCTGGCCCGATAAGGCCGCTCTCGTTCAGGCCGATGGTCGTGATGAACAGACCGATGCCCACGCCGATGGCACGCTTGAGGCTCATGGGGATCGCGTTCATGACCGCCTCGCGGAATCCTGTCAAGACAAGCACCAGGATGATGAGACCTTCAATGAAGATCACAGACATGCCTACCTGCCACGGAACGTTCGCCTGCTGGAAACCGATGACCGAGAAGGTCACAACGGCGTTCAGGCCCATGCCTGATGCCAAAGCAAGCGGGCGATTGGCGATAAGACCCATCGCGATACACATGAGGGCCGCGCCCAGTGCCGTCGCAGTTGCCGCGCCCTCGAAGGGTACGCCTGCAGCCGAGAGGATCCCTGGGTTCACGAAGATGATGTATGCCATGGTCATGAACGTCGTGAGTCCTGCGATGATCTCGGTCTTCAGATCCGTTCCACGCTCTTTGAACTTGAAGAACTGTTCCATCTCACCATGTCCTTTCGCTGTAGTCCTTGCGGGTTATTGCCGGTCGATGCCGGCCGTCGCACGGATCCCTCCGATCCAGACGACGCTACCTGAGGGGGCATCCCCCCTTTCGTCGGCTATCGACCGCGTATGTGTTATGTAAAGTAACGCCTCCGGTGATCATGTCTGCTCGTCCGTCCAGACCGGGCCGAGATACTGTGCGGGCGTCCTGAAGCCGGATGAGATCGCTGCCAGCAGGTCCACTGCAATCGGTGGGCGCAGGTCAAGGTTGAGGATTTCTGCGGGCTCGATCAGTTCGACGCCTTCGATAGAGGGGTCCAGTGGGCTTCGAAGCAGTGCGCCGCCTGTCATCTCGGAATGGAATGTGATGTTGACGAGGTGCCTGTGGCCATCGGGCGCGATGGTGTCGTTGATGAAGAGTGGTTCCCCTATCACACACTCGAGGCCGGTCTCTTCCAAGACCTCGCGGCGGAGTGCTTGTTCGAGTGTCTCACCGTGGTCGACTCCACCTCCGGGAAGCAGGTAGTAAGGCTCTCCACTCATGCGTTGTCGCACGAGCAGAAGCCTGCTTCCGACGAGAATGACCGCCGCTACGCGCACGCGCGGGCCGTCAGACGCCGGTGCTACCAAAGCCGCCCTCCCCTCGGACTGTTTCATCCAATTCGGAGACTTCAACGAGTTGGGCACATGTGACCTGCTGTATGACGAGTTGGGCGATCTTGTCGCCGCGACAGATAATGATGGGAGTGTCAGGATCGAGGTTTATGGCGATTACTTTGATCTCACCGCGATAGTGGCTGTCGATGAGGCCGGGCGTGTTCACGAGGCTGAGGCCCTGCTTGATGGCAAGACCGCTCCTGGGCTGCACGAATCCCGCATGCCCCTCGGGGATGGCGACCGCAATGCCGGTAGGCACGAGTGCGCGACTGAACGGTTCCAACGTCACGTCTTCGGCGGCGAACAGATCCAGTCCGGCATCGCCCTCGTGTGCATAGCGCGGAAGCGGAAGTCCTGTGTCCAGTCGCTTGATCTGCAGTCGCATGCGGTCCTCTCTAGGCTCCTCGAACAATGGTGGGCAGGTGTTCAGCGCAACGATCCGCCGCATCGTGCAACAGATCCGGCGAGAAAGGCGCCACGATCCCCGCACGGGGGTCCAGTGTCGTATCCGGGACGAACTGTTGGATCGCATACAGAGCGCCGCCGCTCAGTGTCTTAGCAAGCCTGGGAAGGTCATCGATGGTGACCGCACCCGGGTACGCAGTGGTGCGGAACTCATGCGGTACTCCACAACGGCGGAGCAGAGCGATTGTCCGCTCGACACGCATCGCACTCCCCGGACGTCCCACGAGGTCGTCGTAGCGATCGAATGTGGTCTTGATGTCGAGTGCCACATAGGAAATAAGACCCATGGCCAGCAGGGTCTCGAGCGTATCCGGGTTGGTGCCATTGGTGTCGAGCTTGATCTCGTAGCCAAGGCGTATCAGTGAATGAAGTAGCGGGATGATGGCCGGGTCGTCGGTCGGTTCGCCGCCAGTGACCACTACGCCGTCAAGCCAGGCACGTTTGTCTTGAAGGTGCTGTTCCAGCTGCGACCACTCGGTGTCAGCAGAGCCTGCCGATATGAGTGATGGGTTGTGGCAAAACGGGCACCGTAACGAGCATCCCGCAAGAAAGACGGTCGAGGTCAGGCGACCCGGCCAGTCGATCATGCCGGCCGGCATCCAGCCTGCGATGCGGGTGCTGGGAGCCGAGGTTGTTGCTCTGAGTGCCGGGGATGTCATCGATCTAGTTTGCAAGGACGGTATGGAGAGCTGCGCTGGTAGGCGCTTCTCCGCGCCATGCCGCGACCTCGTGTCCGAGGGAGTCAAAAACCAGCACCGAAGGTGTGGCAAGGACTCCGTGGAAGGAGGCTTCAGCGAGTCCATCGATGGAGTCAACGTCATATACCGAGACATTCAAGAGCCCCTCACAGGCTCTTTTTGCTGCAGGACACCGGGGGCAGTCCTCTTTCACGAACAGCTTCACTTCCATTGTCACTCCCTCGTGCGTCCGGTCGTCTATTACGATGCTTGCTGGCCAGGTACAGGTGATGAGGTGCCCAGATCCGTGCGCACGCGGTCGTAGAGCTCGCCGACCTTGCTGCGATTCCACGTCTGGACCTTGCTGAAGTAGCCCACGATACGCGTAACGCCGTACACTTCCATTGAGCCGCAGAGCGGACACTGTGCCTTCAGTCCCCTACTGGTACGGCGGCACGATTCGCATACTGTGAACTCCGGACTGAACGCTATCTGGGAGCACTGGGTGTTATGGAAGGTCTTGACCACGAAGGACTCGATCGCCTTGGGGTCGGGTTCGCTCTCTCCAAGCCACACGTGTACGATGGCGCCTGCTTCGATCAGTGGATGGAAGCGGGACTGGTCTTGTACTCGCGTGATGTAGTCTATGGGCGCATCCGCCGCCATGTGAATCGAGTTCGTGTAGTAGTAGTTGCCGCTTGTGACATCGCCTTTGACGACTTCACTCGTCAACTGCGGCCAGTACTTCATGTCCAACTTGGCCAGGCGATAGCCCGCTGATTCCGCCGGGCTTTCTTCAAGGACCATGTTGATGTTGTAGCGCTTGGAGAGCTCCCGGCACTTGAGGCTCATGGCGGATATGACCCTCAGGCCGAACCTGAGAGCGTCTTCACCTTCATGGAGCTGCCGACCGGTGTGCACCTGGACCAGTTCGTTGAGTCCGATCAGTCCGGCCAGGTATGTCAGTCTGTCCATATTGAGATACGGCTGACCATCCAGTGTTTGAGTCAGTAGTCCGAGCGGACCTTCGGAACCAAGATCCATCAGCTCCTTGATGAACTCGCGCTTCTGTACGTGTGCTTTGGCAACCAATTCCAGTGCCTTGTTGAGCTCCATGAACAGTGCCTGGTCGTTACCTTGCGCCTTGTACGCGATACGCGGGAGGTTGATGGTGACGTTCTGGAGCGCGGAGAAGCGCATCCGTTCAGGTGTCTTCGTTTCTCCGAGCTGCTCCTCGCTCAACTTCAACTTGAGCCTGCAGCACTGGGACACCGTGACCTCGTCACCGCGGTCGAAGACGAAGTATGTAATCCCTTGTTTTGACGCGACCGTACAGGCAAGCTCCATGAACTCTTCGTGGCCTGCCGTGTTGAAGAAGTCCTGGTTGATGTGAAGAAGCGGCTTGGGGAATACGAAAGTCTTCCCATGAGCGTCGCCACGCATGTACACGTTGAACATCGCGCGGACGAAAGCCTGAGCTTCTTTCTCGTACTCTTTGTAGGTCTTGCCCGTGTATTCGCCACCGGGGCCGATCGCTGGTGTGTCTGCGAAGTGACGCGGAACGTTGTAGTAGAGATTGAAGTCTGTGAACACGACCTGGCTGCCGCGGGCTCCGGCCAGCTGATTGAATTCGAAGATGAGCATCTGCGCGAGCTGGTCGATCTCGTCCTCGGTCTTGCCCACAAGGTAGGGCGCGAAGAAGACGTTCACAGCCTCCCATCCCACCGCTCCCGCATAGTGTGCCTGCAGCGCAGCAGCCATCTTGACCATATGGCCGATAAGGACCTCGGGATGCTTGGCCGGTTTTGAGACTGACGTGATATTCGGGAGATTGAGCCCGTACTTCTTGATGTACTCAAGCGAGTGGCCGCCGCAGTAAGGACGGATGATGAAACCAAGATCGTGAAGATGGAGGTCGCCAACGTAATGGGCTTCGGCGACATCTTCGCTGAACACTCTGCGCAGTGCGAACTCCTTCAAGATCGTCTCGGCGATGGTCAGGTTGATCGACTCAGGGTTGTGAGTGGTGTTGCTGTTCTCCTTGTTGGCGTTGGTGATGATCTGCTCGACATCCCACATCGGCAGCCCGAGCTGGCTGTGTCGCTGGTGCATGACCGTCAGCCCACGCTCGAGGAACTCAAGGTCGACGAGCTCACGGATAATGGCCGTGGTCACCGTCATGAGGTTGCTGCGCTCGATGCGGTCCTCGACCGCCGCAGCGATCTCTTCTGCAAGCGTGGCCTCTGTGCCGGCCTCCTTGATCAAGGAATCGACGATCTTGACCCGATCCCAGGTGTCGATCTCCTGGCGGGAGTTTGTGGAGACGAGCAGTGCGATGTCGGTGCTGTCCGCTTGCCCGGCGGACTGGGACGGCTTGATCACATTCACGACACGTTCAAGAACCATTCCGATGCACCTCGTTCACTCTGCTGTCAGCACGTACTCACGGACTTCACACCGTCATTGCGGGTCGTAGGGCAAGTCCCTGTCTATCCGAGCTTCTTGAGCTCTGATGTGAATTCGTCCAGGTCTGTGAACTCTTTGTAGACCGAGGCGAATCGGATATAGGCGACCTTATCGAGTTCAAGAAGACGGCGAAGCACAAGGTCACCAAGCTGCTTGGCCGGAATCTCGTAGTGGAACGTGTTGTGAAGCTCCGTTTCGATGTCGTCTATGAGTTCTTCAAGCTCAGCCGTCGTGACCGGTCTCTTAGCGGTTGCCACCACAAGCCCGCGCAGTAGCTTGCCTCGGTCGAAAGGCTCGCTTCTCTGGTCTTTCTTGACCACCATGAGGGGCATCTCTTCACGCCGCTCATAGGTGGTGAACCGTTGGGTGCACTCCAGGCACTCACGCCTGCGTCGAATCGCATCCTGGGACTCGGAAACACGTGAATCGACGACCTTGGTCTCATCGTGACCACAAAATGGACACCGCATGGCGATACCCCCACATCTAGGCTCTAAAGCAGCCTAGCACACAACATCTGGGGCAGACAACGGGAGGATTATGCTAGTTCTGGGCCAAAGTAGTACCACTGTGAGAGTCCGACGGGATGATCAGGAGTTGTCCGGTCACCACCCCGCCGTTCGTCACGCCATTCATGCGACGTATCAGCGACACGTTCTCCGCAGTGCTCATTCCGGCAACAGGGTTGGATGCAGCGATCTCCCAGAGTGTGTCTGACTCGCCGACTTTCACGGTGATGCTGTCTTGTGGAATGGAGCGATCGTGCAACAGAGATGGTCCCACCGCCGCGGCAAGGAGCGTCACTGCGAACAACACGAGGATCCCTATCTCGACCGGAGTGAAGTGGGTCGAACCGGGCTTCGCCGGACGGGCACGACGCCTGGCGTGTTCAATGGTGAGTGTGTTGTGCATGTGAATCGTTCCTCCCTGGACCATTCCGACTGGCAGGAGCACCTTATCGGTCAGGTCTGACATTCACAGCGAACAGGTGTTCTGTACGTATTCTAAAGCGAACATGTGTTCGTATGCAAGCCGCAACACGAACGTCTGTTTGCGTGACCTTCCGGGGTGGCGTACACTGGCCACACGAACACGCTTTCGGTGCAGGGGGTCTGTGATGGTGTACAAACGAGAGCTGACGAAGCGTCAGCAAGAGATCCTCGATTACATCCGATCCGAGATTCATCGGCGTGGATTCCCGCCGTCTGTCAGAGAGATCGGCGAGGCTGTCGGACTCTCCTCTTCCTCCACCGTGCACTCGCACCTAGCGGCATTGGAGAAGAAGGGCTTCATCCGAAGAGATCCCAGCAAGCCGCGTGCGCTGGAGGTCCTAGACTACCGGGATACGCAGCGTGCGGTGGACCTGGGTTCAGTACAGGCGGTACCGGTATTGGGCCAGGTGGCCGCGGGCTCTCCTATCCTCGCAGCCGAGAACATCGAGTCTACGATGTCGCTCCCAACGGAGCTGGCCGGCGAGCAGACTTTCATACTGAGAGTCAAAGGTGAGAGCATGATCGAGGCCGGCATACTGGACGGTGATTTCGTTGTGGTCAGGCAGCAGTCCACGGCCACCAACGGCGATATCGTGGTTGCGATGCTGGACGACTCCGCCACAGTCAAGCGGTTCTTCAAGGAGTCCGACCGTGTGCGCCTACAGCCTGAGAACTCCTCGATGGAGCCTATCTTCAGCAGGGATGTCACCATCCTGGGCAAGGTCGTCGCCCTCTTCCGCCGCGTCTAGTCGGCCTCATGCTTCTGTGTGAACTCTGAGAACGAGCTTGCGTGAGCCACAGGGACGCGCACGATAAGGTGCGTCCCTGTCTCTGTGTGCTCTTCTGAGACGATATACGCCTCTTCATGGGCAAGACGCACCAGGTCGCCGCGCGTGTACGGTATCAAGACGTCCAGCGTCTGGTCGCCCTGGGCCGCTTCGACCGAGATCCTGTCGAGAAGGTCTTCCAGGCCAAGCCTGCGCGCACCCGACACGAACACCGCACCGGGAGCGAGGCGTTCGAGCTGTGCGCGCTCCCCTTCTTCCACGAGGTCGATCTTGTTGTACACGAGCATCTGAGGTGTCTTGGCTGCGCCCAACTCGCCGAGCACCTCGGATACCGCGGCCATCTGCGCCTTCGCCATAGGGTGAGAGGTGTCGATGACATGCAGCAGCAGATCGGCCTCCCGCACCTCATCAAGAGTCGACTTGAACGCCTCGACGAGCGAGTGTGGGAGCTTGTTGATGAACCCGACAGTGTCTGTCAGCGTGATGATCCGACCTTCGGGCAGCTCGAGCTGCCTTGTGGTGGCATCGAGGGTGGCGAACAGCTTGTCTTGCACAAGGGCGTCGGACCCTGTCAGCGCGTTGAGCAACGTGGACTTACCGGCGTTAGTGTAGCCGACGAGCGCCACTCGGTAGATGCCGGAGCGGTGGCGGGCACCACGCTGTGTCTCGCGCGCAGCGGCGACGTTCTTCAGCTCTCGGCGGACTTCCTGGATGCGCCGTCGGGCAAGCCGCCGGTCGGTCTCTAGCTGCGTCTCACCAGGACCGCGGGTACCGATGCCGAGAGCACCGCCGGAAGCCGCCGCAGCCTGGCCGAAGTGACGCCACAGTCCTCGCAGCCTGGGGAGCAGGTACTCCATCTGCGCAAGCTCCACTTGCAGGCGACCTTCACGGCTTTTCGCATGCAGCGCGAAGATGTCGAGGATGAGCGCCGTGCGGTCCAGAACCTTCACATCCGGGATGAGGCCCTCGATATTGGCCTGTTGTGATGGCGACAGGTCGTCGTCGAACACGACCAGTGTCGCCTGGGTCTGTCCTACCAGGTGCGCGATCTCCTCGGCCTTGCCCGCGCCTATGAAAGTACGCGGGTTAGGCCGATCGAGCCGCTG
Organism: Coriobacteriia bacterium; assembly: GCA_016938135.1. GTDB lineage: Bacteria > Actinomycetota > Coriobacteriia > Anaerosomatales > Anaerosomataceae > UBA2279. Next base: position 49,627 of record JAFGVD010000004.1, read on the forward strand.
GGTCACCTCGCCCACGACCGTGGCACCGGCCGTGTCGACGAGGCGACCCAGCTCGGCCATGTCCTCTTCAAGTGGCCAACCGCGTTGGTCACGATCCACTCCCACGAGGATGGCCCTGTCAGCGAAGTCGTGAACGACCTCGTAAGGCTTCGTTCTGGATTGCGTCATCCGAGTAGGTGCCGGCTTTCTCTACAGAGTGTTCTTGATGCGCTCGATCGCCTCTTCAAGACGGTCGTCAGGGGTAGACAGCGAGATGCGGACGTAGCCCTCGCCCGACGGTCCGTATGCGTTACCGGGAGCGACGATGACGTTGGCTTCCTCGAGTATCTTCGTGGCGAACTCCGCAGATGTGTATCCCTCCGGCACCTTGGCCCATACGTAGATGGTTCCTTTGGGAGTGGCGGCCTCGATACCGATCTTGCCCAGCGCGTCGATGACGATATCGCGACGACGCTGGTACATGGCGTTGAGCTCAGCCACGGAATCTTGCGGGCCGAGAAGGGCCTCGATGGCTGCATCCTGCACGGCGGTGAACACGCCGGAGTCGATGTTGCTCTTGACGGTGCCAAGGGCTTTGATCGCGGTAGCATTGCCCACGGCGAACGCTACACGCCAGCCGGTCATGTTGTATGCCTTGGAGCAGCTGAACAGCTCGATGGCCACGTCCTTGGCACCGGGACGCTCAAGGAAGCTCGGCGCCTTGTAGCCGTCGAAGCCGATCTCTGAGTATGCGTTGTCGTGGATGATGAGCAGGTCGTGCTTCTTGGCGAATGCGATCGCCTTGTCGAAGTACTCGGGCGGCGCAATGGCCGAGGTGGGGTTGTTGGGATAGCTGAGGAACATCATCTTCGCCTTGGCGAGGACGTCGGCTGGCGTGGACTCGAAGTCCGCGAGGAACTTGTTCTCCTCGTTCATCGGCATGAAGTGTGTCTTGCCGCCGGATAGAATGCCGCCGGTGTGATACACGGGGTAACCGCAGCCCGGTACCAGCGTGTACTCGCCCGGGTCCACGAACGCCAGGAATACGTGCGCGATACCCTCTTTGCTACCGATCATAGCAAGCGTTTCGGTGTCGGGATCCACATCCACATCGAAGCGGTTCTTCATCCACTGCGACGCGGCGTCACGGTAACGCTTGGCGCCGTAGTAGCTGGGATACTGGTGGTTTTTGGGGTTACGGATGGCCTTGGCCATCGCGTCGACGATATGCTCCGGAGTGGGCGTGTCGGGATCACCGATACCGAGTGAGATGACATCGATACCCTGAGCCTGCTTCGCCTCCTTCTTCCGGTCGATCTCTGCAAACAAATACGGCGGAAGTTCGGCGATGCGCTGAGCGGTCCTCACAGTGAATCCATCCCTTTCATGATCCGTCCGGAGACAAGCATGTTCGCCAGCCAGCGGCTGACGTTCGAAACATGGTAGCAGAAGCGGTTGGCGTGTGTGTCACAGGTCGGCGTCGTCGTCCTCCTCGGGGATGACGATCGTGCCCGAGAAGACCTCGGACGCCGAGCCGGTCATGTAGACATGATCGTCTTCATGCCAGCGGATGAAGAGCTCTCCGCCAGGCAACTCAATGGTCGCGTGACGTCCCGTGAAACACGAAAGCGTCCCTGCCACGAGCGTGGCACACGCGCCGGTGCCACATGCGAGGGTCTCCCCTACGCCGCGCTCCCAAACACGCAAGCTGATGGTCTCGTTATCAATCAACTGTGCGAACTCGACGTTGGTACCCTTGGGGAAGTAGTCGCTCTGCTCGATGAAGGATCCCACGGTCTCGACCGGAGCTTCGTTCACATCGTCCACCCAGATGATCGCGTGAGGGTTGCCCATCGAGACTCCGGTGACGGCGAACGTCCCGTACGGCGTCTCCACGGGGCACTGGTAGACCTGTGTGCCGTCAAAGGTCGACGGCAGCTTCGCCGGGTCGAGCTCCGGTATGCCCATGTCCACGGTGGCGGTATGAAGCGAGCTATCGTAGTCTCGCGTGAAGGTGACCGGCTTGAGTCCTCCCAGCGTCTCTATCACCAGCGATTCCGTGCCGGCCGCGATGAGACTATGATCCACGAGGTACTTCGCGAAGCAGCGCGCACCGTTGCCGCACATCTCGGCGAGTGAGCCATCCGCGTTGAAGTAGTGCATGTAGTAGTCCGCACCCGGGTCTTGGGCAGGACGCACAAGGATGACACCGTCGCCACCTATCCCGAAGTGGCGATCGCACAGCCAGGCGACCGCTTCCGGAGCCAGGTCGAGCGTGCTGTCGAGGTCTTCGATGAACACGAAGTCGTTTCCCAGGCCATTCATCTTGGTGAACGTGAGTTCCACAGAAGATCCTCTCAGTCGTCGCTCTCGGCGGGCAAGATCGGTTCGCTAGATTCTAGCAACTCCAGGACCCGGGCGGTTGCCTGTTCAGGTGACAGCTCGGTCACGTCAAGCCACACGACCCTCGGATCCGATCGGAACCAGCTCAGCTGACGCTTTGCGTATCGACGTGTCGCCTGCTTGATCGCCAGTACCGCCTCTGCCAGATCCGCACCCTGTTCAAGCACGGGGATTATTTCTTTGTACCCTATGGCCTGCGCGGCGGTCATCGCATCCCTGTACCCTTCGGCAAGCAGCCCGCGGATCTCGGTAAGCAGTCCTTGCTGGAGCATCGCATCGATTCGCGCCTCGATACGAGCGTACAACGCGCTTCTCTCCATGGTGAGGCCGATGAGGACCGTGGGGTACACCGTGGTGCGCTCGCTGAACCCTGCTGCCTGCTCCGCGTACGATGTCCCCTCGTCAGCCATCTCCAGCGCGCGGACGACGCGCCTGATGTTGTTCGGGTGGATGAGATTTGCCGAGACGGGATCGCGGTCGGCAAGGAGCTCATGCAACGCGGCGGCGCCAAGGTCGGCCGCGAGCTCTTCGTAGTGCCTCCTGAGCGGTGTGGCCAGGTCTCCCGAAGGAAAGCGCATGTCATCCAGAGCAGCCCGTATGTAGAGGCCCGTGCCGCCCACCATGACCGGGACCTTATGGCGTCCGGCGATCATGTCGATAGCTGCCCGCGCGTCACGTTGGTAGAGGGCCGCCGAGTAGGGCGTGCCCGGTTCCATCAGATCCAGGCAATGGTATGGGACTCTCCGTTCTTCCGCAGGTGTTTTTGCCGTGCCGATGTCCATGCCACGGTAGATCTGCATCGAGTCGGCGCTGATGATCTCGCCCCCCAACGCGTGAGCCACTGCGTCACCGACCGCCGACTTACCCACGGCAGTGGGACCAACGATGGCTATGACTGTAGGGAGTCCGGTCATGCGCTATTGGTAGCGGTCTACTCGGAAGCGTTCGAGTGTGACGCGCTCATGGGGGTCTATGCCCGCCTTCCGCATGGCTATCAAGACCTGTTCTTCTGCGCTATCGACTCCCGCAAGATCGGGCAGTAGCAGGCCGCGGCGCCAGTCAGCGCTCACGATCACGCCGAAGTCGCGGGGGTTCAGCTCCGCCATCGTGGCAGGTTCCGGTTCGTGGAGTATGTCGACTGACACCTCGAGTGAGCCGAGCTCCTCGGGAGTCAGCGCCGGGAATCGAGGGTCTGCAGTGGCAGCCTGTATCGCGTTGTGGACGATCTCATCGGCAAGGGTCTTCTGAGTAGGCGAGATAGTCCCTATGCAACCGCGCAGGCCGTCCCTGTCATGCAGGCTCACGAACGCGCCAGCCTCTGAGGCGAGCAATCCTTCGGTATAGGTCTCGTTGATCACCCGACGCTGCCGGACATAGGCGTCTATCGCCCTTCGTGCCAGCGCAACAGGCTCGGATTCGTCTTGACCCGGTTGTCCGCCCTTCTGACCCGCTGATGGAGTCATCGCCCGGTCGAGCCTGGTCGTCGAACCGGCAATCGCGGTGACATAACCCACACCCCAGGGACCTTCGTAGGCAAGCAGGCGTGTCTCGGCATCGGTGTCTTCAAGGAAACCGCCGAGTGTGATGAACGATCTAAGGCCGCACTCCCCCGCCGCGTCGACCAGCCTGGGATCCAGATGCTCGAGCGCACGGTAGTCACCCTGTGAAACGTGCGCTGCCACCTGCTTGTCGAACTCCGCACCGAGCGGGTCATAACCAGCCGGGGCTCCCGGGAGGAGTCGATGGCTGCAATCCCCGCTGGCGATGAAGGCGACGCGTCTGCCCAGGTGATCTGCTGCACGTCGTATCGCAGCACCGAACTCCCGATGTACCGAGTTGGGCAGCGAAGAGAGCGAGACCTCGACCACGGGCCACCTGCCCGCCCTGTCGATGAAGCTCAAGGGAACGACGGCGGCATGGTCCAGCATGCCGGAAGGAAGCTGCAGATGGCTGTGCCTGAGAGATGTCGGTATGCCGGTGGCCCGTGCTTCCTCGAAGATGGCCACGGCAAGACCGGGATCACCGGAAGAGGAGATGTGCGGCCCTGCTGCACCGAACTGCCCTAAGTCACCCTGAACCGACTCCGAATCATCGATGAGGAAGCTATCGGCGACCACAGGGGCATGAGGGGACATCAAAACGATGGTGTTGGGACCGAACTCGCCAACAAGCCGCGCCGCCACATGCATGGCTCGGATGGAGTCGTCCACGAACTCTACATCGCGTCCACCGACCTCGGACACCATGATAGGCGGATGGGGCGCGATGATGCCGATGACGTCTGTGGCCATCGAAATCACCTCTCCTAGCGGTATGCCCGACAAGACAGGAGAGGAAACGCACGACTACGGGTGCAAAATCCCCTCTTAACTGACAGGATACCCCAGGAGGAACCAGGTTTGGGCTTCCTGGATATGGACGTCCAAGAACTTCCCGGGCTCGACGTCCGATGTTCCCGTAGCGGGGATGTGCACTACCTTGTTCGACTCGGTACGACCCGTGAGCATGGACGAGTCGCGTTTCGAATGTCCCGTGATGAGGATTCGCTGGGTGGTCCCCAGAAGGTCCCTGTGACCGGCGGCGGCCGAGGACTGGACGACTTCGATGAGCCGATCGAATCGCTCCTGTGAGATGGCCCGGGGAACCGCCCCCGGCAGCGATGCGGCGGGCGTTCCTTCCCTCGGCGAGTATATGAACGTGAAAGACTGGTGGTAGCCGACCTGTTTGAACAGGTCGAGCGTGTCTTCGAAGTCCTCTTCCGTCTCCCCGGGGAAGCCGACGATGACATCGGTCGAAAGAGCGAGGCCCGGGATGGCGGTCCTCAGCCTCGACACGAGGTCGAGATAGTGCTCGCGTGTGTAGACGCGGTTCATTGCGGCAAGCGTTCGGTTCGAGCCGGATTGCACGGGCAGATGCAAGTAGTTGCAGACCTCGGGGGTCTCGGCCATAGCCCGGATGGTGTCGTCGGATAGGTCCTTGGGGTGGCTCGTAGCGAAGCGGATCCGCTGGACGCCGGTGGTAGCCACGGCACGCAGGACGTCCGCGAACCGGGGAGCGCCGTATAGGTCACGACCGTAGCTGTTTACGTTCTGGCCGAGAAGAGTGATCTCCACTACTCCGTCGTCCACAAGGGCCTGTGCTTCAGCCACTACGTCCTCGATCGGGCGGCTCCGCTCCCGGCCTCGAACGTAGGGCACGATGCAGTACGTGCAGAAGTTGTCGCAGCCAACGGTGATCGACAACCATGCGTGCCACGAGTGTTCGCGGCGGGAAGGGAGATCGCTTGCGAAGGTGTGTCCCTCGTCAAGGATCTGGACACCCGATCTCCCCTGCCTCGCAGCCTCAAGCAGCTCAGGCAGGGCCTCTATGTTATGCGTGCCGAATACCACATCCACGTGGGGCAGCTGCTTCTGAAGCAAGGCACCGTCTCGCTGACCGATGCATCCGCCTACGGCAATCAGCACCTCTGGCCTGCCACCGGTCTTGATGGCTTTGAGGGAGGCTACCTGCCCGTAAAGGCGCTCATCGGCGTTCTCCCGGACGCAGCACGTGTTGAAGACGATAACGTCTGCCTCTTCCGGAGACCGCGCAGCGGTCATCCCGTCGGCCTCGAGAAGTCCGGCGATCCGTTCAGAGTCGTGTTTGTTCATCTGACACCCGAAGGTGCGTACGAAGTAGGTGCTCATGGCGCGCTAGTGTAGCACGGAGCGTGCCGCGTCGCCTGCAGCCGCCACAAGACGGTGGAACACCTCATCGGGGACATCGCCGGCGCCTAGTGGCAGACCCGCCATCTCGGGACCGTGGAAGTCCGAACCACCCGTCACGAGTAGTCCGCTCTCCTCGGCGATCCGTTGATAGTGCTCACGTTGCGCGGGAGTGTGTTCGGCATGCAGAGCCTCAAGGCCGTCGATCCCGTTGGCGACGAACAGGCCGAGGTACTCGTCTACCCCGCTGATGCCAGGATGTGCCACGACGGCTAGTCCGCCGGCATCGTGGATGGCTGAGATGATCGTCGCCGTATCCACCCGGGGTTTCGGCACGAAGTATGGTGCGAGGCGACCCACGAAGTGGGAGAACGCTCCTTCGAGGTCGGGTGCGTGGCCGGAGCGTACAAGCGCTGCTGCGATATGAGCGCGTCCCACAGCGCCTCCGTCGACCGCCAGAATCACGTCATTGAAGTCGATGAGGAATCCATCGGCAGCAAGGCGCTCGACCATCTCTTTTGCCCGCAGCAGTCTGGACTCACGTAGGGACTCGAGCATGTCCAGCAGAGTGCCGTCGCGGTGATCGATGAAATAGCCAAGAACGTGGATGCTTGTATCGCCTTCCATAGCGGAGAACTCCACCCCGGGAACGACAGGGATGTTGTTGCGTCGGCCGGCGAGCAAGGCTTGATCAACGCCCTCGACGCTGTCGTGATCGCAGATCGCAACAGCGTTCAGGTGGAGAGACGCCGCCATGCTCACAACGGCAGATGCGGAGAGAGTGCCGTCAGAGGCGAGCGAATGGGTGTGAAGATCGACGGCCATAGCGGCCTCAGCCGTGGTGCATCGGGCGAGGCTCGACGAGAAGCCTGATAGCGGTCCGCTCTTCACCATTGATCTCGATGTCAGCGAATGCCGGTGCACAGACAAGGTCTACTCCAGTGGGAGCGACGAATCCGCGCGCGATGGCTATCGCTTTGACCGCCTGGTTGAGTGCACCAGCGCCCACCGTCTGGATCTCAACGGCGCCTTCTTCACGGATGACGCCCGCAAGCGCGCCTGCTACGGAGTTGGGGCTGGACTTGCTCGAGACCTTGAGGACTTCCACTTGTCTCTCCTGTGCTACGGAAGAAAGCATGATTCTGCTACTTCGTTACGACTTCAAGTCTGCTGCGAAGATCTGCTGTCTGCAAAGTATTGGAGAAGAGCGCTACCGAATCAGTATAACGCACGATGCGTTTGTGGTCACCGAGGCTCATTCGTCCTTGTCTACCGCGAAGCGTACCCGGATCTCATCCGCGCCTATGGAGATCTTGGGCTCCCCCCGGAGGTTGAGGTAGTAGCGTTCGGCGAGCGTGTCGAAGGCCCGTTCGAGCTCGTGTTTGAACGAAGCCAGGTCCGTGTGGTGTATGCGCAGGGAGCGACGATCCCGATAGATGTCGGGTTCACTGGCGGCCGGCCGGTCGTCTTCGGCCATTACTTCAGCCAGAACGGGCTCCAGCACGGGAAGCTCTCCCCCGATGATCCGGTGAGCCGTCCTCTCTGAGACGGGTAGTCCGATCTTCTCGGCGGTCTCCACCAGCTCCAGAGCGTCCGAGCAAGCCGCCGGACGGTGCCACACGGTCATCTTGCTGAGATCGTCGCAAAACATCAGGTCGGCGGTGTCAAGATGACAGCGGGCGACCTCATGCAGCGTGGACAGAACCTCTGTGGGCGAGCCCAGATACACTTCGAGTTCAGGATGCTCGCACGCGAATTCGACCACCCGACGGATGATGTTGTGCGGTCCGCGCGCCACGGCCAACTGTCCGCTTTCTGTTCTTTCGACAGTAGGCCACGTTGACTGGTCTGCGCGTTCGGAGAGCTCTGTCGTGTCTGCCACCACAGTCATGGCAGCGCCCTTGTGCACGTCGGATGAAGCGATCTGCGCTACAGCGACATTGGAACGGACCGAGAACAGCGCCATACCCCGTCCATGGACCCCCCAACGGTCCATGACCATGGTCTCAAGCTTAGAGGTGACGCGCGGCTCGAAGATGGCCTCATGCAGGTGGGCAGGGACTCCCACGCCGTCGTCGATGATGGTGATCGTCCGCAGCTCGCCTTCACGTGCGGAAGACACGAATATCCGCTGTGCATGTGCGTCACGGGAGTTGCGGAGCAGTTCGACGATCACATCTTCAACGCTGCGTATGTCGTGTTTTGCCTGGCGGCGTTCCGCCTCGGCTATCCGCAGACGGACGAAACCGTCGCCAAGGCTCTCTTCGACCCTCAGGAATGCTTCGCCGGAGACGGTGGATACGAAATCGATGAGTGCGTCGTTATCTGGCATGCTCCCAGTGTACCCGCCCTGTTGTGTGCCGAAAAGGAGAAGAGCCGCGGAAACGCGGCCCTTCTCCTTATTGAGACCCAGAACTCACCGGGTCACTCACCAGTTCGAGTCCGTTGTTACTTCGCGTAGTCGATCGCACGGCTTTCGCGGATGACCATGACCTTGATCTGACCGGGGTACTGCAGCTCCCCTTCGATCTGCTTGGCGATGTCTCTTGCAAGCACCACCGAGTCAGCGTCGCTGATGTCATCAGGTTTGACCATGATGCGGATCTCGCGGCCGGCCTGCATCGCGTAGGATTTCTCTACACCCTTGTGCGACTCGGCAAGTGCTTCGAGTTTTTCGAGTCGCTTGATGTAGCTCTCGAGGGTCTCTCGGCGAGCACCCGGACGAGATGCCGAGATGGCGTCTGCGGCCTGTACGATGACCGCTTCAACCGTGGTCGCTTCAACGTCGCCGTGGTGGGCCTCGATGCAATGCAGGATCTCTTTTGACTCACCCAGTCTGCGGGCAAGATCAGCACCGATGACAGCGTGCGGTCCTTCGATCTCGTGATCGATCGCCTTGCCAAGGTCGTGAAGGAGCCCGGCTCGCTTGGCAAGCTTGACGTCCACGCCCAGTTCGGCCGCCATGACACCGGCGAGATACGAGACCTCGAGGGAGTGCTTCAGGACGTTCTGGCCGTACGAGGTACGGAAGCGTAGACGACCGAGCGTACGAACGATGTCGGTATGGAGACCGTGAATGCCAGTGTCGAACACCGCCTGTTCGCCAGCCTCGTGGATCTGCTGGTCTACGAGCGTCTTCGCCTTCTCGTACATCTCCTCGATACGCGCCGGATGGATGCGTCCGTCAGCGATGAGCGTCTCAAGCGTGATGCGGCCGATCTCGCGTCGCACCGGGTCGAAGCTTGAGAGGATGACCGCTTCAGGAGTGTCATCGATGATGAGGTTGATGCCGGTGAGCTGCTCGAAAGCCCTGATGTTGCGACCTTCGCGACCGATGATACGACCCTTGAGGTCATCGCTCGGGATATGTACCACAGACACCGTCGACTCAGCTGTGTGATCTGCAGCGACACGCTGGATGGCGATACCGACGATATTGCGTGCCTTGCGGTCCGCCTCTTCACGGGCGCGGGTCTCTGTCTCTCGGATGATGACAGCGGCGTCGTGAGTGACGTCCTCCCGAACACGATCGAGCAGCACGGAGCGGGCTTCGTCGGAGGTCAGTCCGGCGAGAGCTTCAAGCCGCGACTTCTCTTCTGCCACAGCCTCTTCCAGCTCTTTCTCACGCTTGACGACCTGACCAGCTTGACTTGCCAGCTGATGCTCTCGCTTGTCCAATGAGTCGCCCCTGCGTTCCAGGGATTCCTCGCGCTGCATCAGGCGGTTCTCCAGAGTGGTCAATTCCTTGCGGCGTTCTTTGATATCCTCGTCGGCCTCGGCCTTCATGTGGAAGATCTCGTCTTTGGCTTCGAGGAGCATCTCTCGTTTGGAAGTCTCGGCGGCCTTCTCGGCATCCGAGATCAGACGTTCAGCCGACTCGCGTGAGCGATTGACCTTGTCTGTGACGAAGAAGCGATGCAAAACGAAACCGATGACGGCGCCGAGGACGAGCGAGCCTATGACGTACAACATGTTATCCAACGCGCGTCCCCTCCCTTCTGAAAGGAAGAACATCTACTACTGACTGTGAGGAGCGCACCGGCTTTGATGCCGGCGGGTGTCTTCCACCTTCGAGACGCACGGCGCTCGAGAAACACGAGTCCGAATCAGTCTTTCAAGAACACAGAACCGGGCGTCTCGGCGCCCGGCAACTCCGATTCAAACTGCATGAGCACGGGAGACGTGCATATACGACTAAAAGCGGAACTCAACGTCCCGCGACATGTAGGTCGGTTCCCATAATCACGCACATCGGCGATGAAGATCAGAATACGCCGTATGAATCGCATTTGCCGCTTGTCATCGTATCCGTCCGAACGAGCGTTCGTCAAGCGGGAGCGGCGCATCACAGGTGCGCAAAACCGCATATCAGGAGGGTATTTGTGCGTTAGAGAGTATCCGCGTCCGATGGTGTGTCCATGTCGCCGAGAGCAGCAGCTGCGGCATCGAAGCAGATCCGGGGAGGAAACCCTCGTCGCGCCAGCCGTGCCGCCAGCTTGCGCGTGTCTCCTCCGGGACGTGCCCAGTGGGACGCCATGGCCAGTGCCCGGTCGTACTCCCCGGACTCGGGACAACATGCGTCCAGTGCTTCTTGCACAAGCGTTTCGTCGACCCCACGACGTACCATCTCGGTACGGGCGCGCGACCTGCCGTATCGGCGACCGTCGATCAGCGTGCGTGCCAGGATCTCCGCATAACGAGCGTCATCGACCAGCCCTATACGCATCAGTGCTGCCACGGTGTCCTGAGCGAGTCGATCCGGGTATCCGTCTGCGACGAGCTTGTCGCGCAGCTCTTCGGAACCGTGCTCGCGATAGCCGAGCAGTCGAAGGGCGCGTTCCCTGGCAGCGGCGGGCTCTGCGGCAGCGATCGCCAGTTCAGTGGCGTGTAGGTCTACCTCGTCGCCGGCAGCGAGGCCCAACTCTCGGACCACGACCAGAGACGTCATCCTCCACTCTTCGTCATCGATGATGATCGACCGTCGCTTCGAGCCGCGAAAGGCGGCTCGAAGCGCAGTGATGCGTGCCATCGCTACTCCGGGCTCCCGTCTTCGGAGACGGTAGCGGGAATCAGACCGAGACGCTCGCGAATCATGCGCTCGACGGTGTCTCGAATGTCAGTGTGCTCCCGCAGGTACTCTTTTGCAGCCTCGCGGCCCTGTCCCAGTCTGTCCTCACCGTACGTGTACCAGGCGCCGGACTTCTGAACGATCCCCTCTTCGACGCCAAGATCGAGCAGACTGCCTTCTTTGGAGATGCCAAGCCCGTACATGATGTCGAACTCAGCCTGTCTGAACGGCGCCGCAAGCTTGTTCTTGACGACTTTGGCGCGCACGCGGTTGCCTACGATGTCGGTGCCCTGTTTGATCGAGTCGATCCGGCGGATGTCGATGCGGATGGAGGCGTAGAACTTCAGCGCCCGACCGCCGGATGTGGTCTCCGGGCTGCCGAACATGACGCCGATCTTTTCGCGAAGCTGGTTTATGAAGATGCATGTCGTGTTCGACTTGCTGAGCGAGCCCGCGAGCTTTCTCATCGCCTGGCTCATGAGTCGTGCCTGAAGACCGACGGTGACGTCGCCCATCTCGCCCTCGAGTTCAGCTCGAGGCACCAGTGCAGCGACGGAGTCGACCACGACGACGTCGATGGCACCCGAGCGTACTAGCATGTCTGTGATCTCAAGAGCTTGCTCGCCTGTGTCAGGCTGTGAGATGAGGATGTCATCGATATCGACCCCGAGCCGTGCCGCGTATGTAGGATCGAGAGCGTGCTCGACGTCGATGAAGGCGGCGACGCCCCCCATCGCCTGGGCTTCCGCGATTATCTGCAGCGCAAGCGTCGTCTTACCGGACGACTCAGGGCCGTATACCTCGACGATCCTGCCGCGCGGCACGCCGCCTATCCCGAGTGCTGCATCCAGCGACAGCGCGCCGGTCGGAATCGCCGGGATCTTGACCATACTGTCATGCTCGCCGAGACGCATGAGCGATCCCTTGCCGAACTTGCGGTCGATCTGCTCACGCGTAAGGTCTAGGACCTTCTCTTTGTCTTTCTGCATGAAAACTCGCTCCTTTTCCCGTGCGGGCGACCCCTGAAAGGCTGCATCGAACGTACACGAACACGTGTTCGGTGTCAATCAATCCGCAAGGGGTGCGAAGAGGCGTTCTTCGTAGACCGGACCTTGCGGAGTCAACGTGCTCGTGTACAAGGTAACCCCTCGCACTGACATCCGTTTCAGGCGGTCCTCTGCAGCGAAGAACACATGCTGCCCAACGTCGAGCATCTCGAAGGGCACGCGCTGTGGATTCCGTGATCTCACGAGTGTTATGTGTGGCTTGAACGACCGTGTCTCGGCAGGGAACCCCATCTCTACCAGAGCGGCGTCAACGGTGTTGGCGAGCTCGATCGTGGCCGCGCTCCCCTCTTCGATGCCGGTCCAGAGCATGGTGGCTGATCGTGGACGGGGAACCGCGCTGATGTCGCCAATGCGTACCTGGAAGCTTCGCATGGTGGATGCTGCGGTAATGAGCGTCTCATCGACCTGTGTCATCAGTCCCTCAGGTACCTGACCCAGGAACTTCACCGTGATGTGCAGGTTCTCCTCGGCTACCCACTTCTCGTCACGCCACTCGGGCGTGCTCGCCTGCATCGCCTGTTGTGCCGAGCGGACCGTCTGCCTGGTCACGACGGGGAGCGCGATCCCGATGAATGTACGCAGGTACATGTCTCTTCAGCTCCCCTGCATCTCCCGACGCATGGCATCAAGCGCTTCCACAGTCGCACGGATGCGCACGCCTTCACGGTCGCCGAACAAGGAGCGTTGCCATGTCCTCACCCGATCCTCGCGGGCTAGCCCGAACCAGACCGTGCCTACAGGTTTGTCGGCGGTCCCTCCGCCGGGTCCCGCGATGCCGGTGATCGACACCGCGATGTCCGCTTGCAGGCTGTCGGCAACGCCCTGCGCCATCTCGGCGGCTGTCTGGGAGCTCACAGCACCGTACGCGGCCAGCGTTTCTTCGGCCACGCCCAGCGTGGAGGTCTTGACCGTATCGGAGTATGCGACGATGCCGCCCGTGAACACCGCCGAGGAGCCCGGGATGTCGGTAAGGGCGGCAGCGACTCTTCCGCCCGTACACGATTCGGCGACCGCAAGTCTCAGCCCGACCTCGTGTGCACGGCGGACCACGACCTGGGCGAGCGTAGAGCCGTCACGGGAGTAGCAGTCCTCGCCAAGCGCCTCCAGCGCCGCATCGGCTGCGCCTGCCACGCCTGCCTCCCCTGCCCCGTCGTCGAAGATCACGATCTCGATGTCAGCCGGCGAGGCCAGGATGGTGAGTTCCACCCCCGGGTGAGATTCGAGCGCTCGCTGTACACGCATCTGGGCGTCGGACTCGGTGAGCCCGGTGCAGCGGAGTCTGGCGGGCGCCACGGCCTGTGAGGACGTGGCAAGCAGCGTGGCAAGCAGCGTGGCCAGCATCGGTCGCATCTCGGCGGGTGGGCCGGGTAGCAGCACGAGGTGGCCCATGGGTGTGGGGACCGTCTGTCCCGGAGCGGTGCCCAGCGTGGGCACGACCACCGTGGCGCCTTCCAACACGTCCGCCTGCGTGAAGAGCTGGCGTCGTGCGTCCGGGTCGCGGTGTCTGGATGTGAACGTCTGTAGTCTTCGCTCGGTCTCAGGGTCACGCGACATCGAGACTCCAAGCGCGTCAGCGGCCGCCTCACGGGTTATGTCGTCGTGAGTGGGTCCTAGACCTCCGGTGACCACAACGAGGCTACAGGCGCCTGTGAGACGCCGTAGAGTGGCCGAGATGAGCGTCGCGTCATCCGCAACGCGAACCATCTCGGCGACACGAAAGCCTGCGCCGAGAAGCGCGGCGGCTATCTCGGCGGTGTTGGTGTCCGTTCGCAGGCCGGTGACAAGCTCCGTGCCCACGCCGACCACGGCCGCGAGCGGACGGTCGCTCATTGTTGCTTCCTGGTCCAGGGTCCGGTGATGATGTTCCGTGCGTGATAGAAGTAGTCCGCCATCGAGAGCAGCGTGGCGATCACGGCGGCGCCCATCACGACCCACGTGATGATGGTGAACGTCGCGCCGAATCCTGACCCACCGACCGTGTCCAGGAGTGGGCTGCCCATCACGATGAAGCCGACGATAGCGAGGATCTGCAGGATCGTTTTGATCTTCCCGTAGGATGACGCCGCGATGACCTTGCCCTCGGCGACCGCGACCATTCGCAAGCCGGATACGATCAGCTCCCGGCTGATGATGACCAGAGCGATCCACGAAGGCAGCCTGTTCAGGTCCACGAGGGCAACCAGAGCGGCGGTCACCAACAGCTTGTCGGCGAGCGGGTCGATGAACTTGCCGAAGGTGGTGACCTCGTTCCGGGACCTTGCAAGGTATCCGTCAACGGCGTCAGTCGCGGCTACAAGCGCGAAGACGAGCGCTGCGACCCAGGGCTGTGCCGACTGCCACCCTGGAGGTGCCGGGAAGAACGATGGCCACTCTCCCAGCAGGGTTACCAGGAACACGGGTATGAACATCACCCGCAACAACGTCACACGGTTGGCCCAGTTCATGTTGCTCATGCCAGCACCTCACCAACAAGGTCGTGCGCGACGGAGTCCACGATCTTCACGTCCACAAGCGCTCCCGGTGTGAGCTCCATGTCCAGCAGAACGACGCCGTCGATATCCGGTGCCTGGCCGCATGTGCGTCCCGTGATCTCCCCGTCCTCGTCTGCAGTATCCACCAATACGCGTTCCACTGTCCCGGCGCGGGCAGCCGCCCGCGAGAAGCCGGTCTCATCGGCGACATCTCGCAGCCTCTGGGTACGGGCCTTTCTCACCTCGTCCGGGAGTTGGCCCACCAGTGTCGCGGCTTCGGTCCCCTCCTCCGGTGAGAACGTGAAGACGCCCACATAGTCGAACGCCGCATCCCGCAAGAACTGCTCGGCAACCGCCACGTCCTCCTCCGTCTCACCGGGGAAACCGGCGATAAAGGTGGTGCGCAACGAGACGCCCGTCAACATCCGACGTGCTCTACCGAGAAGCTCCAGAAACGCCTCCGCGTCACCGGAGCGGCGCATCCTTCTGAGGACCGGACCGCTGGCATGCTGCAACGGTATGTCCAGATATCTACACACGTTGGGCAGTGAGGCCATCGTCTCAAGGAGCTCGTCTGTGACGCCGTCGGGCTGCACATACATCAAACGGACGCGATCCGCGCCGCTCTCTTTGGCTACCCGTTTCACCACTTGAGGCAGGCCTTCAGGGGCGTCCAGGTCTCTGCCGTAGGCCGAGATATCCTGACCGATCAAGATGAGCTCTCGGGCCCCGGATTCGACCAGCGTCTTTGCCTCGGAGATGATCTCCTCTAGAGGAGTGCTGCGATACGGACCGCGGATGGCCGGGATCGTGCAGTACGCGCACCGACGGTGACATCCGTCCGACACCTGCAGATAGGCATAGGGACCCGCCGAGGTGCGCTGCGGGGTTCCGTCTCGAAGAGTGGAGCCGGCCGGGACACCCGTGAGCTCCTCGAGGCGCTGGAGCAATGCGTTCTCCTCGGCAACGGGGATGAACGCGTCGGCTTCCGTGAGCGCTTCGGCGAGGTCGGTCCCGTATCGGGAAGGCATGCAGCCCGTGACCACGATCTTCCGATCCGGAGCAGCGGTCTTCCATTCGCCCGCAAGCGCCATCACGGTGTCGATCGATTCCTCGGTCGCTTCTTGTATGAAGGCGCACGTGTTGAGGACCACGATGTCGGCCTCCTCAACGGAGTCGGCCGTCCGGTAGTCAGACGACTCTATCGCGGCGAGCATGCGGTCGCTGTCCACTTCGTTCTTGGGACAGCCCAGTGTGATGACGTGTATCGCAGGCGATTCAGGCACGGGTCATCGGTAGTTCGTGAACTGGAGCGGGATACCGTAGTCCTGGGCTTTGAGAAAGACGATGATCTCTTGCAAGACGTCACGACTGGCCGAGAAGACCCGTAGTTGGTCGCCTTCGATCTGGACCTTGGCCTTGAACTTTTGCTCCTTGATGTCCTTGTTGATCTTGCGTGCGATGTCGGTCTCGATGCCGTTGACGATCTGGCCGGTCACGCGAACGGTGCCTCCGGTGGCATCTTCCACCTTGCCCCAGGTCACAGCCTTGAGGTCGATGTTGCGCCGGATGAGCTTGGTGCCGATGATGTCACGTACCTGTCCCAGCACGAAATCGCTGGCGGAAGTCACGACGATCGCCGCACCGGTCTTGTCGAGCGTTATCGTCGATCCGGTGTTCTTGAGATCGAAGCGCTGCGTGAGTTCTTTGGAGGCCTGCTGAACGGCATTGTCTACCTCTTGCATGTCCACCTGGGATACAACGTCAAAGCTCTGTTCTTTTGCCATGTGTTTCCTTTCTTGCCGCGGCTGATGCCGGGTCTACTCGTCTGATGCGTTCAGAGTCACACTACCTCGCCCGTCGGCGGTCTCAATGGGAACCTCGGTACCGTCGCGAGTGACGGTCACTGCAGAGGGCTGGCCGATGATGACCACGGCCGTGTCGGTGACGATCCACTCCTGTGTCTCTCCTCCGGGCAGCGTACCCTCGTAGGCCTTGAGGCCATCCACTGTGATCCTGAGCCACGATGCGGAACCCTCTGCAACCGTGACCACCATGGTGAACGTTGTGTCGGCGCCAACGGTGTCTTCAACGGGGGCGCTGGCCTCGACCGTCTCCGATGTCTCTCCCGGAACCACCGTCTCCGTCGTATCGACGGTCTCGGTGGTCACCGGAGGGATCGTGGGGGTGGCGGGCTCGTTTCCAAGGAGCCCCGAGGCTGCCCACAGGGCAAGGCCGACAAGCACGACTGCGCCGGCCACTATCAGCCACGTGTTCAGCGAGATCGCATGGAGCTGGTCTCGCTGCTTGACCACAGCCTTGTCCGGAATGCGCAACTTGTCTTCAGGGTCGGTCAAAGACGTCTCGCTCTTGTATGCGTCGACTATCGGTTTCATGTCCATGCCGAGGAATTGAGCGTAGCTCTGGAGATAACCCTTCACATAGACCGGGCTCGGCAGTTCGTCATAGCGGCCACCTTCGATAGCGTCCAGCATCCGGGACATGATCTTCGTCCCGGCCTCGACGTCCGCTATGGTCTTGCCCTGCCGCCTACGTTCTGCGGCGAGAGTCTCTCCAACAGTCCCCATGGCGTTCCCTCTCGCGGTCAGTTCTTTGCGGTCAGCTGTCTTCGCGGTCGATTCGATCGAAATTCTTGATGGACTCCAGATCCTCGACGTCCACAAGCACGTCACGCGGCCTCGAGCCGTCGGGTGCTCCTACGATACCTTTGCCTTCAAGCATATCCATGATACGCCCTGCACGAGCGTATCCTACCTTAAGGCGTCGCTGAAGCAGCGAGGTGGATCCCATACCGGATGTGACGACGATGTCCGCCGCCTCCCAGATGAGCGGATCGTCGTCCTCGTCCGAGTCACCGCCTGACCCGCTGGTGACCTTCAGCTGCAAGATCTCCTCATGATAGTCGGGTTCTGCCTGACCTTTCAGGTGCTCGACGATGGCGTTGATCTCATCTTCCGAGACGTACGAGCCCTGGATCCGTTTGGGTTTGGGCCATGCAGGCGTGGAGAACAGCATGTCGCCCAGCCCCACGAGCTTCTCGGCACCGGGTTGGTCGAGGATGACGCGGCTGTCGATGCTGCTGCCCACCGCGAACGCGATGCGGTTGGTGATGTTGGTCTTGATGAGTCCGGTGATGATGTCGGTGGAGGGTCTTTGGGTGGCGACGATGAGGTGTATCCCTGCCGCACGCGCGAGCTGGGCTATGCGACAGATGGACTCCTCGACCTCCTTGGCTGCCACCATCATGAGGTCCGCGAGCTCGTCGATCACGATGACCAGGTAGGGCATCTCCTCGGCTTCCTCCGGCGCCTTCCCGTCGTGTACCGCAGCGTTGTACTGCGCTATGTTGCGCACCCCGGCCTTCTGGAGCCTTTTCAGGCGCGACTCCATCTCATTGACCGCCCAACGCAGCGCGGATGCGGCCTCCTTGGCCTCGGTTACGACCGGCACGTACAGATGCGGTACGCCGTTGTAGAGGTTGAGCTCTATGCGCTTCGGGTCGATCAGGATCAAACGTACCTCTGCGGGCGTGGCGCGCATCATGATCGTGGTGATCAGTGAGTTGATGCAGACGGACTTGCCGGTACCGGTGGATCCCGCGATGAGCAAGTGCGGCATCGCCGCAAGGTCGGCGGTGACCTGGTCACCCGCGACGTCCTTGCCGATCGCGAGCAGCAGCGGGCTCGGGTCGTTCATGGGCGGGCCGGCAAGCACGTCACCGAGGGTGACGGTCGTCCGGCCTGCGTTGGGGACCTCGATGCCCACATAGCTCTTGCCGGGAATCGGAGCCAGGATGCGTATGGTGGGTGCGGCGAGTGCCAGCGCAAGGTCATCAGAGAGCGAGGTGATGCGGTTGACCTTCACACCCTTGGCAAGCTCCACCTCGAACATCGTCACCGTGGGACCGGAGATCCATGAGACCACCCTGGCGCTGATGTCGAAGGTGGCAAGCGTCTGCTCGATGACTCCGGCGGTGTGCTTCAGGTCCCTCTCCGTCGCGCGATTGGAAGCAGTGCTCTCGGGGCTGCGCTTCAGAACCGACATGGGAGGCAGTTCGAAGCCTTCGAGCTTGCGAGGCGCGACGGCCCTGGTGGTAGGCATCGTGGGCTTGTTCGCCTCCGGGTCAGGGCGAGAGGAGCGCTTCCGGGGCGGCTTGTTCTCGGCGCGTTCTGTGGCCTCCTGCTCGGCGAACTCATCAAGCGGCACGGTCTTGGCAGCACGACGCCGCTCCACATCCACCGGGAAGTCGGGCTCGACACTGTCTCGATGCATGCGCGCTGTCACGCGCTCGAAGAGCTCGGTGATGGACATCCCTGCAAAGACCAGACCGACAAGCAGCACTGCGCTCAGCGTCACGTACGAGATGGGACGGCCCAGAAGCGTCCTTAGCGTCCAGGCGATACTTCCGCCGATGTAGCCGCCACGACTCGTCAGTTCGAACTCGGTCCACTGAGAGGCTTCCGGTGCCGCAACCGCGACGATGGAGATGCCGGCCAGCAACAGAAGCGCAAGGCCGATACCCACACGCGTCTCATCTATCCTCACCGCGCGTACGAAGAAGCTCACGCCCCATAACAGCACGGCTACAGGTATCGCGAAGGCGCCGACGCCGAATCCGAGCTTGAGCGCGTTGGCTACCGCACGCGGCACCAGCGCCTGAGAGCCGGAGAGCACAGCGATGCCTAGTGCGATGGCTATGGCGCACGTGACGATGCCGATTATCTCGTGACGGCTCTCACTGTCCAATACGGGGGGCGCCTGGGCCGGTTGCTTGCGCGAGCCGCCCTTGGCGGGCTTCTTCGCAGCGGTGGACCGCCCCTTGGGGGACTTCTTCTCTTTGTTGCGAGCGGTTGCCATCAGTGAGCTCCCGGATCAGACGATGAACTGCCACACGAGCACTGCCGTGCCTACGACCGCGCAGTACGCCGAGAAGACCATCAACGATCTGCGACGCAACCACGACAGAAGACCTGCTATCACAGCGTAACCGCTAATCGCAGCGGCGAGAAACCCTACGATGCACACTGCCAGCCCCGGAAGGGGTTCTCCATGCATCACGACGTCCAGGCCGGTCTTTGCGCCAGCAAGCAGGATGATGGGGACGGAGAGCAGGAACGAGAAGCGTGCCGCCTGTTCTCTGTCCAGTCCGGAGCCGAGTCCGGCCGCCATGGTGGCACCGGCACGCGAGATGCCGGGTGCGATGGCCATGCCCTGCGCCACGCCCACAGCGACAGCATGTCCCCATCCCATTTTGGCGGGATCGTGCAGCGTCTTGCGCGAGAGTCTCTCGGCCAGTGCGAGGACTACCGCCGTCACGAGCAGGAACATCCCCACGTAGGAAACGTTGGAGAAGATGGACTCGAAGAAGTCGTTGAACGCGAGTCCGATGATCCCGGTCGGGATCGTCGCGACGATTATCAGCCATGCCAGCCTGCGTTCGCTCGCAAGCTCCTCGCCTCTTGAGAAGAAGGCGCGCACCATCAGCCACAGGTCTTCTCGGAAGTACGTCACCACGGCCACGAGGGTGGCTATGTGCAACAGGACATCGAAGCCCAGCGAGGGTTCGTCCCACCCGAACACCGCAGGTACGATGACCAGGTGACCCGACGAGGATATAGGAAGGAACTCGGCCGCTCCCTGAACGATACCGAGGACGAGCGCCTGGAGGACCTGCACTTTAGACCTCCATCACGACAGGGATGATCATCGGGCGGCGGCGGGTGCGCTCCCAGATAAACTGCCCGAGGGAGTCCCTCAGCGCCTTCTTGATGACGTTGTGGTCTGTGACTCCTTCTTTGGAGGTGCGAGCCATGACCTTGGTGATCCGATCCCGTGCGTCTGAAAGCATCGCATCGGAGTCAGAACCCAAGACAAGCCCTCGAGTCACGAGTTCGGCGTCTTTGGCGATGGCGCCGGTCTGTGCGTCGATTGCGACGATGACGAGCGCGATGCCGTCGCTTGCAAGGACCTGGCGGTCACGCAAGACGACCTGACCGACGTCTCCCACCGAAAGGCCATCCACATAGACGACTCCGGATTCGACGTGGTCGCATAGGCGGGCGCCCTTCTCGGAGAACTCGAGGCACGAACCGTTCTCCAGGATGAATATGTTCTTGTCAGGAACACCGACCGCCCGGGCGATCTTGCTATGCGCGTAGAGGTGCCGGGTCTCGCCATGGATCGGCACGAAGTACTCCGGCTTTACCAGGTTGAGCATGAGCTTCAGTTCTTCAGCCGCAGCGTGGCCGGACACGTGCACCTGCGCCGAGCCCTTGTGGACGACGTCCGCTCCCTGCTTGAACAGGCGGTTCATGACGCGGCTGACCGCCTTCTCGTTACCCGGGACCGGAGTGGCCGAGATAACCACGGTATCTCCGGACTGCAGTTGAACGGTCTTGTGATCGGAGTTGGCTATCCGTGCCAGCGCCGAGAGGGGCTCGCCCTGGCTGCCTGTGGAGAGAACGACGATCTTCTCGGAAGGGATCCCGCCCATGTCGTAGGCGTCGATGATGTTCTCATCCGCGATGTGCAGGTAGCCAAGCTCGCGTGCGATCCGCGTGTTGTTGACCATCGAGCGGCCGGTGACGGCCACTTTGCGGCCCGCGGCCACGGCCGCATCGCAAACCTGCTGGACGCGATGGATGTGCGACGCGAACGAGGCGACGATGATCCGCTGTTCGGCCTTCATGAAGATGTCGCGAAGCGCTACTCCCACCACAGCTTCCGACGGCGTGGTGCCGGTCGATTCGGCGTTGGTGGAGTCCGACATCAGAAGCATGACACCCTGACGCGCCGCTTTGGCGATCGCCTGGTAGTCAGTGCCGCGTCCGTCGATGGGCGTGTGATCGAGCTTGAAGTCGCCGGTATGCATGATGTTGCCCACCGGCGTGCGCACGAAGACTGCCACTCCGTCAGGGATGGAGTGGTTCACCGGGATGAAGTCGAGCCCGAATACGCCGAGGTTCACGTGTCCGCCCGGCTTGACCTCGCGAAGCTTGGCCTTCTTGATCTTGTGCTCCTCGAGCTTGCCCTGGATCAAGCCAAGTGTGAGCTTGGTACCGAGCACCGGCACAGGGATACCCAGGTCCTTGAGCAGGTACGGCAATGCCCCGGTATGGTCCTCGTGACCGTGGGTGATGATGATGCCCTTGAGCTTTTCCCGGCGCTTGAGGATGTAGCTGTAGTCGGGCAGAAGAAGATCCACGCCCGGTGTGTCGTCGTCGGGGAACATGATTCCGGCGTCGATGACGATCATGTCGTTACCGTATTCGATAACGGTCATGTTCTTGCCGATCTCGTCAAGCCCGCCAAGCGGGATGACTCGAAGTCGCTGTTGTTTTTGTGTCATATGACTGTGTGTCGTACTCCTTCGTCAGGATATATGTCCGGAAGTGCAACAGAGCCGAGGGCCCTGCATTCAGTCGATAAGGCCGATATGGGTCATGATCCGCGAAAGCTCTGCGGTCTGCGCATCGTTTGCGGGTATCAGCGGGAGGCGCGTTCCGCCTACCGGGAAGCCCATGAGCTCGAGCGCCTTCTTGACCATGATGGGGTTCGCTGTCATGAAGAGAGCCTTGAACAGCGGCATGAGTTCCAGGTGGATCTTGAGCGCGCGCGTGTGATCGCCGCTGGCCTGCGCGTTGAGCATCTCGGCCATCTGAGGGCCTACCACGTGCGAGGCAACCGATATGACGCCGGTGGCTCCGAGCCCCATCATGGGAAGTGTGTCCTCGTCGTTTCCGGACAGCACCTCGAAACCCACAGGCGCACCGTCGATGATAGAAGCGATCTGGGTGAGGTTGGAGCTGGCCTCTTTTACTGCGACGATGTTCTCGAAGTCCGCGGCAAGGCGAAGCGTGGTGGCCGCCTCCAGATTGACGACACTGCGTCCCGGGATGTTGTAGAGCACGACCGGCACGTCCACTGCCGAAGCGATAGCGCCGAAGTGTCGATACAGGCCCTCCTGCGGCGGCTTGTTGTAGTAGGGCACTACCGCCATAACTGCATCCACGCCCAGCTGGACGACCTTCTTGGCGAAAGCCACCGAGTCGTCCGTGCAGTTGTCGCCGGCGTTCGCGATGATGGGTGCCTGGTCTCCGACGGCCTCGATCACAGCTTCGAACAGCCGTAGCTTGTCATCGTAGAACACCGTGGGCGACTCGCCGGTGGTTCCGCAGACGACAAGCGCCTCGGTCCCCTGGTCGAGCAGACGCAGCGCGAGCTCCTGTGCGCGTGCCAAGTCGAGTTCTCCTTCGGCGGAGAATGGTGTCACCATTGCGGTGAGCAGTCGGCCGAATCTTGGTTCTCTCATGATTGATTCCCCACTTGGATAGACGCCCTCCGGCGTCGAATGCTTGTCTCTATCTGCAGTATTGTGCCACAGTCAGCCCAAGCTCGCCGACCGTGGATCATACAGTGGCGCTAGTCCGTGAGGTCAAAAGCCTCATGTAGAGCGGAAACAGCGGCCCCCGTGTGCTCTCCCGGAACCAGCACGGAGATGGTGGTGTGGCTGTCAGCAGTCTGGAGCACCGTCACCTGGGCGGCGTAGAGCGCCTCGGCCACGCGTGCCATCACCCCGGGTACCCCGTGCATTCCCGCTCCGACGAGCGTCACCTTGGCCAGGCCCTTACGCACCTCATGCGACAGCCCCAGCCCGTCAAGAGCCGAACCAGCTCTATTCAGGTCTCCTTCCGGCACGGTGAAGATCAAGCTCTCCCCCACCGGCGTGAACATGTCCAATGAGACCCCCGAGTCCGCCATTGCCCTGTAGATGTGCGCCTGCGCGCCCATGTGCGCAAGGCTTCCTTCCCCTGCAGGCAACGCAGCCCGTACTCGGGCGATGCCTCCAACGTGAGACACGGCGGTAGCAAGGGCCTTCGGGCTGTAGGCGGAGATATCGGCGACAAGCGTACCGGGATGCTCGGTATAGGTGTTGCGCACCCGTACGGCGAGGCCGCTTGCCAGGGCGAGCTCCGCAGCGGGCGTGTGGACCACTTGCGAGCCGCTGCGTGCCATCTGGAAGAGCTCATCCGCGCGGATGACGTCGAGCACGACGGCATCTGTGCACGTGCGTGGATCCGCGGTCATCACGCCGTCCACGTCGGTGTAGATCTCGACCGCCTCGGCGTTGAGCGCCACGCCCAGCGCGCAGGCGGTGGTGTCGCTGCCTCCTCGCCCGAGCGTTGTCAGGCGTCCGTCGGGACCGACACCCTGGAAGCCCGCGACCACCGGTATGAACCCCTCGGCGATCGACTGCAACAGCGCAGCGGGGAAAACCTCGGTGATCTGCGCGTTCTCATACACGCCGTCGGTGCCGATACCCGCCTCGCTCCCGGAAAGCGCCCGGGCCATGAGTCCGTCGGCGCGAAGCTCGTGAGCTATCACGACAGCCGAGATGACCTCTCCTGTGGAGGCGAGAAGGTCGCGTTCACGTTGGTCGGAAGGAAGGCCATGAACAAGACCCAGGAGGGTGTCTGTCGCATAGGGTGCGCCAGTGCGACCCATGGCCGAGACGACCACGACGGGCGACTTCTCAAGCTCGATGACCTCGGTCACGCGTCTGCCGATGGCCGAGCGCCCCTCTGGGGTGGCAACAGAGGTACCACCGAACTTCATGACGATGACCGGACGTTGGGTCACGGCGCTACTCCCCCATCAGTCTTTCGAGACCTATCACGAGGCCGCTGTAGGCACCCACTTCACGAACAGCCAGCACGACGCCGGGCATGAAGCTTGTACGGTCGATGGAGTCATGCCGCAAAGAGAGCGTCTGTCCCTGACCGCCGAAGAGTACCTCCTGATGTGCGACCAGGCCGGGCAGTCTCACGGAGTGGATGGTGACGTCCTCGACGAGCGCCCCCCGGGCTCCCTCGGCGATCTCTGTCTCCCTGCCAGGAGCATCCGGCACTTCCCGGCGGGTCTGGGCGATCAGGCTCGCGGTACGAAGCGCGGTGCCGGAGGGAGCGTCGGCCTTACGGTCGTGATGGAGCTCGATGATCTCCACGTGTGGCATGAAGCGGGCGGCATCAGCGGCAAAGCGCATCATGAGGACCGCCCCTATGGCGAAGTTCGGCGCCATGAACAGGCAGGTGCCCTCGGGCGCGGTCAGTGCAAGCGCCTCCAGAAGCTCAATGCTGAGGCCGGTGGTCCCTACGACACAGTCCACTCCCGCCGCCAGCGCGACGCGCAGGTTCCCCTCGACCACCGAAGGATGCGTGAAATCGACCATCACGTCTGCGTTGGAAGAAGCGATGGCTGCAGCAAGGTCAGCGGTGGCCACTATGGTGCCGCCGCTACCATCGCTCAGCGCCTGACCGGCGCTTGCGGGGTCGACAGCGGCGACCACCTCCATGTCCGCCTCGGCGGAGACGGCCTTGACAACTTCCTGACCCATCTTGCCGGCTGCGCCGGTCACGATGACGCGTATCATCGACGTTCTCCTTTGTCCTTAGAGCAGGTGTTTCATATCGGCGGTGTTAAACGGCGCGACCATGGTGAGGATCTGGCCGGTGCCGAACATACGACCCGCCAGTGAACTGACGTCTTGAGATGTGACAGCCTCGACGCGCTCGACCAGCTCGTCTATGGACAGACACTCCCCGTGCGTGACCTCGTTCTTGCCGAGGCGGGTCATGCGTGCGCGAGTAGACTCAAGGCTCAAGACGAGATGACCCTTCATGCTCTCCTTTGCCCGGTGGAGCTCCTCGGCGGTGATGCCGTCTGCCGCCACCTTCTCAATCTCCGTCTTGATGAGCCGGATGACCTGCTCGGCGTTGGAAGGCCTGGTGCCGGCATAGACCACGAACTGGCCGGTGTCCTGATAGAGCGTGTGGTACGAGTAGACCGCATAGGCCAACCCCTTCTTCTCCCGGATCTCCACGAACAGCCGGGAGGCCATGCCGCCTCCGAGGACGGAGTCCAGGATCGAGAGTGCGAACCGTTCCTCGTCGCGGGCTTTCAGCCCGGCCACACCCCAACAGATATGGGCCTGTTCGGTCTCTTTGCGCAGCACCTGTATGCGTGGCTCGACCACGGGGGTCGCTTCCACGCGCTGTGAACGGGGACCCTCGGGCAGCACCAGCGAGTGCTTCACGATGTCCACAAGAGCGGCGTGCGAGACGTTACCTGCTGCAGCCACGACGACGTTGCCCGTGAGATAGTGACGCGCCTTGAAGTCGGCGGCAGCGTCATGGTCGAACGCTCCAACGGTCTCGCGCCTGCCCAGCACCGGAAGACCGAGCGGATGGTCTGGCAGCATGGTTGAGGCGAACAACTCGTGCACCATGTCGTCGGGCGTGTCCTCGTGGCGCGCGATCTCTTCCAAGACCACTTCACGCTCAGGGACGATGGATTCGTCGGCCAGAAGGGCGTTACCCACCATGTCCGAGAGTACCTCGACGGCGTCTTGCACATGTTCGTCGAGAACCCTCGCGTAGTAGCAGGTGTACTCCTTGCCCGTGAACGCGTTCAGCTCCGCGCCGAGACGTTCGAAGTGCTCAGAGATGTCCTGGGCGCTGCGCGTGGGCGTGCCCTTGAACATCATGTGTTCCATGAAATGCGACATGCCGGCTTCTCCGGGATGCTCGTCGCGAGAACCAACCGAGAACCATATGCCGATAGCAGCTGACCTCACGGTATCCATGGGTTCGGTTAGAACGGTCACTCCGTTGTCCAGGACGGTCTTCTCGTAGAACATGCTCACATCCATCCAGAGGTCATAGGTCATCTGTCACAAGATACACCGACGGCCCGACACGCGCCGCAAGCGACGGGTGTCGGGCCGGAACTCGCCGGTGCGGTGGTGCTAGTGGTGGCGCCTCGGCTTGCGATCGCCGCTTCCGCGGTCTTCGCGTGCGGGACGCTCGGAGCGATCACCCTCGCTGCGCGGCTTGCCTTCGGCCTTGTTGACGGCGTCCAGGCTCACCTTGCCGCGGTCATCGATCTCCAGCACGACGACCTCTACCTCGTCGCCGACGTTGAGGACGTCTTCGACCTTCTCGATACGGCCCTTGGCCATACGCGAGATGTGTAGCAGGCCGTCCTTGCCCGGAATCAGTTCCACGAACGCACCGAACGGCATGATGTTGACCACGCGGCCGGTGTAGCGCTCGCCGACCTCGACGTCGCGCACGATGTTGCGGATGCGCTCGACTGCAGCCACGCCACCGGCGTCACGGGAGGCGACGTAGATCGTGCCGTCCTCGTTGACGTCGATCTGGGCACCGGTCTCCTCGATGATGCCGCGGATGACCTTGCCGCCGGGGCCGATGATGTCGCGGATCTTGTCCACGGGGATCTTGACGGTGATGACTCTGGGTGCGAACGGCTTGAGCTCCTCGCGGGGCTCGTCGATCGACTCCAGCATCTTGTCGAGGATGAAGGAACGGCCCTCTTTGGCCTGCATCAGGGCACGACGCAGGATGTCCACGGACAGACCCTTCGCCTTGTTGTCCATCTGCATGGCGGTGATGCCGTTGGGCGTGCCTGCCACCTTGAAGTCCATGTCGCCGAGGAAGTCCTCGAGACCCTGGATGTCGGTCAGGATGGCGACGTCGTCACCCTCCTTGATGAGACCCATGGCGATGCCGGAGACCGGGGCCTTGATCGGGCAACCGGCGTCCATCAGCGCGAGGGTGGAGCCGCAGACCGAACCCATCGAGGAGGAGCCGTTGGACTCAAGCACCTCGGAGACGATGCGGACGGTGTACGGGAAGTCCTCCTCGGCAGGTACCACCGGGAGCAGCGCGCGCTCGGCAAGCGCACCGTGACCGATGTCGCGGCGCTTCGGGCCACGCATGAAGCCTGTCTCGCCTGTGGAGAACGGCGGGAAGTTGTAGTGGTGGATGTAGCGCTTGCCCTCGGACACGTCGATCGTGTCGATGCGCTGCCACTCGGAGAGCATGCCCAGCGTCAGGACCGAGAGGACCTGGGTCTGACCGCGGGTGAACAGGCCGGAGCCGTGTGAAAGCGGCAGGTAGCCGGCGGTCGTGGTGATCTGACGGACCTCGTCGAGCTTACGGCCGTCGGCACGCTCGCCCTCTTCGAGGACCATGGTTCGCATGGTCTTCTTCTCAAGCTGCTTGAGAAGGGCCTTGATGTCCTTGCCGTCCGCTGCCATCTCCTCGGCAGTGAATGAGGCGATGATCTCGTCTTTCACAGCCTGCACATCACCCATGCGGGAATGCTTGTCGGCGTTGTGAAGGGCGGCCTTCATCTTCTCGGCACCGGCTGCGAAGATACGCTCCTTGAGTGCCTCGTCAATCTGGTGGATCGGTACCTCCATGGGCGTGATCTCGACCTTGGCGAGGAACTGTTCCTGCACCTCGCAGAAGGCGGCGATGGCTTCCTGGGCGAACATGAGAGCTGCGAGCATGTCTTCCTCGCTGACCTCTTCCGCACCGGCCTCAAGCATGTAGACGGCGTCTTTGCTACCGGCGACGACCAGGTCGAGGTCCGAGAACTCGGCCTCCTCGAAGGTCGGGTTCACGATGAACTCGCCGTCTTCGTCGCGTACGATGCGGACGCCGGCAAGCGGACCCTCGAAGGGGATGCCTGCGGCAAGCAGCGCGCTGGATGCGCCCATGATGGAGATCACGTCAGGCTGGTTCACCTGGTCCGCCGAGAGAACAGTTGCGATGACCTGCACCTCGTTGCGGAAGCCGTCCGCGAAAGAAGAGCGGATGGGCCGGTCGATCATACGCGCGGTCAGCGTCGCCTTCTCGGACGGACGGGTCTCACGCTTGACGAAGCCGCCGGGAAGCTTGCCTGCGGCGTACATCCGCTCCTCGAAATCAACGGTGAGCGGGAAGAAGTCAAGATCCTTGGGGAACTTGGATGCTGTCGCCGTGACCAGCACCATCGTGTCGCCCTGACGTACAAGAACGGCGCCTCCGGCCTGCTTGGCCAACTCGCCGGTCTCAAGCGTATAGGTCTTTCCGTACAGTTCGAAAGTCTCAGTTACCTTTCCCATGCCTCTGTCCTCTGCTTAGCGGTCCCCGCCCCTTGCGGAGACCTCGTGTTCGGGGCCGTGCCCCGGTGACAACGAAGGCGGGAGAGCTCCCGCCTTCGCGTGTCGTTTGTGATTAGTTGCGCAGTCCCAGCTTTGCGACGATCGCACGATACCGCTCGATGTCGATCTTCTTGAGGTAGTTCAGCAGGCGACGACGCTGGCCGACCATCTGCAGCAGACCACGACGGGTGTGGTGGTCGTGCTTGTGGTAGCGCAGGTGCTCGGTGAGGTCCCGGATGCGCTGCGTCAGCAACGCGATCTGTACCTCGGCAGAACCGGTGTCGCCCTCGGTGCGGGCGTGCTCGGCGATGATCTTGGACTTGACGTCCTTGGGTAGTGACATATTCGGTTCACCCTTCTTTCGGATTAGCCCCTGTCCGAGGTGAGCGTGGGTGACTCGGTCATCCCAGGCAGGGGTACGCACACAACCGCAGCAGTATAGCACAGGTCGAGGTTGGAGTGGTCATCTCACTCCCGTGGTTCGGTGAGTATCCTGCGCGCCCTGTCGATATCGGCCCGGATGCTTGCGACCAGTTCATCCACAGAATCGAAGCGTCTGTTGTCGCGCAGGCGCTGGATGAACTCGATTGTGATGTCTTGGTTGTAGAGATCGCCGGTCCAGTC
>JAFGVD010000014.1 GCA_016938135.1 Coriobacteriia bacterium
CGTGCCCGAGCGCGTGAAGACGTAAGCAGAACCCGAATTAGAACCATTGTCGTCATCACCGTACGCACCGATAACAGCGGTGTCACCCGAGATAGCGACCGAGTAGCCGAAATAGTCGTTCGTGGCGCCGTCGGGTGCAAGTGCCTTTTGGAGCACATCGAGAAGAGCCGGCTCTGCAAGGCCTTCCACGCCGGCGGGTGCGGCAGGCGCACTCGATGCCACCCCCGGCACCGCCGCCACCAATAGTGCGGCGACACAGATCAGTTTCGTGACTTGCCAGGCTCGCTGATGCGACGTTCCCATTACGACCCCCCATACTGACCAACCCGACTGACGGCTTGAGAAAGAGCTAGCGTCCAGCTTACCACTTACGTGGCGGTCGGCTCGGCGCTTCTCAAGACCACCTGGCCGCGGATGGGAGACTGCCAGATTCGCTGGATGCGATCAAGACACCGCGAGGCGCATCGGTGCCGCTTTCGGCAGCCGTCTTGGGCCTACAGACGATCGCATCACTGAGACAGTGACACGAAGGGGCCGCTATCTTGAGGCGGCCCTTCGTCACATTCTTCTGGCGGAGAGGGAGGGATTCGAACCCTCGTAACGGGGGATACCCGCTAAACGGTTTTCGAGACCGCCGCATTCAACCACTCTGCCACCTCTCCGTGATGGCGCAAGCCGCAACACAGCGGCTCCAAGCGCAACGGCTAGTATAGCTACCCACCCGCCACGCGGCAACGCAGGCCATGCTCGATCACAAGGGGCGCGATACGCTAAGGGGCCAGAAGGCCCTTCAGGCAGCTGAACCCGTCAGCTGTCCAGCGACGGCCTCGGCAGTTGAAACAGGTGGGACTTGCGCCCTCCACGTAACACTCATCATCCTCGTCCCGGGAGTAGCCGGAACACCTGGTCGCGATCGACGCGGCGTGCATAAGATCTGCATCATCATCGAGCGACCCGACAAAGACAGGACCAGAAGCTGTCTCAATGATCCGACTCATTCGCGCTAGAACGCTCTCAGCGCTTTTCGGTCCACCACAGTCCAAGCGGCAGCCGACGCACCGTCGCTTGGCTTAACCATCAAGACCGCCATACCGTCTCGGAGTATCAACTTGCACTCGTCGCCAACGTGGACCCGGTCCTGGTCTTGTAGCGTATCGCCCTCAAGCGTTCTCACAGCATCAACGCCCTGAAGCTTGATTTGGCTCACTTCAGAGATCCCGTCGGCATCAGCCGTCAGGCGGAACTTTCCTTTGAAGCGTCCGTCGTTCCCTGTCAGCTTCAGACCCGCTCCCGCAAGCGCCCCGATCACGCCGATACCTGTGCCACCGTGTTCCGAGAGATGCACGCCCAGCAGCTCCGCCAACGCGTACGCTTCTT
This sequence comes from Coriobacteriia bacterium, assembly GCA_016938135.1. Lineage (GTDB taxonomy): Bacteria > Actinomycetota > Coriobacteriia > Anaerosomatales > Anaerosomataceae > UBA2279. Next base: position 1,378 of record JAFGVD010000014.1, read on the forward strand.
CTTTGGTGATGACCCGCTCCTTGGCCTCAAGCCCGAATGCCATCAAGCGTGCCGGGTCAGCGAGCCTGTCGATAGGAACGACCGCCAGACCGGGATCGGCAGCCTCAACGCTCTCCTCGGTCAGCTTCTGGGCACATGAAGCGATCACCAGGCTCAAGGAGTCCTCGGCGATATCTGCCTCAAAACACATCGAGCTATTGTGCGATGTGTATTCGATATCAGGATGAATCAGCAGCTGGTGTCGTGTGACACGACCGACGCTCGCCAGCTCCTTGCCTACAAGCGTGTCAGCGATCATCTCGGCGATCTCGCCAGTGCCTTTGCTGAATGCGTCGTCTGTGTCATCGATCGAGATGAGGACTTTCATGCGGACTCCATTGCTTGGCGGTTCCGGCCAGCGGCCTTGGACGTATTGCAAGTATATCCGGCGCACGCTTTAGGACAAGGCGCGCGGACTGCCGTGAGGCTGGTATCGTCGATATTCCATCCGGGATGCAAGCCCTACACAAGGACGAACACAAGTGAGCAGATATCTACTCCTCCTGCTGGGATGGATCTTCCTGGGAATTGGCGCGGTGGGCATGGTCCTGCCGGTCCTGCCAACCACGCCGTTTCTACTACTTGCAGCCGCATGCTTCATGCGCAGCTCCGAGCGACTCCACTCCTGGCTGGTGATGCACCCGGTCTTTGGAAAGCAGATTGCCGATTACCTCGCGGGCAGAGGGCTGCGCAGAAAGACGAAGCTCGTGGCAATCGTCACGCTATGGGCCAGCATCGTGGCCTCAGCGGTGTTGTTCGTGCCGTACCCGCTGGCCGACATCGCGCTACTGGTGGTGGCGGTGTGGGTGACGGCATACCTGTTGCGTCTACCTACGGCGAATACTCAGCGCTCGTCAACGGGCCCGCGTGACGATGATCGCGCGTAGAACGACATCGCCGAGCCGCCCGTCAGCAAGACGCCCGCGGTCATGAACGCGAGCATCATCATCGAGGATGACTGCAACGCCACGATGGTCAGCGCGAACACGATGAAGCCAAGATGCAGCAGCCCCGATCCCACTTTGGCGAGTCGTCCCTCGGTCACGTACTCCAGGCCTCCCGCGTCGGCGATCGTGAGGACGACCACCGCTACCTGGATGAACGCCGAGACGCCAAGATAGACGCCCAGTCCGGTCAGAAACGACCCGCGCACAACGCCCACACCCGCGCCCAGCACGAGCATCCCTGCCGAGACGACCAGCAACGTCCGCCTGGAGAACAGCCGCTTAGGCACACACAGCCCCATCACGACGATGAGTGCTACGACGAGCGGTCCGGCGATCAGGTTCATCACGTCGATGAAGCCCGCGTAGCCAGTCTGCTCCCATCCGGGAACCGTGCGGTACGCCCACCACGAGAAGAGCGTGCCCACAAGCGACTGCAAACCCAGCGCTCCCAGCAGGCCGACCGTGGCGACCATGAGTGAGAAGTCCCAGCCGGCACGACGGCTGCGGGATCCGGTGCCCGAAGAGCCCGTCTCGCTCGTGTGTTCTGTCTTCTCGGCCATCATCGCCTCCTCATGCCACCGAATGCGCGCCGGGGACCACGTAGGTTGTGATGTAGGTGAGCACGAGAGCGACAAACGAGAGGACCGCCAACACGGCCACGACCTTCCACATGCCGCGTCGGCGCAGGTAGATGCGACTGTGCAGGTACGCGGTGTAGAGGACCCACATCATGATCGACATGTTCACCTTGCCCGACCACCACCATGCGTCGCCGGACCAGGCGATAATCGCCCAGGGCATGCCTACGACCATCCCCAGGGTCAGGGGCAGATACCCCAGACGCGCCCAGCGATACGCGGTCTGCTCGTAGGAAGAGCGACGCCGGAACACCATGAGCAGCGTCGCCGCAAAGGAGACGACGAACGCACCGTAGCTGAAGAAGAGCAGCGGCGGATGCACCCACATATACCACGCGTTGTAGAAGTACAGGCGAGAGCTCTCGGCAGAACGGAAGGCGTTGTAGGCCATGTTGATATCGCCGGAACGCGACGCCGTCAGATAGGAGCTGTACTGCGCAAAAAAGTCCGGCAGCGGGGCCGTGAAAGGCTGACTCACAAGAACGGCGCCTGCGGCAAGCGCAACCGCTCCCACTGCGAGTATCGGTCGCATCTCATCGCCGTGCCGCCTCGCAACAAGCGCGAGCACGGCCACCAGCAACGCCCACACGTAAAGCTTCTCGGACTCTATCCAGATGGGAATGGCGAAGCTGCCGGTCACAAGCCCGGTGGACGGGTCGGTCACCTGACACAGCTGCCACAAGCGCACGTGGAACCACAGCAGCGCGAGCTCGCCCACGGTTAGCGCACCCACCAGGCCAGCCAGCGTCATGCGCAGCCTGGGGCGCAATCGCGGGACGACGACGGCTGCCAGCACCGCGACGCATGCGACGAGGATTGCCACGTTGAGGACCTGACCGAGCGCAGCAAGCGTCTGTCGTGCCGAGTCGAGCGAGAGGATGATGAAGTCAGCAGTTAGCATGCACTCAGTATAGCCGTGAGCGGCTGTCCGCGGGCGATGGCCGCCTCGCAGACAATGACGGTCCCGTGCTCGGGTATGAGTAACACAAGTCTGCCTTCACAGAATGGGGCATTATGAGCGAATTCCTGAGGTGTGTGGAGGGCATCGACACTGCGGCCACCCATGCCGTCCGCATCGATACGCTCATGGTCAACATCGGACTGCGCTGCAACATGGCGTGCGCCCACTGTCACCAGTCCAGTTCGCCCACCCGCACCGAGGCCATGTCCGCCGGGGACATAGGGACCGTGGCACGGATAGCGGCAGATATCCGACCGCGGCTAGTGGACATCACCGGTGGCGCGCCTGAGCTGCATCCGGGTCTGCGCAGGCTGATCGGATCGCTGACCGAGGCGGGTGTGCCCACGCAGATCCGCACCAACCTGACAGCGCTTCTGGAGCCGGAGGCCGAAGGACTCATCGACTTCCTCGCCACCAACCGGGTGCGAGTGCTTGCGTCGCTCTCGGGCGTCTCGGCCAACGAACCCTCGGTGCGGCAAGGCGATGTCTTCGAGCGATGTGTCACCGTCCTCAGGCAGTTGCTGGATGCGGGCTACGGCTCCACACCGGGACTCCGACTCGATATAGCGGTCAATCCGGTCGGCGTCTCATTGCCTGACCCGGCACAGCTTGAGAAGCGCTTCCGGGCAGAGCTCGAGGGCGACCTGGGCATCCCGTTCGAAGAGCTCATCGCGATCACCAACGTCCCCATCGGGCGGATGCGGGAAAAGCTCACCCGCTCCGGAGAGCTTGGCTCCTACCGCCAGTCGCTGCGGCTTGCGTTCAACCCGCGCACCGTGGACCTGCTCGCCTGCCGTTACTCGCTGGAGATCGCCTGGGACGGGACGCTGTCTGACTGCGACTTCAACCTTGGTGCCGGCCTGCGCGTCGCACCGGGAGTCCCCGCGCACATCTCGGAGTTCGATCTGGATGCGCTTGCCACGCGTCCCATCCGTTTCGCGGATCACTGCTTCGCCTGCACCGCCGACGCCGGATCCGGTTGACACGGTTCGCTGCTGTGACCCGGTCGGGTGACACCCCTCCCCGCTTGATCGTGATGACGCGCTACCCCGTTCCCGGGCGCGCGAAGACCCGTCTCTCTCCCGTCTTGGGCGATGTGGGCGCTGCAAAGCTCTCAAGCGACCTCTCCCTGCACTGCATCAGGCGCATGCATGCGGCGGCAGCGTCCGGTGAGATCGAGCTGGAGGTGCGCTACACCGGAGCGAACGCCGCGCAGATGCGCGAGTGGGTCTCTCGGCTTGTACGCATACGGCAGCAGGCAGAGGGCGACCTGGGCGAGCGGCTCGCCGACGCGATGCGGGACGCTTTTGCCGAGAAGGCACCGGCCGCTGTCGCCGTGGGCTCGGACGCTCCCGGCCTGGGCGGAACGCACGTCCGCGCCGCGCTCGAAGCGCTTGCGGAAAGCGATGTCGTCTTCGGCCCGGCCACCGACGGCGGCTACTACCTGGTGGGCGTGCGGTCGTCAGCCGCTGAGCGCGCGCTCCCCGCGCTGTTCGCTTCGGGCGTCGGGTGGGGCACCTCGACGGTGCTGGAAGCGAGTCTTGCAGCTCTGAAGCGGGCGAGCCTCACGTCAGCGTTGCTCGAGCCGCTCGCGGACGTCGACCGTCCCGAAGACCTCCAGGTCTGGGAGCATGTCGTCTCGGCGGATGAGAATACCCGAACCTCGCCCGCTGTGTCGGTCGTGATACCGGCGCTCAACGAGGAGGAGCTGGTCGCTGACGCGGTGAGCAGCGCCCTGGCGGCAGGTGCACTGGAGGTGATCGTGGCCGATGGCGGAAGCAGGGACGAGACGGCGCAACGGGCAGCCGGTGCAGGAGCGAAGGTCTTGCACGCCCCACGGGGCAGAACCTCGCAACTCAACGCAGGCGCGCGGCACGCGACCGGCGATGTGCTGCTATTCCTGCACGCCGACTCCCGGCTGCCCCAAGACGGCATGCAGCACGTCAAACGGGTCCTGCACGACCCGGCGGTCGCCTTAGGCGCGTTCCGCTTCGAGGTCGGCGACCAAAACCGCTCTCAAGACCGTCTGATCACGCTCGTGGGACGGATGCGCCACAAGATCTTCCACCTTCCCTACGGCGACCAGGCGCCCTTCCTCAGACGACGCGACTTCGAAGACCTGGGCGGCTTTGCCATGATGCCCGTCATGGAGGACTACGATCTCGCCCTGCGCTGCAAGCGGCTTGGTCGGCTAGGCTCCGCGTCCGTCTCGGCGCCCGGCTCCTCTCGCGCATGGCGCGAGCACGGGCTTGTGCGTGTGACGCTCACCTACATGGCGATGATCGCCGGCTACCGCCTGGGAGTCCCGATCAGCCGTCTCGCCGCCTTGCACGCGCGGCTGTCATCCAAAGACAGGGTATCTACTCACCAAAGCAGTAACGCGCGTGACTGACGACTGACGACTGACGAGAGGACACCACACATGGCCGAGAAGCTCCCCATCCCTGAAGTAGGATCGCCCGCCCCCGGCATCAAGGCGTCGACCACAGGCGGTGGCGAGTTCGACCTTGCAGCTCATCGTGGCGAGTGGGTGGTCGTCTACTTCTATCCTCGCGCGAACACCCCCGGTTGAACGCACGAAGCAAAGGACTTCCAGGCGCATCGTGCAGAACTGGAAGCCCTCAACGCCCTTGTAGTGGGCGTCAGCGCCGATAAGCCCGAGGTGCAGCAGCGCTTCATCGACAAGTTCGAACTGACCTTCCCGATGATCTCAGACGCCGACAAGAGCATCATCACCGCATACGGCGCCCGCGAGGTCCTGGGTGTCTCGGCAAAGCGCTCCACATTCCTCATAGACCCGCAGGGCCTGATCGCGCATGTCTGGCCCCGGGTCAAGCTCGCCGGGCACGCCGATGATGTGCTCGACGTCATCCGAACGCACGCAGGCTAAGGCCGCGTAACCCAAACGGCACCTGATCCAAACGATCGCTCCATACCGTCTCCACATCCTAGCGCCATGCTTTTAGTCGTCGGGTGTCGGCACTACGATTTGGCTGGCATCCGACGCCAATGACTCAACGACGGAAAGAGCGTGGGCACGATGCCCAAGGTGAACACATCGCAGAACACACGCAGGGCGGCCACGCTCGCCGTGTTCTTGCTGTTCGCTGTGGCCGCGCTCACACTCCCGTTTGCATCCCCTGCGCTTGCCACGACCACCCACTCTGGCGAGACGACCTTCTCGGCTGGCACGCCTACGCACCTCTTGAGCGACGGCGGAGCGGCCCTCCCCGCTGCCTACCAACAGGAGTCCTCTCCCTCGCGCGGGATGGATTCCAAGTCCAAGCGTCGGACCCTGATCACATCCGGAAACGGCTCCTCCAGCTCCTCTCAGGACACGACCCCCTCACCTGCCCTCAACCCATCCACCTCCCTGGCGACGGACGTGCACGCGGAGGCGTCCGTCGCCACCTCCCCCTCATCCACCGTCGTCTACTCCTCAAAAGCCTCACGCACGCGTGGCCAGCCGGAAACCGATCAGCTTTCACAGTCTGATACCGGTTCCGCGGCCCAGCCCGCGTACATCCTGAGGAGTCACGATGAAAACCGTTCACCTAAGAGTGGAAGAACTGCATGACGAGTCTGAAGCCCCTACCGTAGAAGCGGTCGCACGATACGCAGCCGGCGTCAAAGACGTCGCATCCGTCAGATCCATGAACCTCATCTCCGTGCTGTATGACGAAGCGATGACCGACCTGGCTCTCCTGCTCCGGGCATTCCAGAGAGCGGGCTTCCACTTCACGGTCCTCGCAGGCATGTCGTAGGCCACAGCGCCGGGGTGACTGCAGCACCCTGGCTTGCCCGATCATACCCCATTGGGTATGATTGGCGACTACGCTCAGAACTCGCGAAGGAGACACGTGGACCTAACAGGAATCGTCTATCTCGCGGGGGTCGGCATCGCGTATGCCGTCTTCTGGCGTAGGTCCCCGGAGCGCAGCAAAAAGGCCCTCTCGGCCGGAACCAGTTCATTCAAGGGCATGCTGCCCACGTTCATCGCCGTCTTCGGACTCGTGGGCCTGTTCGACGTCTTCATCCCACCGGCGCTGATCGAGCGCTGGATGGGTTCGTCATCAGGCGCGTTGTCACTGCTGGTGGGCACGGGCCTTGGCACGGTAGCAGCCGGACCGCCCGCCGCGGCGTACCCTATCGCCGCTACGCTTCTGAAAAACGGTGCCTGGGCACCGGCTGTGGCCGCCTTCATCGTGTCGTGGATACTGGTGGGCTTCATCTCGCTGCCGATGGAATCGAAGATCTTCGGCGCCCGCTTTGCCATTCTGCGCAACGGCCTGTCCATGATCGCCGCCGCTGTCATCGGACTCCTGATGGGAGTGGTGCTGTAATGGCCTCCTCTCCCGCACCCATAAAGCACTCGCTTGCCGAAACGCTCAAACCGTACCGACTGGTCTTCGCCGTCGCTGCGCTCTACGCCGTGGCGGCCTTCTCCTCCCCCGCACAGGCATACGAGGCCGCATCCGTAGCTGTAAAGACGTTCGCCGGTGTCGCACCCATCGTCATTGCGGTGTTCGCGGCGCTCGGTCTTATGCAGGTCTTCGTAGACAAGCAAGCCATGGCACGCCACCTTGGCGAACGCGCGGGTCTGCCCGCGCTACTGCTGGCCGCCGCCGCTGGAACCATCCTCGTGGGACCGGTGTTCGTCATCTTCCCGCTGCTCAAGTCGATGCGCGACCACGGAACGAGCTTGTCTATCATCACCACCACGCTGACGGCGTGGGCCGTCAAGCTCACCATGGTACCGCTTGAGGCGGGATTCCTCGGCTGGAAGTTCTCTATTGCGCGGATGGTGCTCACCCTGTCAGCCGCCGTCGTGATGGGCCCGCTGATGGGCCGCCTGATGCGTAACGAATCCAGGGCTGATATATGCAAGACCGAACCGAAAGTCGCCTAGGCGACAAGTCCGGCCTCGCGACCATCCGCTAGAGGCTGTTAGGCCGTTACTCTAGCGACTGAGACAAGTGCCTTCTCGGCAGGTTCACCAAACACACGCGGCGTCGCCTTCACGTACCATGCAGCGCTCTGCACCTGCACGATGTAAGCAGCCGCCAACACGAGCGCAGCTTCGGCACCGAACTGCGCGACAGCGATACCCAACGCGATGGAGAGGTTACGCATGACGGTGCCATACACCACGGCTATCGCATCGCCGCGCGGCAGAAACCGCTTGCCGATGACCGTGGACAACGCAAAGTTGGCTGTGTAGAAGATGACCAGCGGAACGAGCACGATGATCACAAGCTGCGGGTTTGTGAAGATCATCCGCGCTTTGAGGCCTATAGCCACGAAGACGATGGCGAGCACCCCGACAGTGGACAAGCCCGGAAACACAGGTGCGATGCGCTGCTTGTACTCGGCCTGGCCGTATCGGCGCACAAGGACCTTGCGGGTGATGACGCCCGCAACCATGGGGACTGCAACAACAAGCACGACCGTCTGCAAGACGCCCATGAAGTCGACCGGGACAACCTTGCCTGCAAGGACCGAAAGATAGACGGGCGCCAGCAACGAGGCCGCTATCAATCCGATCACAGTCATCTTGACCGCAGCGCCCACGTTCCCTCGTGCAAAGCCTGTCCACGAGATCGTCATCCCACTCGTGGGGAAGAGACCCGCCAGCACCATTCCCACATACAGTCCGGGCTGGTCACGGAAGAACAGCATCGCCAGTCCCCATGCCAGCACCGGGAGCACCAAGAAGTCCAGAACCATCGCCACGCCCACCGCGCGCGAGTCCTTGAGGTCAAGCGCCTCGGCAGGACGAAAATTCACAAGCATGGGGTAGACCATGAGCATCGTCATGGGAAGAATGAGCGCCTTGAACGGCGTCATGTCCACCACAAGCCCCGCACCAAGACCAAGCCCCATGGATATAGGGATCAGCACCACCAGGTGTTTGGTCAAACGAGACAGGATCTTCACGGCAGGGTTCACGGTCTGCTCGGACATTGGCTTCTCCAATCCAACATGGGAAGAACGCAAGCCAATATACCCCCTTGGGTATACCAAAGGCAAATAGAAAGCCCCCACTTGGGCACTGGGATTCCATGAAAAAGCAGGGCGGTGCGTACTACCCGCCGAGAAGACCGGCGGCTATCGCTACAACACCGAACAGGATGAAGAACGCGCCGGATATACGACGCATGAGCAGCTCGGGCAGGTTCTTGCCCAGCGCGCGCCCCACGCCGATGGCGACCGCATCCGCGAGCACCATCCCCAGTGTCGAGCCCAGCGTGACCGCCCAGAAGCGGCCTCCTGCCGAGACACCCGCCGGCCCCATACCCAGCGCCTCCAGCCAGCCCTGCACCGCAGGCCCTGCGGTCTTGAGGTAGGTCACGAGCGCGGTCCCGGGGTCAGCAGCGATCGTCATCGTCATGATCTGCGTCTTGTCGCCCAACTCGGCCAGGAAGAACGCGATGCCCGTGGCAAGTACCGGTCCGAAGCGACCGCCCTTCTCGGCATCGGATTCGTCCACGGAGTCACCGCGCAACGTCCACACACCGAACCCGATGAACAGCAGACCCGTCATCCACGGCAGCACGCCTTGCGGGATGAAACCTCCTACGGCTTGGCCCACCAGCGTCGTGAAGAAGTGGACGATGAACGTCGCCACCGAGATACCAAGAATCACCTGCCACGCCTTGTAGCGGCACGCAAGCGACATCGCCAGCAGCTGGGACTTATCGGCAAGCTCGCCGATCATTATGAGCACGAATGCGACCGAGAAAATATAGCCCACGCTTACCTCCAGTGATTCCTAGCAGAGGCAAGGATAGCGCAGCAGCGGGCCGGACGTCCTAAGGCTGCCACATCACGATGCCGGGATTAATGTGTCGCGAGTTGTTCATGCTGTGACACAGCGCGTCGCAGTCGCCGTTCTGCCAGCCGGAGCCCGTGGGTCCGTGAGGTTCGGCCGTGAACCGGTCGAGTTCGCCGTCCCACACCCAACTGGAGGTGGGATCGAGCTTGTGGCTTGTGCTGCGAGTGTATGGGGAGATGTTGGCGGCCGACAGTTCGTCCTGGCGAAGCAGACGCGGCAGTTTCCAGCCATGCGGCACAGCGACATGGCATGAAGAACAGGTGAAGTAGCCATGCCGATAGAAGGTGTGCACTGTGTTGGAAGCCTTGTTGTGGCACCGGCCGCACAGGAACTCGGTGTCCCACTCGTCCAGCGTCGTCTGATACCAGCGTTTGTACGTGCCGGAGTAACTGTCGTAGACGCCGTCTGCGACCAGCCCGAAGGGCTTATCTGAGCCGTGCGGGCCCACCGCGCCACCGACGTCGGATGTGTGACAGTCCGTGCACGTAAGCTGGCTGTTCTTCGTGAGCCCTGTTCCCGCCCGGAACGCCTGGGCGTCGGAGGGGAACGGCCAGCTAAAGGCGAGCCCGTCCGCGGGACCCTCTTTGGGCCAGCTCGCGCGTGAGCCCACGATGTTGTGCCCGCTCTGGTTTGCAGGATTGAACTCGATCGACAGGTTCGTCGCGTAGTAAGAGAACGTGGCACTGCTCCCCAGTGTGGGATCCGCCGGTGTAGTGAATCGCAGGTTCATCGAGCTCATGGCGTGGCAGCGCAGGCAGACGTATGCCTCATAGCCGCCATCCCCGATCGTCCGCGTGTTCTCGTAGCTCGTGGCGGCGGTCCAGTTTCCGCTGCCCCATACCGGCGAGACACCTGCGGCGCCCTGCAGAGCCGGCCCGGCTTCGCTCTCGCCAAGCGTGTGAGTGCCGGCCTGGGCGACGTGGGGGTCATGGCAGTCCGCGCACTCGATGTGACGCGACGTTTGCGTCAGTGTCGTCTCTCGGCTACTGTGCCTGCCGATGAAGTCACCCACACTGTGACCGCGCGTGAGAGCAAGACTCGTCGCGATATCCGGTGCACCGGAAGCCTGGACGCCGAGCGTCCCATTGCCGTGGCACTGCAAGCACAGGTTGGATCCGGTCGCCGCCGAGCTGCTGTTGTCGCGCTCGCCCGCAACACCTGCCGAGAAGCCCGCAGGTCGCGTCCACGCCAGAAGGCTGCGGTTATCAGACCCGTGCGGATCATGGCAGGTCTCACACAGCGCCCGCGTTCCCGAAGTCGTCGCGTGTGCCGAGGATGCGTACGCCGCTCCGGTGACGGACTTGTCCCAGCCCGCGAACGCCGGATAGCCGGACGCGTCGCTGAACGAGACATCATAGGGGACGAAGGCCGCAGCCGTGGCGGTCGCTACAGGGGCGGTGCCGTCGTGGCACGTCAGACAGAACGACGTTGTGGTCCCGGTGAAGCTCGAGCGCGTGTCGTCGGGGTCAGCCACCCGCGAGACGTCCCAGACGCCACTGCCCTTCTCGGCCAGGTGTGTGTTGTGGCAGTTGACGCACGTGAGCGAACCGCCGGCGGTAAAGGACTCGTACTCCGAGGTAACGCTCACGGAATAGACAGACGGCGTAGAGTTGTGGAGCGTGGAGTACAGGTGCACCCGTACTCGAAACTCGTCGTAGGCATGCACGTCCAGATCACGCAGGTTCACCGGCGCACTCGCGTCCGTGTAGCCGGGGACGTCCACCCACACCCCGTCGGATGACCCCTGTAAGTCAAGACGAACATAGGAGTCCGCCCCTACCTCGCCGGTCCAGTTCAGTTCACCCAGACGGTACACACTGGCAGCGGGAGTGAACGCGGGTGTGAGGACCGTACCGTGACCAACGTACCCGGATCCCGTATAAGGACCGGGATCCGTCCAGGCAAACGCCATGGAGGTGCCCACAGGCATCGAGTTCGAGTCGTTGTAGTAGCCCCATTCGTTCCAGAATCGATGCGTGGCGGCATCTGCAACGGGGTCGGCAGGTATGGTCCGCCAGGACAGGTCCGGACGTCCGCCGCCCTGTATCGCGTAGATAGTGCTGTTGCCGTCCCACTCCAGGGCACCGCCGTCATCCAGCTGATAGTAGCCCCAGGTGAACGGGAACCCGGGCGCCTCGCTCAACGCAGGCGTTCCAGCCAACCCGCTGACAAGCTGCGTGCGGCCTGCGTTGGCGGCACTCGTGCCCACGATGTAGATGTAATCGACGCCGCTCACCGTGACACGCGCCATCCGGTTGTGGCGCACCGTGGTGGTCGAGAGTGTGACTTGCAGGCCCGTCGAGGTGAAGTCAGTCAGGCCGGAGGCCGTCGACGGCGAGTCGAGATAGTACACCATGCCGTCGCCGCTCGTGCCGTCGCGGTTCACAACGAACAGCCGGTCAGCCTGGGGCGAATACGCGATCGTTGAGCCGATGCCGAGCCCCGTTTCAACACCGCCGATCGCAAAGCGGATGCCCGCAGTCCAGGTATCGGTGTCATACTCCCACTTCATGATGTACGAGCTTCCTTCGCCCGCCGAGTAGAACGCGACACCATGTGCGGTATCCGCATCGCTGTCTGCGCCGGTGCCGATGGCGACGGGCGTTGCGGACGCCGTCGTGAGGACACCGTCGCCGCTATTCGCAGGAGGAGTATAGGACCAACGGGTCGTCGTGCCCACGCCGCCCGATTCGCCCCGGGTGATGTAGATGACGTCACCGATCTCCAGGCTCGTGGAACCTGATCCCGGTTCCAGCGTGTCCGGTGGGTCGAAGCCCTTGCTATCGATGTTGCCCTGGTCGAACGAGTGGTACCCCGCTCCATTGAAGTTGACGTTCATGCCGTTGATGAAGCCCAGATTGAGCGGCTCGTAGTCACGCAGCACCGAGGAGCTATACCTGAGCGCCATGTAATCCGGATAACCCGAGTATTCGTCCCCCGGCCAGGTCAAGACATCGGTCAGTGTCGCAGTCGCGAACTCCGCAAGCGACCCTATCGAGAACTCTGTCTGCGACTTTGCCGCGTACCCCCCGCCCGTGGACAGGTACGGGTGGCTTGAAGTGCTTGTGAACTCACTCCACACGTCACGGTCGTTCCAGGTGTACGGCTTCCCGTCGCCGCGGTCGGCCTCCACACCCTTAAAAGCCTGCGCCGAGTGGCACTTGAAGCACAGGCCGCTCTCGGCGTTGCCCGTGTCCGTCGTCCCGCTTCCGCGATAGTCCACCAGCCCCGCGACCGGCGACGCATGCTCGGCGTGACACACCTGGCATTGCGTGGCGGCTCCATCGGTCACTGGCACCTCGGTAGGATTATGCGCCGAGGCAAGATAGCCGCTTTCGTGGTCGCCGGCGGTGGCGTCATAGGCGTCCGCACCGCCCATCTCGGCCATAAGCGTGTCGTCAGCGCCATGACATCCCAGGCAGAAGTCGTTCTCCAGCGGGGCCTGCTGCGTGCTGAACAACCACGCCGAAGGCATCCCGGTCCGCAGCAGGTCGGGATAACCGACTTCGGGCAAGACCGCGAACGGTCGGCGATGCGGGGTGTGGCATGCGGTGCATTCCCGCTCCGTGGAGACCATATGGCCGTTGCGATGCGTCGATCCGCCGGAGGGTAGAGGGGTCGCGGTCTCGTCGTAGAAGCCCGCCTGGACGTCGCTCGATGCAGCGATGCCGTAGCTGCGGGTCGTCTCGGTCATCCCGTGACATGCGTAGCAGGCCTGGGCGCCGCTGGCCCCAAGCGAAGCTCTGCCGGTGGGCTCGTCATGCAGGTCGTGGCACACCTGACACGAGCGAACGTTGTCTGCCCGAGCGGCGCCGTGCGGATTCGGCGTCACGTTCTGGGAGATGTCCGTCTGCGTATCAGCCGTCCAGACCACGACGTAGTAGTACTGGAACTTGGCTTCAGTCTCGCCGGTAGCGGGCTCCACCACCACCGATCTGGTACCGGCCGGCGTGGACGTGACCAAAGTGGACGCGCTCACGTCGTCCAGCGCAAGAGGCGCGGCCGACCGATGGATCTCGTAGCCGTCAGGCTCCACACCGTCGTAGCTCCAGGTCACGCGGACCTCTGAGCCACTGTTGACGGCCGCAGTGACATCTTGCAGCCCTGCTTGAAAGGAGCCGGGCGGTGAGATTGCGGCGACCGACGAGACCATCATGAGAAGCCCCACCGTGGCAAGCAGGATGGGGTACGTTGAGTGGCGTTCACGCATTGATTTCACAGTCTGCAAGTAAGCCGCCCGACCGGTGCGGTCACAGCGGATGCATCACTCAACTTCAGTGTTCTTCAGCATCCTGCAGCCATGATAGCATTCGTTATCCCCCGAACAAATAGCACCCGCTACAACGAACCTGCTGCATCCTGAAGCAAACGGGCGCGGTCACGATCCTGTCGGGCAGATCCCATGTCTCCCAGCGCATCATGTGCGTCGGCACGGGCCGCCAACAGCCCGGCCAGCGCACGGGCGACCTCCACATCCATCTCCCCACCCGCCGAGAGGAAAGCCACCAGACCTTCACCGCTCATCGCGTCGACGATGCTGACAGGGAGGCCCGCCAGCTCGCCGATAGCGTCATCGGCCAGCTCCACCGCTTCAGCCGGTTCGCCCTCGGCGATCCGCCCCATGATGCGCTGCAACAAGACACCCATCATCTCGATGAGGCGTAGTAGATAGTCGCTTTGAAATCCCATGACTTGAGTATACGTCTACGGCAGGGGGTGGCCGCCCACCGGCATATGGAGAAGTAGGTTCTGCCGGGTTGTTGTCGAATATTAAAGTAGATATCGCGCCTCTCACTCTGGGAGGTCGAAGGATACAACAGCACTGGGGGCACACATGAGCGCCGATCGCAGTACGACGAGGTGCAAGGTCCTGCTCGTGGAGGACACTAAGACCCTGCTCCAGATGGTGAGCATGACCCTGGAGGAACGCGGCTACGCCGTGCTCAAAGCTTCCAACGGGATCACCGCACTGGAGCTGCTTGGTGAACACACACCCGAGGTAGTCGTTCTCGACATCAACCTGCCGGACATCGACGGCTTCGAGCTGTGCAAGCGGATCAAGGCCGGACCTCGCAGTCGCAACATCCCTGTCCTGATGATGACCGACATGGGCAAGTCCGGCTTCGAGATCATGTCGATCGAAGCAGGGGCAGACGACTTCATCCCAAAACCCATCGACCCTCTGGTCCTGGATGCACGCATCCAGATGGTCGTAAGGCGCATGCGTCGGGAGCGCTTCGCGAACGCGCTCACCGGACTGCCGGCCAACGCCCTGACCGAGGAAAGACTCGGCTTTCTGATAACGCGTGGCAAGCCGTTCGCGGTGTCGTTCGTGGACATCGATGGCTTCGAGGCGTTCAACCGCCGCTACGGACATGACCGTGGCGACCTTGTCATCCGACACCTCTCCGGACTCATCGGCGAGGCCCTCAGCTTCAACGGGGCAAGTGACCCGTTCATCGGGCATCTGGGTGGCGACGACTTCATCTTCGTGAGCGATCCCGAGAACTCCGAGAGGATCGCAAAGAGCATCGTGCACGGGTTCGAGCTGAGCATCATGGACTTCTTCGACGATGAGGACCGTGCGCACGGCGGCTTCAACCTGAAGAAGCGCAACGGCGACGTGAAGCGCTACGGCCCGCCGACGATCTCCATTGCGGTGGTCAATGTCACTGACCAGATGCCCGGTTCGGTCGTCAGCCTCATGGACGCCGGCGCCGAGCTGCTGCGCTATGCCAAGCAGGCGGGCGGAGACACAGTGGTGGTCGAACGACGTTCTGACGACAAAGGACCCGCAGAGCGCACTACCTCAGAAAACGAGTAAAGGCGAGGTTTCCCTCGCCCTTACTGCTCACTATCGGTCCGACGGACGTCGGCTCTCATTCGTATGGCGGAGAGTCAGGGATTCGAACCCTGGGTACCGGTTCAAGCCGGCACACACGATTTCCAGTCGTGCTCCTTCAACCACTCGGACAACTCTCCATGGCGTCCCGCCCGACCGGTGCGCCAGCCGTGCGGAAACGCAAAGGCGAGTATAGCGAGGAAGCGAGGCGCGGGCAATGTGTGAGTGGCGTCAGAAGCGCGCGGACTCGTGCCGTACAGGGATATGGAGCGTGAACACCGAGCCGATGCCGGGGGTGCTCTCGACATCGATCTTCCCACCTAGAAGCTCCGCGAGGCGGCGGGAGATCGACAATCCCAGACCGGCGCCGTCTTTGAGCGGCTCTGTGATGTTTGTGCGATGGAAGCGCTCGAAGATGTGATGCAGCTCGTCCGGTTCAATCCCCTTGCCGGTGTCGGTCACGCGGACCTCTGCCGTCATTCCGTCTCGGCTGATGGATGGCTCCACCGTCACGCGTCCTACTTTGGTGAACTTGAGCGCATTGGAGATGAGATTCAACAAGATCTGCGAGAGCTTGTCTTCATCGGTCCAGACCGGCACCACAAGATAGTCGTAGTTGACCCTGACCTCCAGACCTTTGGTGAGCGCGATCGGCCTCAGGCTCTCCGCAACCTGCTCGCAGAGCGTGACCAGGTCGAATTCGCGAACCTCGACATCCACATAGCCCGCTTCGATCCTTGAGAGGTCCAAGACATCATTGACCAGCGTGAGCAATCGCTCGCCAGAAGAGCGGATCATGCCCAGCTGCCTGGATTGCTCGTCGTTCAGCTCGCCGGCAAGTCCGGACAGCAGAATGCCCGAGAAACCCAGCACCGAGTTGAGCGGGGTACGAAGCTCATGGCTCATACTTGCGAGGAAGTCGTCTTTGACCCGGTTGGCCTTAGAGAGCTCGTCAAGCGACTCCTGCAACTCGCGTGTACGCTCATCAACAAGGGCTCCCAGGCGTTCTTCCTGCGTCTTCGCATCTGTGACGTCACTGAAGACTGCGGCAAAGGTGTCAGGACCCGTGGGATACGCCTGGACCTCATACCACCTGTCCAGATCCCGGGAATACTGCTCAAACGATGTCTCCTGCTGGAGGTCGACGACGCGGCCATACGTCCCGATCCAGTCGAAAGACCCCTCCTCAAGTCCGGGAAGAAGCTCCGTGACAGGCGTGCCCAGACTTGCTGTAGCCGAGAGACCCGTCATCTTCTCAAACGCGTCGTTCAGCTCCAAGAAGACATAGTCCACGACCCGTCCATCGTCATCCCGCACCACACGGTGATGGGCGAATGCATCCATCATGTTATGGAACAGGAACTCGTACTGGCGCTTGCTGGCGCGAAGCTCTTGTTCAACCGCATGTCGCTCAGAGACATCTGAGAGCACGACCGTGAGCCCTGTGAACTTGCCGCTGACATCAAGCAGTCTCTTGATGCGCACCATGAAGACTCTCGGCCCAAGGGTGGTATCGAGGGTCCGTTCAAACTGCTGGTCTCGCAGTCCCCTGCTCAGAAAGCCGGTGATATCCTCCGCAAGCGGCTCAAAAGGTATGCCGGTGGCCAGCTTCGAGTAGTATGCGGAACCGGAGACCCCCTCCACGCCGAACATCTCCGCTGCTGACTCGTTGATGTTCTCGATCATGCCCTCGGCAGTGAGCAGGAGCAGCGGTGCGTTCACGCTCTCGAACACCGTTAGGTACTTGACCTTCTCCTCGGTGGTGATCCGGGAACGCTCCTGCATTTCCGTGAGCGCCTCTTGTCCCGAGAACCCCGCCCATTCAACGGTGAAACCTATCTCGAGACGGTCAAAGAAGCGCTCCACCACCGTGCGGTATTCCCAGGCGTCCTCCGGGTCCGTGATCCTCTCACGAATGAGGTCCTCGTACGCCGTGCGGTAGTACTTCATCAATCCAAGAAACATGCCAAGGTCGATGCCCCGCGTCCGGTGCAGCCCCGCTTCGCGAATACCAAAAAGCACTGCGGCGTCCTTGCTCAGATCCTCTTCGCATTCGATATCAAGGTCGAATCCACACTGCTCCAGCATCATGAGCATGGAGTCGGTCAATCCTTGGACGGAGACGCGCCATGCCTCTTCAAGGGTGGACGTGTAGCGGGAGTACCCGAGGTCCCTGGCATAGCGCAACACACGCTTGACTATCCATGCCTCGCCACTCTCGAACAGAGAGCGAAGCGCATCAGGGTCCAGATGTCGCGGTTCTCGCAAGGGACTCCCCTTTGGATGCATTGCCGTCCAAAGTATATGCCACTTGCCAACCGGAGGTCACGAAAGGCTTCAGGCTAGTTCACGTACGCGCTGCGCGGCCGCCTGGGCAAGATCGGGACCCACCACCAACCGGAGCTGCCGCGACAGGTTATCGGCGATGATCGGCAGATCGAGCCGGGTGATCGAGTCCGCGTCCTTGCCGATACGCTTGGACTCCAGGTCAACGGACACACTCGCGAGCACGGTGCCCACAATGGGCCGTATGACCTCCTCGATCCTCTCGGCAAGCACATTAGGCATGTGCTGACCCCTGCCTGGCGTCCTCGTCAAGGGCGACGATGAGATCCTCATCGTTGTCGGTCAGGCGCCCGAGGAAGTTGGCCATCGCCCGATGGACGCGATGGAAGAAGATAGCGAAGAGCGCGATAGCGACAACTGCGAGCAGGTCCGCACCCAGGCGAGCCTGCTCCGCACTGAACGTCGTCCCAAGAAAACGGCCAACCCAGCCCACCAGGACCGAGGCGGCCAGGCACACCGCTGCGAGGACCGCGAACGAGATGTTCTCGGCCAGAGCGGAGCCGGTTGCCAGACGGCGGAGCGCAAGCATCTCGATCAACAGGCCCGCCGAGAGAACAAGAGCCAGCACGCCCGCACCAATCCAGAGCACAGGGCTTATCTCGGCAACACCGGTGGCGTCAGATGCCAGCGCGGTCGACGGTACCATCAGCAGCACCAGCGTGGCAGCCGTGATCGTCTTTGAGAGCCTCATGTGCGTCCTTCCTCTGTTGCGGTGTGGTGCCACGGTTAGCGTACCTAACATATTCGGTCATACGTTGTATGTTCCTTGAGGCTATCTGGATGCGGACAGCCGGATGGTGTCGTAGGTCACATAAAATCTGCCAAGCGGTTAGCCGGCACCGCCGCCACCGCCGCCGCCACCGCCGCCGCCACCACCCGAGAATCCCCCGCCGCCACCCGAGGCGGAAGAGTTTGCCGAGCTGGCCACGCTCGCCGCAGATGCGACGCCCGTGGTGATGGCGCTCATAGGCGTCACACCGTACGCGTTGGGCGTGGATAGCCACAGCATCCGGCCCATCGCAGGATCGTTGAATACTTCAGGGACCTTGGTGCGCATCGCCTTGATGACCTCATCTGCGATACCGAACACCACCGCGAGCACAAGGAAGTGCCGCCACAACACCACATGCGTGGGGGGCTTCTCCTGCATCCGCCCGAAGTCCTTGAGGTAATTGCGCACGCCGGTGTACTTGGCGTGGAGTTCAGCAGCCTCCTGGCTCCTGCGCTCCATCTTGACGCCCAGGATTATCGTCACGATGCCGGCCGGGATCGTCCACACCAGCGGCCAGCCGAACCCGGCCACTCCCAGCGGAATGAATCCCGAGACCAACGACAGCACTCCACCCGCCAGGAACAGCGCCTGCCGCTTCTGACCGCCCGGCTCGATGAATCCGCGCTCACGCATATCCTCGGCGACATCCTTCTTCCAGGAGGCGATGCCGTTCACGTACGTGGCCGGAGCCGCTTTGGCGCGGGCCTGAAGCTCGGTCATGGTGAAGCTGTCGCTACGTGCGACCTTGTTGAAAAACAGCGTGAGGAGCTTCGCCTCGGTGGGATGCAGGCCGACCGCCCTGTCCCTATCAAGGGTGAGGCGGTAGGTCTCCTCGTCTTTGGTGCCCAGACCCAGCAAGACCTTCTTCTGCTCGACGACGCGCTCGATGTTCACGGCGCCCCTGTCGATGAGATCGAGCAGCGTCGCGGTCATGTCTTCGTTGTCCGGCTCGCCCATCTTCATCAGCGAACCTACCAACGCCGGTGGTAGCTCGGCGGGCAGCTCTCGGAAGTACTCGCCCTGGAACTGCGGCTTGTGCTCCTTGCCATGTTTGAAGAACTGCGAGACGGCGGCAGCGAGGATGAACGACGAGAAGGCCAACGCAAGAAGCGAGGATGCCCATACCTTGAGACGCGCCACCGTACGCGTCTTGTTGGCCTCCTCTGCCCACTTCCCCTCTTCCGAGAGAATCGTGGGCAACTGCTCGCCCGAGGTGGGTGTTGCCTGTGCGAGCCAGCCAGCCGGGAAGGCGATGCGCGCTTCCACGAATGTCTGCGCTGGGACATTCGGGACCGTGAGCTCGACCACGCTAGATTGCTCATCCACATTCACGTAGCCGGTCAAAGGTCCGTGCGCCCAGGCGCGGAGGCTCTCTCCTGCGGTCACGGCTTCACCGGGGTTTGGCAGCGCGATGGCGATCGTGACATCGCTTACGCCAAGGTCCCATCGGTCTCCAATGAACTTCCAATACAGCTCGCCGGTATCGTCCCAACGAGTCGCCGCATCCCGCACGACATAGCTGAGCGTGAACGGCGCATCCACATCTGTCAGCCGGAAGAAGGCGCGCACCTGCACGTAACTTCCATAGTCAGTCACAAGGTACGTGCCGGGAGGACGTGTGTCGGTGGCAGCGGGGTCATCGGTGATCTGGTACGCACCATCCGGACCCGCAAGGCCTGTGATATCGATGCCGCCCGAGGACCCCTTGTCCAGGTCCCAATAGACGAAGGTGTAGTCGCCGCTGAAGTTGAACGTGCGCTGCTCGACCACCTGGAGCGAGCCGTCAGGCAGCACAGCCGCCTCGATGTTAACCGGCCCCATGGTGTAGGACTTCGCTGCGGCCTCCCCGGGCAGTGCAAGCCCCGCTGCAAAGACCAGTACGAACATCAATACGAGCCGCGCTAGCTTGGTGTGCATCATCGATCCCCCATCCCCTCGCGCTTACGATCCGCGCGCAGTCTGCCAAAGAACTCCTTGAGCATCTGCGAGCTTTCCTCGGCAAGGACACCTGTGGTCACCTCGAAGCGGTGATTGAGGCGCTCATCGTTGCTGAGGTCGTACAAGGTGCCCACCGCGCCGGCTTTTGGATCGGTCGCCCCATAGACCAGGCGCCGGATGCGGGCCTGATGCATAACGCCCGCACACATAGGGCACGGTTCAAGCGTGACGTACACGGTACAGTCGGAGAGCCGCCACCTGCCAAGGCTTCGCGACGCTTCGCGGATGGCGACGAGTTCTGCATGCGCTGTGGGATCTGTGTCGATCTCGCGCGTGTTGTGCGCACGGGCCACAACCGCGCCGTCACAGACCACCACAGCGCCAATCGGCACTTCGCCGATCGCAGCCGCTGCACGTGCTTCTTCAAGCGCCATGGCCATGTAGGTCGTGTCAGACTCCATAAAGCGATGCTACACTACCTGGTGCCTGGGAGCAGCGCACCTCGCGGAGGGGTGGCAGAGTCTGGTTTATTGCGGTGGTCTTGAAAACCACTGTGGGGCAACCCACCGGGGGTTCGAATCCCTCCCCCTCCGCCATGCGCGCTACTCGATGTCGAGTCGCCTCAGCAGCGCCCGGCGCGGCCGTCCATCCGCGCCCCATCGTCGCTGACGGTAGTAACCGGACCGCAGCTTGTCCATGGGAACCACCGAACGCGGGTCGCTCTGTTCAAGTCGCTCGTTGAGTTCCCTTTGGGGCAGTGTGTCATCGGCAGCCGTCACGCCAAAGCGCACCGCCAGCTGACGCTCCAGGGTGTATCCCCGCTCGCCTATCTCCCAGAAGCGGCCAAAGCCGAAGCGCTCGCCTGTCACCAGTTCCACGGCCCGGATGTGCGGGAGCAACGGCATCGGGATGCCAAGGAACTTGCGGGGGATCGCCCGAAGCAGGTGCAGCACAGGGCCCGTGATGCTCAGAACGGCGTTGGTGATCTTGCCCAAGGAGCCTTTGGCGCCGCGCACGAGCGGCGCGGGCAAGACCGCATAGGTGGTGAACAGGCACACTCCTGAAGCCGATACCGCCTCCATCAGGTCCTGGAACATCGCGGTAAGCCCAGCCTTGCCTCGCAAGCTACGGCCGTTCATGGCTAGGCCAAGACCCTCCAGCGCCACCATGTAGCCGCCGTTGAGATGACAGCCACCCCTGTTGGAAGTGGCGTAACCCAGGGCGTGGCCCCAGGCTCCGCGCGGCTCGTAGGCCGCAAGCTCCAGGCCTTTCACGTTCATCGCGTATGACGAAGCACCGTAGCGCTCTCCCAAGATCCGCGAGCCCTCGGCCAGCTCGTCACCGATGCCACGACGAAGCGCCACGTCCTCGAACAGCTCGGCGAGCCCGCTGATGTCGCCAAAGCGCAGCGGCCAGTCCACGACTCCGCGCTCGGCCATCTCCATAGCCAGCGAGACGGTCACGCCCGCGGTCATGGTGTCCAGACCCAGCTCATCCAGAAGCAGGTTGAGCTCACAGATGCTGCCCAGATCCGCGTTCTCAAGGTTGGATCCCAGCAAGACCAGCGTCTCCAGCTCGGGCCCCTTCACACGCTGACCGTCCACCTCGACGACGCGCCCGCAGCGGATAGGGCAGCTCAAACAGCCCATCGTGCCCACGAGGCTCTTCTCGGCCATCGCCTGACCTGATATGGCCGAGACACCCGCGTATCGACCGCGCCGGTAGTTGGAGGTAGCGACTATCCCCAGCTCTTGCATCTCCGGCAAAAAGCCGCCGGTGCCGAATCGCGGCACCGCATCGCCTGTCATGGGGTGCGCCTTGAGTGTGGCGGACCACTTCTTGGTGTGGGCGCGAAAGCCCTCGGGATCCGCGATGGGCACGCGCTGCGAACCGTGCGCGACAATGCCCTTCAGCTTCTTGCTGCCAAAGACCGCACCCATACCGGCCCGACCAGCTGCGCGCTCCTCGGAGTGCAGCGACGCGTATCGCACCAGATTCTCACCCGCAGGACCGATCACCAGCGTCCCGCTACGACCCTCCACGGTGCCGGCCAGGACAGCCTGTGCCTCCGTGGTGCGCAGTCCCTGGTAGTCCCACGCGTCATGAAAGCTCACACCGTCTTCGCTCACCTCAAGATAGAGAGGTGCGTCACCCGCGCCGGTGATCACCAACGCATCCACACCCGCCTTGCGCAGATAGACCCCAAAAGAACCGCCGCAGTTGCTGGACGCTACGATCCCGGTGAGCGGCGAGAGAGCGGACACGTTGAAGCGGGAGGTGGAGGGCGCGCCGGTCCCGGTGAGCGGACTCGTGCTGATGACGACCACGTTGTCCGGGCCCAGGGGGTTCGTGCCGGGGCGCAGCATGTCATAGAGTATCTGGGCGGCCATGACCTTGCCGCCCAGCGTCCTTCGCCTGTCCTCGTCCGTCCACGGATAGCGCTCAACCGTGCGCGCGGTCAGATCCACGCGTAGGACCGAAGCCAGATAGCCGCCTCTCACAGCGCGGCCCTGAGGATGCCGAGGATATCGGAGATGTCGGCGTCTTTGGGATTGAGCGACATCGCGCCGTCGTTGATTGCCGTGGCAGCGATCGCCGGCAGATCCGCCTCGGTCACACCCACCTGCGAGAGTCGCATCGGCATGCCCGCACGTCTCGCAGCATCGCCGAGAAGCTCTCGCACGGCCTCCACGGCAACGCGGGGTCGCTCGGCGGCGGGCGTGGATGCGTAGACCTCCGCGCCCTTCAGGTGCAGCAGCAACTCGCCGTAGCGCTCACCGGCGACGTCCATGTTGTACTCCATGCCGTACGGCAACAAGATGCCCATCGCGTCACCGTGGGCCACGGAACACTGACCGCCGCACGCGTGCCCGATGGCATGCACGATGCCCACCATCGCGTTGCTGAACGACACGCCCGCAAGCATCGCAGCGTTCGCCATCGCCAGGCGCGCGGTCCTGTCCTGGCCGTCTTCCAGCGTCTTGACCAGATACTCCCGGATGAGGTCTATCGCCGCCCGGGCGTAGCCATCCGAAAGCGGGTTGGCCTGTCTGCAGCTGAACGCCTCCACGGCGTGCGTCAGCGCGTCCAGCCCGGTGGAGGCGGTGAGCCGGGGCGGAAGCCCCTCGGTCATGCGCGGATCGAGAACCGCGACGTCGGGGAGCAGAAGGTAGCTCACAAAGCCCATCTTCACGTGGCGCTCGGTGTCCTTGATGACCGCAGCGCCCGTCACCTCGGATCCCGTCCCGGCCGTGGTGGGTACCGCGATGAACGGCACCATGGCGCGGGCCGTGATCACCTCGGAGCCCATGAACTCCTTGATATCGGTCGACCCTGTGGTGAGGACGATGTTGGCGCCTTTGGCGGTGTCCAGCACCGAACCGCCGCCCACGGCGATGATGGCATCGCAGCCGGTCTTACGAAACGTCTTGGCGAGGTCGTTGACCACGTCCACCGACGAGTCCACCGGCACCGCGTCATAGATGGCACACACGTCGATACCACCATCGGCGAGCGCGCGGAGCACGATGTCCACGAGTCCCAGGTCACGCAACTGCCTGTTGGTGACCACGATAGGGTGCGCCGCCTCCAAGACCTTCAACTCGTATGCGATGTTCTCAACGGCGTTCTCGCCGGAGAGTACCTTTGCGTGGTTAGAGAACTCGTAGTAGGCAGGGATCACAGTCCCGCTCCTTTCTCACCAAGGTTTGCCGCCGTGCCGAGAAGACCCGCGTACGCTCGCAGGTGACCGGCTTCGCGCACGGCGGGGCGCGGCAGGATACGACGAGTCATGATGTCGGGATACAGATAGCCCTCCACGATATGCAGGCACCGCACGAGCGACATCGCGATACCCAGGTCCCCTTTCACGGTGGCCCTGTGCTCGGCGAACGCCTCCAGAATGCCCTTCATGCCCAGAAGGACCGGCAACGCGCTGTCCACGCCCTTGAATGTCACAAGCAGTGTGGAGGGCACGTCGGTCCTGGAACCCAGCGTGTGGATCCGGCCGTTTTGCTTGCGTACGGTCACACGCGGCGACCCCGGGGATATCGCAAGAGTGATCGCGGTCCCCTCGGGCCATGAACCCGCTTCGACGCGGACGCGACCATCAAGCCGAGCGCACGCCACGAGGCCCCTCCCCATCACTGCAAACACCACTCCCGCAAGCATGCGTTTGGTTCGTTTTGCAGGCCCCGGACTCAGCCGCACGTCAGTCTTCACACGACCTCCCCATTCGGTGACGTGACTATGGTACACCCCCGCCTGATACGCATGCTTCTCAGTTGGCATGCCGTGTGTATAATGGTCTCCGCGTCGCGCCAAAACCGGTGTTGCCGCGGTGCGGAGAGTTGGCCGAGCTGGTTGAAGGCGCTCGCCTGCTAAGCGAGTAAGGGGCTAATAGCTCCTTCGAGGGTTCGAATCCCTCACTCTCCGCCATTTGACATCTCTCCTGCCTGATGGCAGGATTGCTTAGCCCAAATGGGCAGTGCGCGCCCTTAGCTCAGTGGATAGAGCGTCCGGCTACGAACCGGGAGGCCGCAGGTTCGAATCCTGCAGGGCGCACCATAGACTTCAGAAGACCTCACCAAGAACCGGTGGGGTCTTCTTGTCGTCTTAGGGAATGAGACACGTTGAGCGGCTACGCCGCCACGCCATAGAAGGAGGAGTCATGCGCAAGCACACATCGTTGATGATTGTGGCGCTCGCCAGCGTGCTGATACTCGCAGGCTGCACCACCAGAGTGGTCACTTCCGGCAGCGGCTCCACACCGCTCAACACGGTGACGGCGCAAGGCAACGGGACGTCGGCAGCCGCGCCGGACGTTGCGGAGATGAGCTTCGGTGTCATGGTGCAAGACGCCGACGCCAAGACCGCGCTCGACAAAGCCTCGGCCACAGCCGAGATGATCGCTTCGGCGGTCAAAAAAGCGGGCGTGAGGTCCCAAGACATCCAGACCGCCAACGTGAACCTCTACCCGCAACAGGACTATCGTGAGGGTCAGGCCCCGGTCATCCTGGGCTACGAGGCCTCCATAAGCGTGCGCGTCAAGGTCCGCGACCTGGGCGCTGTGGGTGACGTCATCACCGCGGCCACGGATGCCGGCGCAAACACCATAAACGGTCCGTCGCTCACCCTCGATGACGACGAGGCCGCACGCGAAGCCGCCATCACTGACGCCGTAGCCAAGGCTCACGTGCGCGCCGAGGCGATGGCCGAAGCTGCCGATAAGCGCCTGGGCGATGTCATCGCCATCAGCGAGACGGGCGTCTCGGTACCGCAGGTCTACTACGGCGAGACAGCCGCTGCAGCCGACATGGCCCGGTCAGTACCCATCGAGCCGGGGGAGCTGGATGTCACAGCAAGCGTGACGGTAGTCTTCGAGCTGAAGTAGTATCGCGACGGGGCTCGCCACCGATCGCGAGGAGTGACCTGAATGGGCAACGCACTTTCGGGCAAGACCATCGTCATCACCGGATCCACGCGCGGCATTGGTCGCGCTCTCGCTGAGTCTGTTGCAGCCGAAGGCGCGACCGTCGTCGTCAGCTCTCGAACACCGGAAGCAGTGGAGGGCACGGTTGCTGCCATCTTACAGACCGGAGGCAGCGTTTCAGGCCTCCCGTGCGACGTATCGAGTGAGAGCGACACCCAGCGACTCTTCGACCACGCGCTGGAGCGATGGGGACGCGTGGACGTGTGGGTCAACAACGCGGGCATCTCGGAAGGATACCGCCCGTTTGATGAGCTCTCCCCTGCCGAGATGACCAGCATCGCACAGGTCAATCTCGTGGGCACGATGCTTGCCTGCCGACTACTCATCCCCTACTTCCGGGAGCACGGCGGCGTTCTCATCAACATGGCCGGCCGGGGCTACCGTGGCGAGGCGACCCCCTACACGGCAAGCTATGCGGCCACAAAGGCCGCTGTCGCCAGTCTCACCAAAAGCCTCGCCGCCGAGAACAAGAGCGCGCCCATCTCCATACACGCCTTCGTGCCCGGGATGGTCGACACCGACTTTTACCATGACGACATGGTGGTGAGTCTGCGGCTGGAGGCGAGCCGCAAGAACGTGTATCTGGCACTGGATGCGTTTGGCGTGCCGATCGACGTTGTTGGCCGAGAGGCCATCAAGATACTCGCGCAAGAGCCGGGGCGTGACACGGGCAAGGTCTACACGCTGTTGAAGGGTGCGCGATTGATACGCGGCATCGCTCTTATGTCATGGTGGGGCATGAGCGGTAAGATGAAGCGGCAGCCGTAGAACCCGGGAGGCGAAGCGTGGGAGAGTACGAGTACCGGCCGAGGCGGAACGCACGGCGTGGTCGCCGTAACGGCTTCAGCTCCTCTCCTCCCACCATCAACAGCGCCCCTCCCAAGATCGGCGGCAGAGTAGCATCGCAAAGCCGCAAAGCGCCCCGCATCGAGCGCCCTTACACTATGGGCGCCCGCCCACAGAAGCGACGTCGCTCGTCCGGACCCGGCATCCTGTTCATCGGCCTGCTCATCTTCGTCCTTGCCGCCGTTGTCGGCGTCTTCCTGCTGTCACGACCTGCCTCGGCCAACATCCTCACTTACCCCGCCGACGCGATCATCACCTTCAACGGCGCCAGCGCGACAGGTGAGCTTGAGGCGCTTGATCTGGAGCCCGGCAGCTACACGGTGCTTGTGGAGCGCAAGGGATTCCAGCCGCTTTCAACCTCGGTGGAGCTCAAGCGCGGTCGGCGCGCGCGACTCGAGTACACGCTGAACCCGCTCCCGTTCCCGATGACTATCGCCACGCATCCGGAGGGTGCCAGCTGCACGATCACCACGGCCGACGGCGAGACCGTGACCGGCGACGCCCCCTTCTCGGCGGAGTGTGTTGCCGGGGCCATGACGCTCACCCTGACACTGGACGGCTACAACACCTACACCCGGGAGATCTTCCTCGATGAGGACCTGAACCTGGATCTGTGGCTCGACCCCGAGGGAATGGTCGTGCACGCGCTCAACATGTTCTCCACCGCGGGCGCGCCTAAGGCCGTGGCGATCACACCTGACAAGACGGAAGCCTGGGCGACCATCCTGAACGGGCCGCCATCCATAGAGATCTTCGATCCACTCACCGGCAAGAAGCTCGATGGCATCGACCTGGGCACCGACGGCGCTGTGGAGGTCGTCTTCAGCGATGACGGCACCAAGGCGTACGCAAGCCAAATGGAGACCGCCAAGGTCTTCGAGATCGACGTGGCCACTCGCACGGTGCTGCGCGAGTTCGATACCGAAAGCGCCTGGACCAAGGTCGTCGAGCTCTCGCCTGACGGCAAGACGCTGTTTGCCGCCAACTGGTCGGGCAACGACGTCTCCGAGATAGACCTCAACACCGGAGAGCTCCGTCGACGCATACCTGTCTCCAAGACGCCGCGCGGCCTGTATGCCAGCGAGAGCGGGACTTCGCTCTACGTCGCCGGCTTTGACAGCGGCTGGCTGGAGCGCGTCGATCTTGTCTCGGGAGATGTCACGGCGGTCTTCAAAGACGGCGGCGCGCTCCGACACCTGGTTGCCGATGAAGCCACGGGCCGGCTGTATGTCTCGGACATGAGCAAAGACCTCATCTGGGTCCACGACATGAAGACCGGCGAGACCACCAAGCTGGCCGACGTGGACGAGAAGCCCAACACGATCGACCTCTCCCCTGACGGCAAGGTGCTGTTCGTCAGCTGCCGAGGCGAGAACAACGCCAAGAGCTACTACATCCCCGGTCCCGAATGGGGCTCGATAGTCATCCTCGACGCGATGAGCGGCGAGCCGCTGGATGCCATCGTCGGCGGCAACCAGCCCACTGCGCTCGACCTCTCCCCCGACGGCACGATGCTGATGTTCAGCGACTTTCTTGACGACCGACTGCGGGCCTATGAGGTGCCTGGCTACGAGACGTTTCTGGCCGGCGGTGGTGGCTACTACGAGGCGCACCTGGCCGCCATCAAGAAGTAGCACGACACCCATAGGCAAAACAGATAGATTGCA
This sequence comes from Coriobacteriia bacterium, assembly GCA_016938135.1. Taxonomy (GTDB): domain Bacteria; phylum Actinomycetota; class Coriobacteriia; order Anaerosomatales; family Anaerosomataceae; genus UBA2279. The sequence goes on from JAFGVD010000014.1 coordinate 29,700, forward strand.
TATATCCGTGGTGCCGTCGTATCCTCGTTAGACCACTCACGAACTCATGTTGGGCTCAATGATGGTCGCACCCAGAGAATCCTGCAGACACATCGGTCACTGTGAACTGGCACGCGACGAAGCCGGTTACTCGCCTGAACTCGCACGCATAATCCGGACACAGTGGTGCAGGGCGTCTTACACTGATTGCGCCCGTTACCATGTGGCCCGTGCACTGGGTCGCGAGGCCGTGCCTGTGGACTTCTTCCCCTCCGAGATGAACCGCGTGGCTTCACTCATCGCGTCTGCAAGCGACTAGCCGGCGGCTCGCCCTCCCGGTCCGTGACCGCCGAACTGGTTGCGTAAGGCGGAAAGCACCTTGCCCGCGTACGCATCAGGAAAAGCGGGGCTGTCGATGCGGTACTGGAGCGCCGCGCGTATCACCCGTGCTTCAACGCCAAGCTCATCGGCGGCGTCCACCGTCCAGGCGCCCTCACCTGTGTGGCCCACAACGCCCGAGAACCGCGTCAGATCCACGCCATGCTCCGCGAACGCCTCTGCAAGCCACTCCACGAGCCGGGACTCGATGACGCTCCCCCGGTTGTAAACCGCGGCCGCCTGAGCCAGATCCAGATCCAACTCCGAGGCACGCATGATGCCGAAGCCCTCCGCGATGGCCTGCATCATGCCGTATTCGATGCCATTATGGACCATCTTCACGAAGTGGCCCGCCCCGTGACCGTCAAAGAACCGATATCCGTCGCGCACGCTTATGTCTGCAAAGAGCCCCTCCACAGCGTCGAAATCCTCCCGTTCACCGCCCACCATCACGCACGCACCGTTCCTGGCGCCGTCCGGTCCTCCAGACGTACCCGCGTCAAGGAAGCGGATGCCGGCGGCTTCAAGGCGCTCCGCGCGCTCCATGGTGTCTTTGTACAGAGAGTTCCCGCCGTCGATGACAAGGTCGCCGGGTTCCAGGACATCGGTGATGCCGCCTTTGCCGAAGAGGATCTCCTCGGTTGCGGCACCTGCCGGTACCATGACCCACACCACCCGTGGCGGATGTAGCTCGGATGCAAGCTCGGCAAGCGTAGTGACGGGTTCAAGCTCTTCTGCGGCCATGGCTTCGGCCACAGAGGTCGTGCGGTTGTAGCCCACCACGCGCCAGTCATGATCCAGCATGTTGCGCGCAAGGTTCGCCCCCATCTTGCCCAGACCCACAACGCCTATCTCGCGCCTGTCACGCACGTGAACATCAACCTGGGCGGCCGCGCGCTCCACGACCTCTGCCGAGTCAGGCCTGTAGCTCTCCAGCGGGACATCGCCTGAGCGCCACACCTCCAGGATGGGATCGATGAACGCCCACATCGCGGCGACTTCTTCTGTAGAGACGAACAGCGTCTGGTCTCCGCCTATGGCGTCGTAGAGGAGCTTGGCGTACTCCTCGACGTACTGCGCTTTCTCGGCCTTCTCATAAAGGAAGAAGGTGAACTCGCGCAGCTCCAGCTCATTGTCAAAGCCGGGCTTTTTGGCCCAGAACTCGATCTTTATCGTCTCTTCGGGCTCGATCTGAAAGGTGACTTTGTTCTTGTGTGAGTCAGCGCTGGCAGAGTCGCACAGGCAGGCATCCGGGTGGTGGAAGTGCACAGAGATCTCCTTGAGCGCCTTCCCCATCCGCTTGCCCGACTCCATCGTCACAGGTACGCCGGCCCAGCGGCGGCCGGCAAGAGTGGTACGCAGACGGAAGTACGTCTCGGTCTCCGAGCCCGGCGCCACGCCGTCGATCTCGCAGTATCCGTCGTACTGCGCCCGGAAGCTGTGCGCGGCGATCTCCTCGGCGGGTGGCGCCTCAAGTCGCGCACACATCGCTGCACGCTGCTCGCGGATGTCTTCGGGTTTCATGCTCGCAGGCTTGTCCATCGTGATGAGCGCGAGCATCTGCAGCAGGTGATTCTGGCCCACATCACGCAACGCACCCACGCCGTCGTAGAACGCCCCGCGCTTCTCCACGCCGATGGACTCCAGCAACCGTATCTCGATGCGGTCGATAGACTCGCCGTCCCATGACGGCTCAAAGAGCGCGTTGGAGAACCGGAAGGACAGGATGCCTTGCAGCATCTCCTTGGCGAGATAGTGGTCGATGCGGTAGATCTGGCGCTCCTCAAACAAACTGCCGAGAAGCTCATCAAGCTCTTGAGCGGTAGCGCCGTCCGCGCCAAAAGGCTTCTCCACCAAGACGCGCGTCCAGCCCGTGAGGTCGCTGCAGCTCTCGGTCAAGCCCGAGGCGGCCAAGCGCTCGAAGATCGTGCGGTACTGCTCGGGCGGAACCGCCAGGTAGAAGAGCTTGCTGGAGCACAAGCCCCACTCGTCATCCACCGAGGCCAGGTGCTCAGCAAGTGAAGCGTACGCATCGTCGTCGTAGAACTGCCCCTCGTGATACGTGAACAGGTCCAAGAACTCCTCGCGCGCCTGACCAATGGGTGCCGTCCCCTTGAACGCATCAAGGATCTCCCCGACGTGGGCACGCAGCGTGTCATCGCTCCAGTCCCGCCGAGAGAAACCGACCACCCGAAACCGGTCAGGAAGCCGACCTTTGGCCTTCAGATAAGCGAGCGACGGGACGATCTTGCGCGCCATGAGATCACCTGTGGCACCGAAGACGGTGAGGACGGTGGGTGTGTTCGAAGTAGACATGGATGCCTCCCATAGGAGTGAGTAACGAGAAAGTATGTTCCCCAAGAACGGACTCCGGCTCTCTTAAGCGGCTTTAGCTTGAGCGGTCAAAGGAATAGACTGGGGCTGCACCTGTGAGACGGTCGGCGGCCAAAGAGAAACCGGTCCGTCTCTAGGGGGATGAGGGGGACATCATCCGCAAGCGCAGCATGACAACCCGTATCATCCTGGTCGCCGTCGCATTTGCTACTGCGACCAGCTTGCTTACCCCCACCCGCGTTCATGCCGCAGACTCCCGACTCCGTCTGACGGTAGGCGTGTACGACAACGCGCCCCTCTCGTACCCTGGGGACGATGACACGTGGACCGGCATCTACCCGGACATCATGAACGACATCGCCCGTGCGGAGGGCTGGTCCCTTGAATACCGTGAGGTCGACTTCGACGCCGGGCTGAAGGCCGTCGCCAGCGGCGACCTGGACATGCTCCTCGCCGTTGCAGACTCACCTGAGCGTCGCGAGCTGATGACGTTCAACGACGAGACCTTCTTCGCCAACTGGGGAGTGATATCAACACCGGACGCTTCGGATATCCAAGTGTTCACCGACCTTGACGGGCGTGCTGTCGGAGTCGTCACCGGAGACATCTACTTCAACGGTAGCGGCGGACTCCAGGAGATGCTCAACACCCTGCACATCGAGCCTCAGTACGTGGAGTATCCAACATATGCGGCCGTGCTGATGGCCGTGGCTGATGGAGAAGTCGAGGCCGGCCTGACCAGCAGGCTCTTCGCCGAGATCCGGTCAAACGACCTCGATCTGCAGATCACACCGATGGCGCTGCGTCCCTCTCGGCTGGCGATCGCCTTCCCCTCCAACGCGCCTTTGACGCCCACTCTCATCTCGGCGATCGACTCGCGACTTGCCGAGATGATCGACAGCAAGGATTCCACCTACCACCGTGCGCTCAGAGCGCACGTGTTCAGCACTGCGGGCGAATGGTTCCCCGCCTGGGCCGCGTGGGCCCTCGGTGTTCTTGTGGCCAGCGTGGCGCTCATCGGCTCAATGGCCTGGTACCTTCGTGCCCAGGTGCGTCGCCGCACTGCAGCACTGACATCGGTTTCAGACCAGCTTCGCACCGTGGTGGACGCGATTCCCGACGCCTACATCCGTTTGGACCGGAATGGCGTCTTGCTGGAAGCACGGGACCGACCCGGGATCAAACTGACTTTCGACCCTCAAGCGAACATCGGCCAATCGCTTCTTGACCTGCTTCCCAACCATCTACAGGACCTCTACCGCAAGCTGATGAAAGACACCAGAACTCGCGGCTGGGCTTTCGAAGAGTACGCACCCCACAACGACGACTCCGAATGGCGCGAGGTCCGCGCAACGGCGACCGAACACGGCGGGCTACTACTGCTGATCCGTGACATCACCGAGGCCCATCGTCTCGACCAGATGGAGGGCGAACACCGCGACGAGCTTGAGAAGCGAGTAGCCGAGCGCACTGCAGAACTAACCTTAGCCAACCAAAGACTGCTCGCGCTTGTTGAGGAACTGCGAGCGGCCACCAGGACGCGCGATCACTTCGTGGCCAATGTGAGTCATGAGTTCCGCACCCCTCTCAACTCCATCCTGGGCTTCTCCACCATCCTCTCGCAGGGCCTGGCCGGCGAACTCAACGAGGAGCAACAACGCCAGGTGGAGATGATTCATGCGTCCAGTCAGCGCCTTGCCTCACTTGTAGAGGACATCCTGGCGCTGGAGCGGATCGGGGCGGGCGTCACGAGTACGGAGCTCACCAGCTTCGATGCATGCGAACTCGTGTGCAACGTAGCCAACGAGTTGACTCCACTAGCACAGAAGAAGTCGCTCGCGATCGAGTGTGACTGCACAGACAGGTGTATCGAGGTGTTCAGCGACGAACGGCTGCTGGCGCAGATCCTCATCAACCTGTTGGGAAACGCAATCAAGTTCACCGTGTCAGGCGGGATACAGGTGCACGTGGACACCATCGACGATGCCATGCTCGAAGTCTCCGTGACTGACACGGGGGTGGGGATCGAACCGCGGTACCTTGAGGAGATATTCAACGAGTTCTCTCAGCTCACCCAACACGCCGAGGTGAAGCCCGAGGGGACCGGCCTGGGTCTTTCCATCAGCCGAAGAACCGCGGAGCTGCTTGGTGGGACGCTCACAGCACAGAGCACCGTAGGAGAAGGCTCGACCTTCACGCTGCTGATCCCGCTGCGATCATCACCCCAGGCAACACCGGAGAATGGGCGCGACTAGCCGCTCTACTCGGCGGTTATGACCTCAAGGCCGCCCATGTAGGGGCGCAGCACCTCGGGCACAACAACGCTGCCGTCGGCCTGCTGGTAGTTCTCCAACACCGCCACAAGGCAGCGGCCCACGGCGAGGCCGGAACCGTTGAGCGTGTGTACCAGGCGGCTCCCCTTGAACTCGCCGCCACGGTACTTGATGGCCGCGCGACGCGCCTGGAAATCCGTGCAGTCGCTGCAGCTTGATATCTCCTTGTACGCACCGTAGCTGGGCAGCCACACCTCGAGGTCGTAGGTCTTTGCTGCCGAGAAGCCCATGTCGCCCGTGCACAGCGTGATAACGCGGTACGGCAGGCCTAGAAGCTCCAGGATGTTGCCGGCGTCCGCGACCATGCTCTCGAGCTCATCGAAACTCGTCTCGGGAGTGGCGAACTTCACCATCTCCACCTTCTCGAACTGGTGCACGCGGATCATGCCGCGGGTGTCTCGGCCAGCAGCGCCTGCTTCCTCGCGGAAACACGGCGTGTGTGCGCAGTAGTGCAGCGGCAGCGCGGCAGCCTCAAGGACCTCATCGCGGTGCAGGTTGGTGAGCTGCACCTCGGCCGTGGGAATCAGGTACAGACCCTCGCCGGTCTTGAACAGGTCGTCCTCGAATTTGGGCAGCTGGCCCGTGCCAGTGAGCGTCTCGGTGTTGGCCAACGCGGGCACCGAGAACTCCGTGTAGCCGCGCGCGGCATGCGTGTCCAGCATGAAGTTGATAAGCGCCCGGTTAAGACGCGCGCCGTGCTTGGCCAAGACCACAAAGCGGCTCTTGGCAAGCTTCACGCCGGCCTCGAAATCGATAACGCCCAACTCGGGCCCCAGGTCCCAGTGCGCCTTGGGCTCGAAGTCGAACTCACGAGGCGTACCCCAGCGACGAACCTCGACGTTCTCGGACTCATCTGCACCCACTGGCACGCTTGCATCAGGGACATTGGGGATAGTCATGAGCATCTGGTGGACGTTCTCATCCACGCTGGCAAGGTGCGCATCGATGGCCGAGATACCCTCGTTGACCTCGCGGACCTCCGCCTTGCGAGTCTCGGCCTCGTCGCGCTGGCCGGACTTCATGAGCGCGCCAATCTCCTTGGATGCCTCGTTACGACGCGCCTGCAGTGCCTCGACCTGCTGTATGAGCTCGCGGCGCTCTTCATCCAGCCGGGAGAACGTGGCGAAGTCCCACTCATAGCGGCGGTTCGCCATCGCCTGCTTGACGGCGTCGATGTTGTCTCGGACGAAGCGTGCATCGAGCATGGGAAGCCTCCGGTCAGGATACGGTCAAAGCCTGGTTGGGAGTATAGCGCAGGGTGAATCGCCTGACGCGTCTCTACAGACGCTGCGCCTCAAATCCGATCGTCTCCCACTCGCCCGTCAGCGCCATCTCGCCCGGAACGCCCATCCAGTCCGCGCGCGACCAGTCACCCCGGAACTCCCCCTCGTCCTCATCAATCGATCCGGTGAAGGTGTTCGGTTCCCATATCTCATGCTTGTCCGGCGGAACCATGCGCTCCATCTCGATTGTTATCGTCCCGTCGGCGATGGAGTACGTGCCCTTACCAGTCTCGTCCTCCCACACGCGGATGGTGCCGCTGTCACCCTCGCCGAGAAGCTCGAAAGTGTACACGCGTCGCGACTCATCGGTGCCGATCCCGATGATCGCGTAGTGACGCCCTTCCATGTATGGCGGCCCGGGCTCCTGCAGGTCTACGGCCTCGCGTTCCTCGGGAGTCTGCGTGAAGTCGTAGTCGATGACGCCGGTCGCATACAGCGTGCCAAGGATAACAAGTGCGGCAACGAAGATGCCTATCATCCAGATCCAGCAGCCCCATGGATCACCAACCGGGCCCGGATCGCGCTCAAGCATCGCCGCCGCTTCCGACATGTCATCCAAACGCTCGCGCATCTCACCTTTGATGCGACGCGTTGCTGACATGGGACCCCCTCCCATCGACTAAGGAGATTCTATCCCTCAGCCGAGAAGAACAACGCCGTCAACGCGTTCATGTGCTCGAGTATCCGCTGAATACAGAGTTCCACCGAGAAGCCCCGCCAGAGCCGGTGCAAGTGCATCGTAGAAGCTACAGCCCAGGCGACTCACCTGCTTGAACGCAGCTGCTGCAAGCGTGTCGTCAAGGCCTGCGACTGTGAGGTCCGCGCTTTGCAGGCTTTGCCACACACGCTCTCCCAGTTCAGCGCCTCCGCATCGCACGGCAACGGCGGTGACCTCATGTAAGAACAGCGACGGCACCACGATGCGAATCCTGCGATCGCGATGGTCGTCTAGTAGCGCTAGCGCTTGCTGACTCCCCGCTTCCGGCTTCAGCCACTTCACACCGACAGAAGAATCCAGGACGACGATGGAAGGGTCACTCATCTTCGGCTGCCGCTTGATCGCGGATCTCACGGAGAAGGTCCGCGGCCGTGCGCTCATCCGGACCCCACTCATCTGAGATCTGCCGGAAGCCCTCTATTGCAGCATCCACCCGGGTGCGCCGCGCCGCCTCAAAGGACGCATGCTTGCGCTTCGCTACATAGCCAACTGTAGCCTCCCGAATAATCGCGCTACGAGTGAGACCGTCAAGCTCAGCGAGCTCATCGACGTCGGCCACAAGCTCCTCCGGCAGCGAGATACTGAACTTTTCGACTGGCATGGGTGCTCCTGCGGTCGTACCTGGTGGTCGTACCAATTGTAGCATGAGGGCGAGTGCGACCTTAGAGGAGCGCCTGTCGGTCAATTAGCTGGGCAATGAGATCTACATCTGCAGGAGCAAGGCTGTACGACGCAAGCTCACTCCAGGGTGCCCACTCCAAGCGGTCGTGGAACAGCGCCTTGGGAGGGGACAACAGTCGAGTCTCTAGTCCGACTATGTCGAATGAGCCATGTTCGTAGTGGTAGATCGTACGCACCACTACATCCCCTACGTGAGCCGCTACACCGAGCTCTTCTGCAATCTCGCGCACGAGACACTCTCTCAGGTCTTCACCTGGTTCCGCCTTGCCCCCGGGAAGCTCCCAGCACCCTGCGAGCGGATCGAACGCTGGACGTCGCGCCAGAAGCAGACGGCCGTGGTCTACAACAACTGCCGCAGCAACAGTGCGCACGATCTCCCCTTCTCTAGGCTCCTGGGCTATTCTGGTAGCCGGGGGTGTTCACCAGATGGGAACAGAATACAGGCTCCACGATTGGCACGTCTCTGCGCTCGAGTGGTTTGAACTTAATGCGAGGCGAACATTCGACAAACGACCGTTTAATGTCGGCCTGCCGGTTAAGCTCACATCCAGCCAGATGGGCATTTGGAAACCGAAAGGGACGCCGTATGCGCTGAGCGTAGTCCAAACACGAAAGGGAGTTTATGCGGACTTAGACCCCCTTCGCGCAAACGACGGAACGTGGGTGTATTACTATCATCAGCAGGGCAAGACGCCCGATGCACTGAGAAATCCGGGCCAGTTTTGGGCCAACGCTGCCCTGTTCAGGTGCAAGGCTGACCATGTGCCGATCGGAGTCGTTATCCCCTCAGATTCAAGCGCCGGCTATGAGGTCCTTGGCCTGGCCACCATCGAGAGATATGCCAATGGACTGTTCACCCTGGTTGGCCCAGTCTCGTTGAGCGCGGGTCATGCAGCCGGGGTCTCCGATCAGAAAGCCAGCGTGACTATCTCGCTACTGGACTGGCCACCCGACGGTTTTGACCCGCACGCGGAGCATGATCATCGGCTCAAAGTGGTTTCTGAGGTATTCAGACGCCAAGGTGGCCCTCGGTTTCGGCGTGCTTTGCTCTCGGCCTACGAGGGCCGATGCGCCATGAGCCGGTATGACGCTACCGGAGCCCTAGAAGCGGCACACATCATTCCGTATCGCGGGCCACAGACCAATCATCTGACTAATGGGCTTCTACTAAGAGCGGATCTTCATGACCTGTTCGACCTCGGCTTGATAGCCGTCGACACTGACAGCATGCGTCTGCAGTTGGCAGAGGAGCTCTCTGCGACCATGTATGAGCCTCTCCATAACGAACGTCTTTGGTTGCCCTCGGATCCAGAGCTCCGCCCCAACATCGAGGCGCTCAACATGCACCGAGCGCAATCATCGGTCGCGTGACTGCTACACTCTCCTCATGTCTCGCAAACCTGATATGGACCCCATGCTCGCAGCGGCGATGTTCGGCTTTCAGCAGTCGAGCGACATGGCTGGCGGAGTAGCGCTCGCGCTCGTGATGACGCGACGCAGCACTTACGTGCCCCCTACTGAGGCTGAGCTGAAGGGCGCACTCAAGGTGGCCGAGCGCTTCAAGCTCTCGGCGGACCTCGCGCCCTTCCTGCCACCGGAGCCGCGCTGGTTCTGGTCGCGCAAGGACAAGAACGCGTATCGCTCGGCGATCATCAGTCTCAAGCAACTGGACGCGCTGCCTGGCGATGAGAGAGAAAGCGCCATCACCGATCTGAAGGCGCTTCTAGGCGCATCGGTGTCGTAGTTTCTTGCTACACTCGCCTCATGAACGCTGAGCATCCTGAAACCCTGTTCCGCGCGCTCGACTTCGCCTCACTGCGTGAGCGCGAGGGTCTCGTCATCGGCGAGATAGCCGGTCGTGACAGCGTCGCCGCGCTCGTCGAGGCCGTGCGAGGTCATGCCGTCACCACCATCCTCCCAACTGTCGCGTTCGCGGGCACGGAATTCGGTGATGCCGAGGCACCCCTACGCGCTGTTGAGTACCTGCGGGAACGTGTGGGCAAGCGAGCCGAAGTACTCAAGCCGGTGGAGCTCAGCAGTCCACGGCTCTGGGCGGCGCTCAACAGCAGGTTCGCGGCGGAGATCACGCGCCGTTTCGGCATCTACTCGGCCTGCCTCGCATGTCACCTCTACATGCACCTTCTGCGCGTGCCTCTCTCATGGGCCCTCGGCAACGCGCCTATCGTCGCCGGTGAACGTGACACGCATGCGGGCGCGATCAAGCTCTCGCAAACCGTCTTGAGCATCAACGCGTCACGCGAGATACTGCTGCACGCTGGGATTGAGCTGATGCAGCCGATACGTCACCTCAAAAACAACTCGGCCATTGAGAGTCTCGTGGGAACGGACTGGCCGCAAGACGACAAACAGCTGGAATGTCTGCTCTCCGGCAACTATAGGTCCGCTGATGGCAGCGTGACCTACGACGAAGTCGCCTACGCTCGCTACGTGCACGAGTTCCTTGTACCGGTCGGTCGCGCGATTGTAGCCGCCTGGCGGACAGAACCCGACCCCCGCTACCAGGCTATAGTGAGAGCTATGCTGGAAATCAACTGATTCACCCGCAGCGCAGTGAAGATACTGCCCGAGTCAACCGAGAGGCAAAGTATGATTGGCAAAGGCTCGTTTGGCGAAGAGCTGCTCGCGTACCTCCAGCTGCTGCCGATCACCACCATAATCGTTCGTATGGTGGACACAAAGATAGTCTGGGGAAGCCCGCAAGGACTCTCCCTCATCGGAGCGAGCGATCCATCGGAGGTCATCGGTAAGCGGGTACTCGACCTAATACCACCGGAGCAGCATGGTGTGGCTCTTCGTAACGCTGCGCTGCTCGTCGCAGGTGCATCAAGCATTCCGTCGTACGTATACACGCTGAATCGCCTTGACGGAACGACCACGCCCGTCCATATCGAGTCAGTGCTGATCACGTTCAAAGGCGCGCTCTCGATGCTCACCATAGTCGTTGACGTCTCCGAGCGTGAGAGCGCTCTGATTGAGCTGACACAAAGCGAAGCGCGCTACCGCTCGCTGGTCGAGTCCTCCCCCGACGCGATACTCGTGTCTGTGGGCGATGAGATCGTATATGCCAACCCTTCGGCGATCAGCCAGGGAAAGACGTACGGCATCGAAACGCTTCTGGGGCATTCAGTCTTCGACTTCCTGCCTCCCGACCGCACGGACCACGCAGACAGGCTCCGACAGCTCTACACTGAAGGCGGGACCCTCTCGTGGATAGAAACCGACATCCACTACGCGCAAGGTCATTCGTTTCCCGTGGAGATCCACACGACTCTCATCTCGTGGCACGGAGAGCCCGCCACTCAAACGGTGGTCCGCGATGTGAGTCAGTGCAAAGCCGCCGCGGCCAAACTTGAGGAGTACAAGGGCCACCTCGAGCAGCTTGTGGACGAACGGACCCGAGAACTCGAGAGAGCAATGGCCGACCTCGAATCGGTGAACTTCGATCTCGTGAAGGCCAACGCGGCGAAGAGCTCCTTCATGGCCGCGATGAGCCATGAACTGCGTACGCCGCTCAACTCGATCATTGGATTCTCGGCGATTCTGGAACAGGGGCTCGCGGGCGAATTGAACGAGGAGCAGGCCAAGCAGATCGAGATCATCAACGGCGCTGGCCGGCAACTGCTTGGCCTCGTGGGAAACGTCTTGGACCTGGAGCGGATCGAGAGCGGGCGCACCGAGGTCACCTTCAGGCAGCTCGCTCCCCGCGATACGGCGACCAAGCTCGTGGAGATGGTCCGTCCCCTGGCCGAGACCAAGGGACTGCACGTCACGTGCGTGTCTGAAGCTGACTTCCCGGAGCGCATCCGCACGGATCAGCTCAAACTCGAGCAGATACTCATGAACCTGCTCGTAAACGGCATCAAGTACACCGACGCGGGCTCGGTCACGCTCAAGATGTCTTCCGACAGTGAGGCTCTGCGCTTCGCGGTCGCGGATACTGGACCGGGCGTGGAGCTCGAGCAGCGCGAGCTCGTATTCGAGGAGTTCTACCAGTTCTCAGCGCACGACAACGTGGCAAAACCTTCGGGTGCGGGACTTGGACTTGCAATCGCTCGACGCCTCGCAGGACTACTGGGTGGCAGGCTCTGGCTCGAGAGCGAGATGGGTGTAGGCAGCACGTTCACGCTCGAACTGCCTCTCGGCTAGGAGGGCTTGCGCGCCAACATCACCACGTGCCGGTTGCGGAACGACACGAAATTCCCATCGTCGTATTCCGCTGCAGACCACTCGCGCATCGCATCCGGACACTCGGCCATGAGCTCCGACAGTTCTTCGACCACATCGGCCGAGCATCCCTGGGCAGAGACCCACTGGGCGAAGTCTCGCCGCTTGTCCACAAGGGCGGTGAAGCCCACCTCAAGACCCGCACGCTGAGCGAGCGTTGACCAACCCTCAACGCTGAAAGCCTGATTATGACCCGGGTCACGCAAACGCTGAAAGGCGTCCACCATGACCGCCGAAGTCCGCTGCGGGGGAAGCGCGTGATCTTGGAAGCCCAGACGGCCTCCGGGGACAAGCACGCGCGCGACTTCCGAGAAGAACAGCTGCGCGTCCTCAAAGTGGTGCGCTGCGATCCGGCACGTCACTATGTTGAAACTCGCATCAGGGAACGGCAGACTCATGGCATCGGCAAGCTCGTAGACCGCGGCCATACCTTCGCTCTCCAGATGAAGTCTGGCCTCTTCCAGCATCGGCGGTGTCAGGTCCGTCACCGTGACGCATGCGCCCGCACGAGCAAGCGCAAGTGCCATGTGGCCGCTGCCGGTAGCCACATCAAGCGCGCGCTCTCCGGGACGCGGAGAGACGTGTTTGATAAGAAGATCCAAACCCGGACCGGTACGTACGTCGTCCCGCATAGCGCTCCTCCCGTGACTCCCTACCGTAAGCATGATACGCGAATACGCGGCGCGTGCTATCGTCATGCCGAAGGAAGGGAGAACCGTGGCACCGATCCTTGTCATCATGCTTGACGGACTTGGCGACAGGCCCTGGCCATCGCTTGGCGGACTCACTCCTTTGCAGGCCGCTCACACGCCTAATCTGGACGCCTTCGCCGCGCGCTCGGCCACCGGGATCCTTGCGTCACTCGGCCCCGGTCGTGCACCCGGCACGGAACTCGCGCACTTCGCGCTCTTCGGCTATCCGTTGAGCGAGTATCCCGGACGAGCGGTATTCGAGGCGGCTGGCCGAGGAGTACCGCTTTCTCCCCACCAGGTCGCGTTGCATGCGATCTTCGCCACCGTGAAGCCTCAGCCGGACGGTTCGCTGACCATCGTGGAGCGCTACCCCGGCGTACCCGCCGAGCAGATCGCCGGCCTTGCGGCACGCGTGGCGGATTTCTCGCACGCCGATCTTCGGATCGAGCTTCACCACACAGTCGGCGAGCAAGCCATCATCACCATCGACGGCGGAGCCAGCACCGATATCACCGACACTGATCCGCACAACAACGGCTGGCCGGTAGGCAGCGTGCAGCCGCTTGACGACGCGCGCGACCCTGCCGCAGCTCAGCGGACCGCGGAAGCGCTCACCGCCTACCTGCGCTTCGCATACGACGCCCTTGGCACCCCGGGCGCACCGCCTGATGCCGAGCGACCCTTCCTGCTGCTCAAGTGGACCGGGCAGAAGCGCGTGCTCGCTCCCTTCTCGGCACATACCGGCATGCGCGGCACGATCGTCTCCTCGGCAGGCATCTTCGAGGGTATCAGCCGCGAACTGGGCATGGAGCACCGTCGGGTGCCCTCGCTCCCCGATCTTGCTGCCGATACCCGCGCGCGCATGGCCGAGGCCTCCGCAGCCTTTGCAGACGGTGCGGAGTTCGTCCTTGCCCACAGCAAGCAGCCGGACGAAGCCGGGCACGACAAGGACCCGCTGCGCAAACGCGATGTCATCGCGGGGATAGACGTCGGGCTTGAAGGGCTTGCTGACCGAGCGGGCCTGCCCGCCGATACGATCATCATCGTCACGGGCGATCACGGGACGCCGGCAGGCACAACGCTCATACACTCCGGGGATCCGGTGCCGGTGGCCATACTCGCCGATGCCGTCCAGCCCGATGATGTCACTGCGTTCGATGAACGCACGTGCGGACACGGGTGTCTGGGTCATCTCCAGGGTGAGGACTTCATGCCGGTGCTGCTGAATGCGCGCGGCACCGTGCGCTACATGGGCGGCAAGCTCGCGCCGCATACAGGGTTGCACTGGCCCACGGACTACGAGCCGTTCAGGCCCTAGCGCCGCCTAGACGGGAAGCGCAACGGGCGCGGTGAGCGCCGTTCGCAAAGCCGAGAAGCTCAGGTCGGCCATCTCCAGACGAGAATATCGGCGGCCGATCTCCTCCAGGGAATGGGAGTCTGAAGAGCTCACCACAGCGATGTCGTAGCCCCTGAAGGCCTCGGCGTGACGGGGATCGACGACCTCCACCACGTGCACGTCCTCCAGTGACAGCAGGCGATCGGCATGCGGGGAATCGAGCAGCCGGTAGCGGCCGAACTCACGGTCGATGTGACCCACCATGCCGATACCGCCAAGCGCCTCGATGGCCTTGTAGACCTCGCATGGCGGATGAGCCACCGTCACACGATGCAGCTCGCTGACGGGAGCCACCGGGGTTGAAAGCTCGAGGATCTCGGCGAGCTGAGAGAACGAGCGGGTCGCGCTCTTGGGCGGAAGCAGCGCGATGATGTGGACCTCGTCCTCGCCGTGTCGAACCTTGAGTTCGGCGCCCGAGACGATCAGAAGGCGACGGCCGGTCTGCTCGGCAATCTCATCGGCGGCCTCCTCAAGACGCTGGCAGAAGTCCACCGAGAAGTGGTCGGTGGCGCCGTAGACATCAAGACCCGCCGCGAGGGCCGCCTCAACGATCTGGTGCGGAGTGGTGGCGAGCGAACCACGATAGTCGTGGGTGAGGAGTGGTGTGTGGTTGTGCAGATCGACCGCATATGTTGGCACGGTCATCCCCTTGCTTCAGACGAGAGAGCTACTTATTGAATCTACACGGCAGGACGCTGACTATCAAGGTATTTGATGCGGCACATAAGGCGAAACCGACTATGCCTCGAGCGCGCTGAGAGCGGCACCGTAGGCGCCGACGGTCTGCGCTTCCCTCGGGATGACGACCTGACCATCAAAGCCCGCGCGCACCAGATCTGCCATGGCACGGTTCTTGGCCACACCCCCGGCGAAAACGAGAGGCCCGCTGGCGCCTATGCGCTTGAGAGAACCCAAGGTCCTGGCGGCGATCGAGTCGTGAAGCCCACGGGCGATCCTGCCGCGGTCGATTCCTTTGTGCACAAGCCCCGTGACTTCACTCTCGGCGAACACCGTGCACATCGATGAGATCGCCACGCTCGTCTCGGCTGCCATTGCGGCCTCCGCCATCTGCGCCAGATCGAACCCCAGCGCCCGCGCCATGACCTCCAGGAACTTGCCGGTCCCTGCGGCGCACTTGTCGTTCATCTGGAAGTCGCTGACCCCGCCTCCGGGCTTGAGCGCGATGACCTTGGTGTCTTGCCCGCCGATGTCGAGCACAGATGCCGCCCCGGGGTGGAGCGCCGAGGCACCCAGCGCGTAGGCCTTGATCTCCGTGACCACTCCGCACCCCAGCGACTCGCGAGCGGCATGACGTCCGTAGCCCGTGGCAACCACCAGATCGTGATCGCCACGGGCAAGGAAGCTCTCGTAAGCTGCAGCCGGATCAAAACCGGAGTCCGCAACAGCATGGTCGGTGATACGCCCATCCTCAAGCCACACCGCGTTAACGCTTCGCGACCCTATGTCCAGCCCCAGCACTCGCATGTCTTACAGCATCTCCAGGAACGCCTCGACACGGGTGGATAGCTGGCCCACGTCCTCCATGGAGTAGTCGGTGGTGATCTTGAGCACCGGGAAGCCGGCATCGCGAACGGTCGTCTCCACGGCGTTGGACTCCATCTCGTACAGTCCACAGAACTGCAGCGAGTAGTCGATCACGCCGTCAGCGCCCAGGTCCTTCGCCATGCGGACGACATCCTCAAGACGGCCCTTGTTGGGCGTGAAGCATGCGCAGTTGATGTCGAGGTACTTCTCGGCGATATCGTCGATCATCTCATCGAGTGTGGCCGCGTCCTCGGACACGAGGTCTTGATAGTAGCGGCTGCCGGTGCACATCTCTTCGCCGACTACAACGGCACCGGCCTTCTCGATGATGTCGTGAAGCTTCCAGTTGGGGAGCGCCATCGGAGTACCCGTCACGAGGATGCGCTTGGCACCCTTGGCGGTGACGCCCTCGCCTGCGGCTACGCGCGCCTCAAGCTCATCGGCAAGGACGTTCATCATCTGGGTGAAGCGAGGCACATCGTCGTAGAAGGCGACCTGCGTGGCGAGCAGCGCGTCTTTGCCACTGATCGGCGCCGGGTCGGCAGCACGCGTCGCGGCGATGCGCTGCAGCGCACGGCGCTTGTCGTTGACCTCTTTGATCGCCGCCTTGAGCGACTCGGCGGTGATGGTGTTGCCCGTGACCTCCTCCACCTTCGCAATAAGCCCGCGGATCTCATCGCGCCACATCTGCATGTCGACGTCACGCTTCATCTGCGGAAGCTCCATGACGTACACGTTGTGCAGATCGCCGAGAAGCTCGTAGGCCTTCTTCTTGCCATCGCACGTGGTCTCGCCGATCACCAGGTCCGCAGACTCGATGTAGGGACACACCTTGGCGAGCTTGAAGCCCATGAAGGACTTGATGAGCGCGCACGTATTGCGCGGCATGATCTGTTCGACCTGGTCGTAGGCGAACTCGGCACCCGCACACAGCCCCACGCACCAGCCGGCGGCAGCGCGGATGATCTCCTCGGGCACATAGAGGCAGAACGTGCCAAAGATTTTGCCGCCCGCCTTGCGGTAGTCGTCGAGCTCCTTGATGCGCAGCCCATGGACCTCACTCATCACGAAGTTGAGGTAGTCCATGCCCTGTGGCCGATTCTCTTGCGTGAGGTACGCGTCGCCAAAGAGCTGTCCCACGGCGCCAAGCAGCGCATCGTGTGTGGGCAGGTCAAGGCCCAGCTCATCCCACATCGGATGGTAGTCGACCGGCTGATCGCTCATCGTGTGCTCCTTACCCTTGCGTTAGTTTCTCCTGATACGCACTATAAAATAGTCTTATATCAGACGACATAGGGGTTGTCCACGAAGCACAGCAGGATAGGCTCGCGCTAAGAAGAGCGCGAATAGCTGCCTAGCAGCTTGACGGAACGCAGCTTCAGGCGCAGGCACTCAAGAGCGAGCGCGACAGGCTCGTCTTCCGCGTGCCCTTGGAGGTCGACGTAGAACATGTACTCCCCCAACGCGCGCTTGGTGGGCCGCGACTGGATCTTTGTGAGGTTGATCTGTCCAAAAGCGAACTCCGACAAGATCATGTGCAGCGTACCCGGCTTGTCCTGATGCATGAACAGCGCAACCGAGGTCTTGTCGTGTCCGGTGCGTGGCTGAAGCCCTTTGCCAAGCAGTATGAATCGCGTCTGGTTGTCTTCGAAGTCCTCGATCGACGGCTCCATGATCACACCGCCGTGCAACCTCGCCGCAAGCGAGGTGCCTACAGCAGCCAGTCCCGGCTCGGCCACAGCACGCTTCGCGGCCTCAGCCGTGGAGTTGGCTGCCACGATGGGACGTCCCGTCAGGTGCGTCGCAAGCCACTTCCTGCACTGGGCAGTGGCCTGGGGGTGGCTGACCACCGCGGTGACGTCGTCCAGCCCCACGCCAGGCGCCACGATGAGCGCATGGTGGATGTCACGCACTACTTCCCGCTGAATGTAGAGATCCGTATCGAACGCCAGCGCGTCCAGCGTAGCGTTCACGCTGCCCTCGACCGAGTTCTCGATGGGGACTATCCCGTACTGGGCACGTCCGTCGGCAGCCGCAGCAAAGACATCGTCGATGGTGGTACAAGCGACTGGCTCTATGTCGGGTATCTCCAAAGACAGCAACGCCTCTTCCGAGAAGGTCCCCGCCGGCCCGAGAAATGCGCACTTTGTCACGGCTTCAATTCCTGTCCTGGCTCAAGATCGAACCTGCTCAAACGTATCTTCGGCGCTCTTACTCGGTCTTTGCCCGTTGTCTTCGATTGGTAGAGGGCGTCATCGGCTTGCCGCAGCAGGCTCTCTTTGTCTTCAGCGTGTAGTGGCAGGTTGGCGACGCCCAGGCTCATAGTGACGTGGATCGTCCGCTCGCCCTCGGCATCCAAGAAGCGGTGCATGCTCACGGCTTCGCGGACCTTCTCGGCAACGATGAAAGCACCCGAGGCGTCGGTTTCCGGAAGCAGCACGGAGAACTCCTCGCCGCCGTAACGCGCCACAATATCCACCTCACGGACTGTGGACTTGATGACGTTGCCCAGATCGGCAAGGACACCGTCACCCACAAGGTGGCCGTAGGTGTCGTTGACCGCCTTGAAGTCATCAACGTCCAGCATCAAGAAGGACAGCTGCTTGCCGTAGCGCTTGGCTCGCCCGATCTCATCGTCAAGGCGCTGCTGCAGGTAGCGGTAGTTGTAAAGGTCCGTCAGCTCGTCGGTGATCGCAAGCCGTTTGGTGAGCTTGTACAGACGCGAGTTCTCCACCGCGACCACAAGCTCCGCGGCCACCGCATGCAAGACCATGTGGTCATCAGCATCAAGCATGTCGATGGCCTGGCTGTCCGCGCAGAACACCACGATCATCTGGTTATGATCGAGCAGCTCAAGGCAGGCAAAGTGTTCGTCGGATACCCCCAGGTCACTCCTGGTGACATCAAGCACACCACAGGCTTTAGAGATATCGTTGTGCAGACCCCTGCTGGCCGAGAAGAGCGTCTCGCCCTTGTCCTTGTCGATAACGAAGATGCACGCGGCGGGTATCTCGATGACCTTCTGCAGTCTTTCCAGGACCACCGGGCCCACGGAGTCGAAGTCAAGGGTGGAGTGGATGATCTCCGATATCTCGGCGACCGCACGCAGCTCTGCAACGCTGCGCTCCAGTTTCTGGTTGAGGTCGGTCGCATCATCAACGCGCTCCTCGGCCTCATCGGCCCTGTAGGACTGCCTCTCTATCATCAGCCCCACGAACCAGCCGATGACGAGCACCGCGGCCACCTTCATGGTGAGGAAGATGACGTGCACGAACGGCATAGAGAACACCGGTACGGCAAGGTGTCCGATGAGATACGCCACCACAAGGAACGCCGAGTAGATCCACGAACGGGCACGACGGAAGACGGTCGCGTAGAGCATGGACTCGAGCATCACCCATACGTAGAAGGGGTCATGCAACTCGGTGGTCGCCGCAACAAGCGCACCAAGCGCCACACAGTCGAACGGAAGCGTGAAGTGCATCAGCTTCTGGAAGTCCAAAGCCGGGGTTGTGTAGCGCGCCACCGCGATGCCCAGCGTGTACAGAGTCCATACAACGGTGCCCAACAAGAAGATGTCCGAGAGGGGCGCCGTTTCGAGTCCCCTTGCCCAGATAAGATACAAGACGATCAGGAACACCGCCGCAGCCGACCGGACAAAGAGGAACGCCCCACTGTCAAGTTCGATGCGACCTTTGTTAGGGACTGTAGTCAAGCGACGCGCCCTTCACGTAGCGAGTATCTTTGAATGAGTATAACCTTCACTGGGTGGACTACGGGACACATAGAACTTCAAGAAGCAAAGCACACGGAGGTACCAGATGCGTCCAGAGGAACTGCGTGATCTGCTTGAAGCGGTTGCAGGCGGCGAATATACGGTAGAAGCAGCACAGAAGCGGTTGGCTTCACTACCCTTTACTGATCTGGGCGATGCAAAGATCGACCACCACCGGGCCATACGGTGCGGGTTCGCCGAAGTGATCTTCTGCCAGGGCAAGACCCCGTCGCAGGTACGCTCGATCACACGCGAGATGCTCGAGAAGGGCGATGTCGTCTTGGGGACCCGCGCCAGCGCGGCGCATTTCCAGGCGGTGGCCCAGTTCGCCCTGGACGCACGTTACTTCGAGGAGCCGGGTCTGCTCGTGGTGGATCGCCGGGAGACGCGGCCCGCCGTGGGCCACATCGTTGTCGCCTCGGGTGGTACCGCCGACGTACCGGTGGCCGAAGAGGCCGCCATCTCCGCTGAGGTCATGGGAAACCGCGTGACACGCCTGTACGACGTGGGAGTGGCAGGGATCCACAGACTGCTCGCGCACGAAGAGG
Source organism: Coriobacteriia bacterium (assembly GCA_016938135.1). Classification (GTDB taxonomy): domain Bacteria; phylum Actinomycetota; class Coriobacteriia; order Anaerosomatales; family Anaerosomataceae; genus UBA2279. Next base: position 49,607 of record JAFGVD010000014.1, read on the forward strand.
TCTTGCGTGACGCGAACGTCATCGTCGCTGTTGCAGGCATGGAAGGAGCGCTCCCGTCTCTGGTGACGGGGCTCGTCTCCTGCCCGGTTGTCGCGGTGCCCACCTCGGTGGGCTACGGCGCGTCTTTCGGCGGGATCTCCGCTTTGCTCACGATGCTCAACTCGTGCTCGTCCGGGATGGGTGTGGTCAACATCGACAACGGCTTCGGGGCAGCGGCTATGGCAAGCCGCATCAACCACGCGGCGGCCGAGCCTCGATGATCGCGTATCTGGACTGCGCCACCGGCGCCAGCGGCGACAAGCTCCTCTCGGCGCTCATCGATGCCGGCTTTCGCATCGAGGATCTGCGAGAGGCGCTTTCTGGCCTCGGGCTGGGTCACGTACGTGTCGAGACCGCCGAGGTCTCCCGTGCCGGTGTTCGCGGGTTGCATCTCACAGTGGAGGCACCCGACGATCGCACGCACCGCCACTGGAAAGACATCCGCGAGCTCATCGAGTCCTCCTCTCTCCCCGCGCCGGTACGCGAAGACGCACTAGCCACCTTCGAGCTCATCGCGCACGCCGAGGCAAAGGTGCACGGCACAACGCCCGAGCAGGTGCACTTCCACGAGGTCGGCGCCATCGACAGCATCGTCGACGTCGTTGGCGTGGCACTTGGCATCCACTCGCTTGGCATCAAGCGGCTCATCTCCTCGGTCGTTGCGGTTGGCAGCGGCACCGTCAACACGGCCCACGGCGTCCTGCCCGTCCCCGCTCCGGCCACGGCCCTGCTGCTGGAGGGCGTTCCCATTGTAGGGACCGATCTTGAAGGCGAGCTGACCACCCCCACCGGGGCGGCGCTGGTACGCATCCATGCGGACGGGTTCGGCCCCATGTCAGCGATGACCCTGCGCGCAGTAGGTCACGGCGCCGGTACGCGTGAGCTGGCGCGGCCCAATGTGGCACGCCTGCTCCTGGGCGAGCCCATCACCCGGACGATCGAACCGGACACCGAGGAGATCGTGGTGCTGGAGAGCACGATCGATCACCTCAGCGGCGAACATCTGGCATACGCGGCCGACCAGCTGCGCGAGACGGCTGCGCTGGACGTGTGGATGACGCCGGTGGTCATGAAGAAGGGCCGCCCAGCGGTGGTCCTCAGCGTGCTGGCGCGTCCCTCGGATGCGGGCGATATCGCTCAGGCTGTGCTCGCCCAGACGGGAACACTGGGAGTGCGTGTGATGCCGGCAGACCGGCTCGTCGCCCCGCGCCGCCAACTCACGCTGCAGACCAGCATGGGCAGCGTCAGGTTCAAGGTATCGGACACGCCCGGGGCGACCCCTCGCATCCGCGCCGAGGCCGAAGACTGCATGCGCCTCGCGCACGAGCACGGCATGCCCGTAGCCCGTGTGGCACAGATGCTTGCCAGGGAGGCCGAGCAGATCACAGGGCTGTGACCGGGAACTAGGAGAGCCCGCTTGAGGGGCTCAAGCAGGCTCTCGTCGTAGCCGACTGTATATTTCCAGCGCCCGCGGCCACGGTCCTCGACGCTGGCACCCTCAAAGGAGTGCCATCTGTTCTATACATCGGGCTTGACCGCGGGAGAGTTTATGCCCTTCTGATAAGCGGCAAGTTCTGTCAATTGGTCACAGAATCCGGTAGGCGCCATCACTCTCAAGCAAGAAGCCTTCGGCCACCAGCGCATCCAACACCCCGGCCACGCGCCCCGGTTCGAATCCTGTGGTCTCGGCCAACACCGGTGCACGGAGTCCCGGCGTCTGAATGAGCGCACGCAAGATGTGCCCGCGCAGCTGCCGGGTTGAGCCCTCGAAGCGAGACTGCTTCACGTGATGCTTGCTTCGGCGACTCGGATTGGGTAACCGCTTCTTCAGGTCCGTCCCGTAGTCCATCAGCGCGTAGAACCACTGGCGGGGGTCCTGTGCGTCCATGGTCGCTTCAACGATGGGGAGGATGACCGAATCCGGTACGTCCTCTGCGTCCTCGAAGTAATGGTGCAGGTAAACGGCACGGATGTTCGTCTCGATGAAAGGGACGCCTGTATCAAACGCGAAGGCGAGTATCTGCGCCGCCGTGGCATGCCCGATGCCCGGCAGGCCCGTGAGGCCATCAAGCGTTTGAGGGAGGCGGCCGCCGTGCTCATGGAGCACGATCTCGGCGATGCGCTTGAGCGATTGCGCGCGACGGTTATAGCCAAGTCCGCTCCAGACACGCAAGACGTCCTCAAGTGACGCCGCTGCCAGTGCGTCGAAGTCACAGAACTCATCTATGAACTCCTGCCACTTGGGCAAGACCCTCGATACCTGCGTTTGCTGAAGCATGATCTCGGAGACAACAACGCCATAAGGGTCTTGCGTCCGCCTCCAGGGAAGGTCGCGCCCATGCTCGGCGTAGTACTCCCAAACTTGCTCCGAGAATGCCGAGGATACCTCGCGCATGTTCATCCTCCCATCGATGATCCCACGCCGGTTCTTCGGCTGCATCGGTCACCGGCGCTCCGCGCGCTTGCCCACGTCCTAGCCATCGCAACGTGCGTGTTCTTGTTGGCAGGGACTCCACTGGTCGAAGCGAACACCGTGCCGTACTTTGCACGAAACGGCGGGCAGGAGGCCATTCTGTCCGGGATGGCCATCAATCCCGCAGCTATACGCGTTGGAAACGTGACCTATCTCGCCTACCAGGGTCCCGGCTTCGACCCATATGTTGCATCATACGAAAGCGCTACCGGGGTGTGGCGAGGTCCCACTCGTGTGGGGACCAACCCGTTGAAACTCGACGCGCACGGAGCGCCCGCCCTGTATCTCGATCCCAGTGGCAGGCTGCATGCGTTCTACGGCAGTCACAACACCGCCATGCAGCACTCCCGACAAAGCTCCGCTGGTCCAGCGGCATCATGGGAACCGCTGCCTGCGCTTCCCGCGGGCACGTATCCGCAGGTTGCATCACTTTCCGGCGACCGGATGCTGCTGTTCTATCGCAACGAGTCCAAACACTGGGTTTTTCGGACGACCAGTGACAGCGCGACCACCTTCGGCAACGAACAACGCATCCTCACGGCCGACAGCCGAACGCTCTGGTATGCGGACTTCCACGCGGATGCTGCCGGTGCCATTCATGCCATGTTCATGTGGTACGACCAAGACCTTGTGAGCGAGGGCGGATTCTTCGTCCGTAGGAACATCTACTACGCCGTTCGTCTCGCCAACGGTACATGGCAGGGAGTGGACGGGAGCACTCTGTCGCTGCCCCTGACGCTTGCCGAAGCGGATGCCCACTGCATGCTGGTGGACTCCGGCGACGAGTTCGTCAACGAGGTGACGATCAGCATCGACTCCCAGGGCGCCCCCTGCGCCACATATCTCATCGGCAGCGGAAGTGGTCCGGGCGCATATGAGTGGCGCTTCATCCGGCGGGATGCCGGCGGATGGCGCACAAGCGGCATCTGCACGACCGACCACTACTTTGACGCTGCGGCACTGGACCCCCGCCCCGACGGCACACTTGAGGCCTTCGTCGTGGCCGGAGGCAGCGACGCACGCGGCAGCATCGACGGAGACTACCGTGGCCGAGGAGGACTTATCGAGAAATGGACTTCCTCGGACAACGGACACACCTGGGGCTATGTATCGACCATCTCACCCAACGAACCCGGCGTCATCTACTCCGACCCCGTGCTGGTGAGGAATCCCGCTTCTGAAGCGCGGGTCATGTTCACGGACTGGACAGATGACGAGAGCAACTTCTTCCACCGCATGTTCCTATGGGGAGACTCCGGCCTGGTCCAGCGCGAAACGCCGCTGTCCACCGACCGGATCGCCGGAAGTGACCGGGTGCGCACAGCCATCGATGTATCCAAGAAGGCCTTCCCGGAATCGGCACGATACGTGATCATCGCCACTTCCCTCGACTTCCCGGACGCGCTGGTAGGCGCCCCGCTTGCCGCCACAGTGAACGGCCCAGTGCTCCTCACGCCCACCTCGTACCTCACTGACGCAGTCGCAACAGAGATCAAAAGGCTGGGGGCGAAAAACGCCATCGTTCTTGGAGGACCCTCGGCGCTCTCCGCCAATGTGGTTGCGCAACTGAAGAGCAAGGCCGGGGTCACCACAGTCTCACGGGTGGGCGGACAAGATCGCTATGAGACCGCGCTTCTCATCTCCAGACGTATGCGCGACCGCACAAGGATTATCACCAAGGCTATGGTCGTGAGTGGCAAGAACTGGCCCGATGCGATCGCGGCGGCGCCACTCGCGGCGGCTAACGACTGGCCGATAGTCCTGGTCGCGGGTACGTGGATCCCGGATGACTCCAGTCGCGTGCTTGCCGAGTACGGCATCACGTCCACCATCATCGTCGGCCAAAGCGACGTCGTGAGCTCGGGTGTGGAAGACAAGCTCCCGTCCCCCACACGCATCGGCGGGAACGACCGCTTCGAGACCTCGGCCTTGCTCGCCGAATACAGTCTCAGCCATGGCCTGCTGCCAGGCAGGATGATCGTGACCACAGGTCTCAATTTCCCCGATGCGCTTGCCGCCGGTGCCCTGGGCGGACGCTCGAGGGCTCCTATACTCCTCGTGCGTACCAGCGACCCCACGCCGTTCGTGTTCGCGTACGCGACAAAGCACGGCGACGAGCTTGTCGATCTCTGGGCCATTGGCGAGACGGACGTGGTCAGCGACGGCGTCTTGGCCGCCATCAGACAGGCGACCGCCTCCCCCTGACCCGGTGGGATAATCCTGATACAGTAGGCGGTATCCGTCTCTGCCCTCCATGGGCAGAATCAAAGCGATCCTCCTCTTGAATCGAGGTGTTCGTATGGCACTGAACCAGTCTCGGCCGTTGCTTGTCGTCGAGGACCTGCACGTGACCGTGGGTGAGCACGAGGTCCTACGCGGCATCAACCTGACCATCAACGAGGGCGAGACGCACGTGCTTCTCGGCCCCAATGGTGGCGGCAAGACCACATTGCTCAATACAGTGGTCGGCCTTCCCGGCTACCGCATCACGCAGGGTCGCATCACGTTCAAAGGCACAGACCTGGCGGAGCTGGAGATCGATGAGCGAGCGCGCCTGGGCATCGGCGTCGCATTCCAGCGCCCCCCTGCAGTGCGCGGCATCAAGCTGCGTCAGCTCATCGAGGTAGCCGCCGGTGATGGCGCGCACGAAGAGCTCCTCGCCGACCTTATCGGCGACCTCACGCTCAAGAAGATGATCGACCGCGACGTGAACATGGGCTTCTCCGGAGGCGAGATGAAACGCTCCGAGATGGCGCAGCTGCTTGCACAGTCCCCGGAGCTCACACTGTTCGATGAGCCGGAGTCCGGCGTGGACCTGGACAACATAGCGGTCGTGGGCAAGGCGATGAACCGCCTGCTGAAGGCCGAGAGGATCGGCAAGGGGACACGCTCCGGGCTTATCGTCACGCACACCGGTCACATCCTGGAGTATGTCAACGCGGACATAGGCCACGTGCTTTACGACGGGAAGCTCGCCTGCAAAGGCAACCCGCTCGACCTTATCGGCGAGATCGGCAAGCATGGCTACGACAAGTGTGTGGAGTGTGCGCTATGCCAGATGTAGAAGCACGTAAAGCAGAGATACGCGAACTGGCCGAGGCGGCCGTCAACAAGCCCGCCACCTTCGGGCCAGACCTGGACCTCTCGGAGTTCAACGCGGCAGAAGACGCCACCTCCGTGGAGTCCCTGGCGTCGCTAAGCAAGCAGACTAAAGAGGCCGCGCTCGAAATCGGTTTCGACGCCACAGAAGAGGGCCGCTCGGGAAGCTACTTCCAGATGGATCGCTCCCCCATCTACCGCAAGGTAGAGGAGATGTTCGACAACAAACTTGAGATCATGAGCACTGAAGAAGCGCTCAGGCTCTACCCGGAGCTCATGTATGAGAAGTACTACTGGCGCAACGTGGCACCTGACAAAGACAAGTACACCGCGCAAGTCGCTCTCTCCACCACAGAGGGCTACTTCATCCGCGTGAAGGCCGGACAGAAGATCGACAAGCCTATCCAGGCGTGTCTGTTCGTCTCGGAGAACAACATCTCCCAAAACGTCCACAGCATCATCATCTTGGAAGAAGGCGCCGAGGCGAACGTGCTCACCGGCTGCACCATCCACCCCAAGGTTCGCAACGGCCTGCACGCCGGCATCTCGGAGTTCTACGTGGGCAAGGGCGCCAAGCTGACGTTCACGATGATCCACAACTGGTCCGAGGACTTCCATGTGCGGCCGCGGACGGGCGTCACGGTGGAAGAGGACGGCACCTACGTCAACAACTACGTGATGCTCAAGCCCGTGCGCTCGCTGCAGACGTTCCCCGTGGCGCGATTGATCGGCGATCGTTCGCGTGCCGTGTTCAACTCCATCGTCTACGGACTGGATGACAGCTACGTGGACATCGGCTCCGAGACCTCACTGGAAGGCGCGGGAACGCGCTCCGAGGCCATCGCGAGGACGGTCTCGCGTGAGAGGGCCACCATCTATAGCCGCGGTCGGCTCATCGGCAAGAACAATGACTGCAAGGCGCATCTGGACTGTCGCGGCATCGTGATGTCGGAGGAGTCCACGCAATGGGCGATCCCGGATCTTGCCAGCGTGGGCGCCCCCGGCGCCGAGCTCAGCCACGAGGCGGCCATCTCGCCCATCGCCGCCGAGGAGATCTACTACCTGATGTCGCGCGGCGTGCCAAAAGACGAGGCCGTCTCGATGATCACACGCGGTTTCCTCGATCTTGAGATCCCGGGACTGCCTCCCGCACTCCGCCGTCAGATCGACAAGGCGCTTGAAGAGACGGCAAAAGAGGCGCTCTAAAGCTTCGTGAACAACTAACGCACTGAATACCAGGGCGCCCTACGGGGCGCCCTACTGCATATTATGGGTACAGCAAACGCCGTTCATAGTCTGAAGGGTATGATTACCACATCTGGCCCGGCCCGAGAGAGACCATATGCAAACGCTTGCTACCTCCAACCGTCGACCATCGCTCACCCACCGGGGATTGAACCTTCTGCTCTCGGTCACCACCGAGGTCACGGTCATCAAGTCCGCCGACCCTGCTGCAGGAACGATTCTGCTGCCGGGCGATCTGATCACCTATGTGATTGAGTTCGGGAACGCCACGACCGTGACGTTCCCCAGCACCCTGGTGATCGACGAGCTATCGGACCCGGTGGACCACCCCGTCGATCCGTTCGACATCACAAAGACCGCCGAGGACGTGAACGGCGGCCTGCTCGCCCCCGGCGACGAGATCTTGTGGACCATCACCGTCACCAACACCGGCATCACGCCCACCACCAACGTCGTCGTCGTCGTCGTGGAGGACACTGTACCCGCCGAGACGACCTACGTCTCCGGCTCCATCACAGGAGTTGGAGCATCTGACGGCGGGGCACCGGATCTTGTCTGGAACGTCGGCACAATGGCAATCGATGAGGTAGTAGTGCTAACCTTCCGCTCCGAGGTGAATGATGTTCCCTCGGGCACGAAGATCGAGAACCAGGCGGTCGTCTACTCCGATCAGTCGGCGCCCAAGGTCTCGGATGACCCGGCTCTGCCGTTCACCGATGATCCGACGCTCCTACAGACCGGGTTCAACGACTGGACCTGGGTGTTGTTCTCGATACTGCTATTGACGGCTGGCATCGGTCTCGTACTCCTGAGCCGACGCCGAACACTACGAAAGCGACTCGCGTGAATGAGATCATCTGGCTTGACCTTGTTGTAGTCGGGACGCTCATATGGCTTGGCTATATGGGCGCCCGGCTCATTGGACGGTTCAACCTGCCCGCGGTCACGGGTTTCCTTCTTGTGGGTATCGCGGTCGGACCGCATGGCTTCGGCCTGCTCAGCGCTGAGCTGCTCGAGAAGATAGGCTTCACCGAGCCCCTCACTCTGGGACTGATCGTCTTCCTTATCGGCGAGGAACTCACCCGCAAGATGCTCTCCCGGCATCACTGGTCTTTCTGGTTGACCTCGGCGCTGAACATCCTCGTACCGGGAGTCTTAGTCGCGCTTGCTGTGCGGATGATCGCGCCTGACCAGCCCGTCTATATCTGGCTGCTTGCGATAATCGCCATCTCCGGCGCACCGGCGACGATCATGGCCGTCGTGTCCGAGATGGGCGCAAAGGGCAGGGCATGCGACACCCTCCTGGGTACCGCCGCTCTGGACAACATCGCAACGGTCGTCCTGTATTCCATCGTGACACCGTTCCTCATGCTGTCCCTGAACATGGGGACCAGCCTTGGCGGAGCGCTTCTCGAAGTGGGCAAGGAGATCGGTGGCGCGCTTCTCCTTGGCGTGGTGGCCGGTGTGCTGCTGGCCAAGTTGCTCGAACGCGTCTTCCAGGAAGGCGAGATGCTCGCCCTGGGGCTCACCAACGTCCTGCTCGTCGTGGCCATCGCCGAGGCGATAGGCGTCTCTTCCCTGCTGGCGCCACTGGTCGCAGGCATCACCGTGGCCACCATGGAAGAAGGCCGCAACACACGCGAGCGCATCTTCCGCTCGCTGCGGACTGTGGAATACCCTGTCTACATCATCTTCTTCACCCTTGCAGGCGCGCACCTTGAGCTCGCCTCTATCGCCACCGGTGGGCTGCTCGCCATCGCCTACATCCTGGCGCGCTCCCTTGGCAAGTTCATCGCCGGCTTCACGGGCTCTCTCGCAGCGGGCTACGGTAGACGGGAGTCGGCATGGTTCGGACTGGGGATGCTCCCGCAGGCAGGCGTGGCCGTCGGTCTCGCCCTCAACGCGGCGCAGGTATTCCCCGAGGTCGGCGCCACCGTGAACGCAGTCGTTCTCGCCGCCATCGTGGTCTTCGAGATCGCTGGCCCTGTGCTCACCAAGAAGTCCGTTTCTTGCATGCTGGACGCAGAAGGTCTGGAAGAGGTGACCGAGCAAAGCCTGCTGTGCCCCGAGCGAGTGATCTTGGTGCCCGTAAGCCGGATGCTCACTCCGGAGCGCCTCATGCGCACGCTCGATGCAGTCATCCCGCAGGGCGATTGCCCTCCCACCATCGTTCTCGCGCACATCGTCACGCCAAGCCGTGCCTACACCGTGGCGCAATCGCTCGCCCAGGCGGAACGGGGACTAGCAGTGCTCGCTCAAGCCGTGCAGGAGCGTGGCATGGTAGTGGACACGAGGGTGGTTCGCGCACGATCGCTAGAACGCGGTATAGCAGGTCTTGCCGAGGAGATCGGCGCGCATATGGTCGTCTTGGGTGCGCCGCTCAACAAAGGCTCCCTGGCGACCCGCTCCCCATTGCGGACCAAACAACACCGTGTCTTGGATGCGCTGGACATGCCCGTGCTGATCGTCCCGGCGGAAGGCTCCGGTTCAGCATCGGACGAGCCTCGCGCCTGACGACCGCCTCAATTCACCCTAATCGCACCGTTTGGACACTGTAATCAACCGTTGGGTCGATCAGGGGTTTAGCTTCCTTCGCTTCGGACGATAATTGGTCTGAAGGTTGCTTAACTATCGTTAGTCAGCACAGGAGGTGACAACGATGGTCAAGAAGGAAACATGCCCTGTCTGCAAGGGCAACAAGATCGTCAAAGTCGAACATGCCAGCGGCGAGTCGCATCGCTCGTGCCCGGGATGCAACGGTGCCGGCTACAAAGTCAGCATCGTGCATCTGTCGCGCTGATCCCCCGTCGTGGATACGCCGGTTCTCGCAAACACACACATATGAACGCCGGCTTCCAGTAGCGACCCGACTTCGGTCGGGTCGCTTCACTTATACCAGCCAGACACGCTCAGGCAGACCTAACGTAGTAGCGACACTTGTGTTGCTTGGGACAGTCCGCAGGAACAGTGCTCGCCGTCTTCATCCACAGGTCACCATCTATGAAGCACGTGCACGTGACCCGCTTATCTTCCTTCTTGACCGACATGTCCCAAACATCTTCCTCGTTCGGGTGCTCGCGCCAAAAGGCGCACTTTCCCTTTATGGGCGCATACGGGTCCATTCGTTCTCCTTGTGACGCCGTGATCGCTTCTCTAGACTAGCACGCCGCATGCCGAGCACCAGGCCATCACTCCCCCTGGTGCCGGTTGTGCTCCCTGAGCTCGGCCAGGTTGTACACACCGTTCGTGAACAACAGCCCCTGGATCATGCCGATCCATCGATACGACTTGGCCATGCGACCCTGACGGATGAACTCCCTCGTCTTGACGCACATCCAGAGGGCGTGGTTGAGAGTCTCAAAATGGGGCACCTGAAGGCGACTCGCGCCGATACGTTCTTCGAGGTCCGGATACGGAACGGGGGAATGGCCCGACTCCGTGAGGATCTTGCAGTACCGATCAAGCATCCAGTGCGCGTGGTCCGTGGTGAACTCATCGCTCAGGCTGATCGGCTCCATGAACTTCGCCATGTGGCACCTCCCATGCAGGGGCGTCCCCTACACGCAGAGTATTCCTCCGGGCGGAGAATGTCTTGTCCACAACGATCGAGGGCCGGCAGGGCTCCCTGATCTAGCCTGCAGCCAGGCACTCCTCAAGGTGCGAAGAGCACTGCTCGCGATTCTCAAACAGCAAGAGTTTCTCGTCGGGCGGAAGCAGCTCACGCGCCTGATCACGCTGGTCGTTTGAGGCCGCGAGCATCTCCCGCATCATCACGAGAAGAAGATAGCGACCCTTGTCCGTGAGTGTGATCTCGGACTCGTTGTCCGTTGCGATTCCGCCAGCCGCACGCATGAAAGCGAGCTCCATACGCAAGCCACGCTCCACGGGGATACCGAACTGCTCCAAGAAGCGCTGCTTGTCCAGCTTGAGTCCGAAGAGGTTGGTCACGAAGGTGTAGCGCATGCGGGCCTTGCCCGTATAGTCCATGCCCCGTTTGCACACAGACATCTTCCCCGCAGCGATGCGGCTCTCATACTCCTTGAGCGAGAACGCGTTTCCGTAGATACGGTTATCCATGAACGAAAGTGCACCTGAGCCGACGCCCAGGTACTCCTCATAGTCCACGATGTACTCGTCGATCATGCCGCCGGCCTCGCGGGAGAAGGTCCATGCAGACCCGGGTTCAAATTCGGGGGCAAGCCCTTCGCAGATGGCCTTGTAGTAGAGCCGCTCGCGATCGAAGTCCACCGCACCGACATCAGCCCTTATCCGCCGGGTGTTCTTCGGCGAGACCATGAGCGGATAGAAGGTCGTCTGATTCGCGCCCGTCGCCTTCACAAGCTCGATATCACGCTTGACCATCTCCATGGTCTGGCTGGGGAAATTGAAGATCATGTCCACGTTCAGGGAGTGGAACTTGCCCACCGCACCACAGATCGCATCGAACACCTGCTGGCTCGTGCCGTACTTGTCCCGGCGGGCCATCTGGGTCAGAAGCGCATCGTCAAACGACTGCACGCCAACGGAGAAACGCTGCACGCGATCGCACAGCGCATCGATCGTCTCGTCGTTGAGCAGGTTGGGGCTTGTCTCGGCGGACACTTCCTTGATCCCGGGGAAGAGCTTGCGCGCGAGATCGATGGTCTCACACAGCTTGTCCAACATAATCGTGGGCGTGCCACCGCCGATGTAGAGCGAGGCGAAATCGTAGCCAAGATCGGCCACCATCTGCATTTCTGTATGGAGAGCGTCAAAGTAGGTGCGCGCCCGGGACTCAGCGAACAAGAAACGGTTGAAAGAACAGTACGGGCACAACCGTTCGCAGAACGGGATGTGCGCGTAGAGGACGTATCCTTTGCCTTCTTTTGGTTTCGGCATCATATCGAGCTCTATGGGACTCTGCTCAAGATATGACTTGTTGTAATACCTCATGACTGAGGTTATGAGTCGTTCTGAGAACATGACACGTCCTTACACTCGCCCCGTGTACTGGGAGAAGCAGGCCCGTGTCGGGCACCTCGACCGCCCGATAATCCGGGGTCCGGAGGCCCATTGATGCACCGTGCAACGGTCCTTCCTATGCGACTCTTCGACGCGTAGACCAGAAATCCTACCTTAATACCTCGCGCCAGGGTAGGTAGATGATGCCGTCAGCGCGCAGGGACCCAGTCTCCAGAAGCCAGGTCAAGCTTGTAGTCGAGTAGGTTGAGGTCTCCTGTGTCACTTGAGAATCCCACACTCATGTCCGTGTTGCTGACGACGCTGACCGACGTCACAAAGCCTCCAGGGTTATCTGCATCGATGATTCCAACATCGTCCACGACTGCCTGCATGAACTGGGTCCGCATGTCGCCCGGCATCAGCTTGGCGTTCTCCGTGACCTCTTGAAGGCTGCTTTCGGTACTCCACTCCGTCCCGTCAATAGCAGCGGTCACATCACCGTCGGGCACCGGAGCTACCCAGCTGCGGATCCAGAACCGTGGGTTGTCATCGGACTGGGCGGTGATGATCCACTGAGCCTCGGCGGCTTCCGCCTCTCTGGCCGAGAATCCCGGATGCATCGCCTCAAATGCTGCCATGGCCTGGGTCTGATTCGGGCCCTCGGGCTCCGGCGCCTCAACCGACTCCTGAGTCTGCAAGCAGCCCACAAGGGCGACCGCAGCAAGTAAGGCGGCACATAACAGCAAGATACGACGTAGTGTAGTCACGAGGCCCCCTCACAGACGACATAGTCACAGTCGCATCGTATCTCGACATCACCTGTATCGCATCTACTTGCTTTCACGCATCGCTTGATGATCGAGCGCCGTGAGGTTAGTGGGGATGGGGTTCTCGCAGAGCAACCGCGAATAACCCGGCCACGTTATCGATGAGCGCCTGCGTGTTCGAGACTTTCGGCGAGGCCTTAAGCGAACAGTTAAGAGCCAGAGCCTTGAGCATCATGACGTCTCCTTCCTCGGCCACGCGCCCTCTTGATTACTTGAGCCAGTTCGCGACAAGATAACCCGCCGCTGAGACGACACCGGTGAGAATCCCGCCCCAGATGATATCGACGACGGTCACGATCACGGGCCAGTCCCTGAGGGTTGAGAGATTCGTGATGTCATAGGTGCCGTAGGCCGCTACCCCGAGCAGCGCGCCAAAGCCGACAGCCTGTAACAGCGATTCCTTGTCGACCGCCGGCATCACGACGATGATCAACGCGACCAACACGTAGAGCAGATAGAACGCCAGGGCCACAAGCAGATCAGGGCTCTCGCGCATAAGATGGCCGAGGTTCTTCTTATAGAAACGGTCGGACATCGTAAGCAGCCACATGGTGTCGATGCCAAGAAACACCACGAGCGTGATCGCATAAAGGGCGAACTGTTTCCCAAGTGACATGGTTACTCCTTGCAGCGGTCTGTCCTGTGGAGTCGATACCCTTTCTCAGAAGACCTCCCCCACAAAAGGTTGCGTGGCCACATAACGCGGAGTATATTAGCTAGCTAACTGTTAGTAACCTAACTAACATCCTGCTGACACGGACCATCGGAGGAAACCCATGCACCACATGCCGCATGACGCGGGCTTCGCCGCGCCTGAAGGTGTGGGCCTCGACGCGTTCGGCGTCTTCATGGAGTTCAAGAACACGATGCTTCTTCAGCGTCGCTTCATGCAAAAGCTGCTGGCAGACGAGGAGACCCACCCCGCCCAGGCTGCCTGCCTGCACATACTTGCTCACAAAGACGGGCTCAGCCAAAGCGAACTGGCCGAGAAGCTACACGTATCTCGACCCACCGCCACCACCATGCTGCAGAAGATGGAAGCCTCGGGCGTCATCGAACGGCGCCCTGACCAGCAAGACCAGCGCCTCATCCGGATATACCTCACTCAGAGCGGCAAGAGCCTCGTCACCCGGCTCGAAGCGGTGTTCGCGCAGCTCATCCGCGCAGGCGTGGGTTCTATGACTGAAAAAGACCGCACAGAACTCCGGCGCTTGCTCGACATATTGAACCAGAACCTCACTCTCGCGATCGACGAAGCGTGAGACACATGTCCCACCCGCCCCTGAATCCTAGAAAGCGATACAAACGATGATCAAGCTCATGCGCTTCCTGAAACCCTACTGGAAGCAGATCCTCCTGGTGATGGCACTCCTGCTCGTACAAGCCATCACCAACCTCTACCTGCCCGACCTGAACGCCGACATCATCAACAACGGTGTGGTCAAAGGCGACATCGACTACATCCTACGCACGGGCGGCCTCATGCTGGCCGTCACGCTGTTGCTGGGAGTCGTGTCCATCATCTCCGTGTATTGGGGATCGAAGACCGCGATGGCGTTCGGCCGAGACGTGCGGCACGCGGTCTTCCGCCGGGTGCAACGCTTCTCCCTGGCCGAACTGAACATCTTCGGCGCGCCTTCGCTGATCACCCGTAACACCAACGACGTGCAACAGGTCCAGCAGGTAACCGTGCTCGCGCTCAACGTGATGATCACCGCGCCGTTCATGGCGATAGGCGGCATCATCATGGCGCTGCGCCAGGACGTACCCCTCTCGGCACTCATCGTCGTGGTCATCCCGCTTATGGCCGTGATCATCGGCCTGGTGATGAAGACTGCGCTGCCGCTGTTCACCTCGATGCAGATCAAGGTGGACCGCGTGAACCAGGTGATGCGCGAGAAGCTCTCCGGCATGCGGGTCATCCGTGCGTTCGTGCGCAGCGACTACGAGCAGGAGCGCTTCGACGTAGCCAACCGCGACCTTACCGAAACGGCGCTGTCAGTGGCCCGGCTGTTCGCAATCATGATTCCCACGATCATGGGCATCTTCAATCTCACCACCGTGGCCGTTATGTGGTTCGGCGGCCTGCGAATCGATAGCGGGGCGATGCCCATCGGCAATCTCACCGCATTCCTCACCTACATCATGCAGATTCTGATGTCGGTCATGATGGCGGTCGTCATGTTCGTGATGGTGCCACGGGCGTCAGCTTCCGCAAAGCGCATCAACGAGGTCCTAGACACCGAGCCACAGATCGAGGATCCAAAGACACCCACCGCTATCGGTGACGTTCACGGTGAGCTGGAGTTCCGTGGCGTGGAGTTTCGCTACCCCGGCGCTGAAGATGCGGTGCTGAGCAACGTGTCGTTCTCGGCAAGACCGGGACAGACGACGGCAATCGTCGGCAGCACGGGCAGCGGCAAGTCCACGCTCATCAACCTCATCCCCCGCTTCTACGACGTGACCGGCGGCCAAGTGCTCGTCGACGGCGTGGATATCCGGGAGATGCGCCAGGCCGACCTGTGGGACAAGATCGGCTTCATACCGCAGAAGGCGTTCCTGTTCACGGGCACCATCGCAAGCAACCTGCGCTACGGCAAAGAGACGGCGACCGATGAGGAGCTGTGGCATGCGCTGGAGGTGGCACAGGGCAAGGCGTTCGTCTCGGCAATGGCCGAGCAGCTCGACGCTCCCATCACGCAGGGTGGCACCAACGTCTCCGGCGGTCAGCGCCAGCGTCTGGCGATCGCACGGGCGTTGGTAAAACGCCCCGAAATCTACGTGTTCGACGACAGCTTCTCAGCACTCGACTTCAAGACCGACGGCGCGCTGCGCGCCGCACTTAAGAAAGACACCCGTGACGCCACCGTGATTATCGTGGCCCAGCGCGTCAGCACGATCATGCACGCCGACAACATCATCGTCATGGACAAGGGCACCATCGTCGGCGCCGGAACACATGACGAGCTCATGGCGAGCAGCGAAACCTACCGCGAGATCGTGAACTCGCAGCTCACCAAGGAGGAGATCGCATGAGCGAGTCCCGTAACGACAAGCCCGCTTTCGGTCCCCGTCCCGGCGGGCCGGTAGGCGGCCCCGGCCGCGGTCCCATGGGCGGCGGTCCCATGGGCGGACATGGCATGGCCGGAGGCGGTGCCAAGAGCAAGGACTTCAAGGGCTCGCTCAAGCGCCTGGGGCGCTACCTGGCGCCCCACAAGTGGATGCTGATGCTCGTGATCGTTCTCGCGGTCATCAGCGTTACGTTCAACATCATCGGACCGCGCATCCTCGGCAACGCGACGAACCTTCTGTTCGAGGGCGTCGTAGGTAAGCAGTTTCCCGCCGGTGTCACGCAAGAACAGGCGGTGGAAGGCCTGCGAGCTGCCGGCAACGACCAGCTCGCCGACATGCTCGCCAACATGGATGTCACACCCGGACAGGGAGTGGACTTCGATGCCGTAGGCAGCCTCTTGATGCTGCTGGGCGGCGTGTACATCGTGAGCGCCATCTTTGGATGGATGCAGCAGTACATAATGGCAGGCGTCGCACAGAAGACCGTGTACGCCTTACGCAAGGAGGCAGACGAGAAGCTGGCCGCCCTGCCGCTGAAGTACTTCGATGACAACCCGCGCGGTGACACACTCAGCCGCGTCACCAACGACATCGACAACATCTCCAACACGCTGTCGCAGGCGGCGACCCAGATCATCACGGCGGTGCTCACCATCATCGGCGTGCTCATCATGATGTTCTCCATCAGCCCGCTTCTGGCCGGCATCTCATTGCTGGTCATCCCGCTCAGCCTTGTGGTCACCATGGGTATCGCCAAGCAGTCGCAGAAGCAGTTCGCGGCTCAGTGGGAGCGCACAGGAACGCTCAACGGTCACGTCGAAGAGATGTTCTCCGGACACGGAGTGGTGAAGGTGTTCGGTCACCAGGAAGAGGCGATCGAGGTATTCGACCGCGAGAACGAGCTTCTCTACGACGCCAGCTTCAAAGCACAGTTCATCTCGGGCACGATCATGCCGTCGCTGAGCTTCCTCAACAACCTCAACTACGTGGGCATCGCCGTCATCGGCGGTCTGCGCGTGGCGCAGGGTCGCATCTCCCTGGGCGACGTCCAGGCGTTCATCCAGTATTCGCGACAGTTCACACAGCCCATCGTGCAGACGGCCAGCATCGCCAACACGCTTCAGTCCACGGTCGCCTCGGCAGAACGCGTCTTCGAACTTCTTGATGCCGAGGAGGAACGTCCGGACACTACGACGCCGGTGCGCCTCGAGCGCGTGGAGGGTCGCGTGGAGTTCGACGAGGTGTCGTTCAGCTACGACCCCGCGACACCGCTCATCGAGAACCTGAGCCTAGAGGCAAAGCCCGGCCAGACCGTCGCCATCGTCGGCCCCACCGGTGCCGGCAAGACCACGCTCGTCAACCTGCTCATGCGCTTCTACGAGATCGACGGCGGCTCCATCCTGGTGGACGGCGTGGACACGCGCGACATGACCCGCAACGACCTTCGCAAGACCTTCGGCATGGTGCTGCAGGACACATGGTTGTTCAAGGGCACCATCCGAGAGAACCTCGCATACGGTCGGGAAGAAGCGACCGAGGAGCACCTGGTGGAGGCGGCGAAAGCGGCACACGTCGATCACTTCGTGCGAACGCTCCCCGACGGCTACGACACCGTGCTCGACGACGAGAGCTCCAACATCTCGGCAGGTCAGCGTCAGTTGCTGACGATCGCCAGGGCGTTTCTCGCAGACCCGCGCATCCTCATCCTCGATGAAGCGACGAGTTCTGTGGACACGCGTACAGAAGCGCTCATCCAAAGCGCGATGACCAGGCTCATGAAGAGCCGCACCAGCTTCGTGATCGCCCACCGGCTCTCAACGATCCGGGACGCTGATCTCATCCTCGTGATGAACGAAGGCCAGATCATCGAGCACGGCACGCATACAGAGCTGCTGGCAGCGGAAGGCTTCTACTGCGACCTCTACAACAGCCAGTTCACGGAAGCGTTCGACGAGGCGGTGTAGCCGCCCCGGGTGTCAGAGGCGTGACGAGACGATCCTCGCGAGTTCAGCGAGTTGCTCTACCGAGAGGATCTTCGTCACGCCCTGCACCCGGAAGAACGTGTCCACCACCACGGCGTACTCGCCCTGCCTGAACCCGAAGATGTAGGAGTCGGTTGTGACCGACTCAGCCGGGCCGATGAAGGACTCCTCTCCCACGGCAGGCTCGTACTCGCGCAGGAACGTCTCGCCGTCGGACTTCCATACGTCGTAGAACGGCGCGTCTTGCACGATGAGCATGGCCACAAGCTGACCGTCGGCCTCGGCGATGTTCACGTTGCCTCCGGCGCCCACTGTGGGGTCATACGCAACGGTCACAAGTCCGGTGAGACCGGAGACCTGCTCCACATCGGCAGGCGTCAGAAGCGTGGCGTAGTCGATCCCCGCACTGGCGTGAGGTGTTCCCTCTTCCCCGCTCGGCGCCCCTGTGGCCTCTGTATCGGATACAGCCGTATCATCAACGGCGCCGCAACCCGCAAGCAGAGCGACCGCAAGCAGCACAAGCAGCAGTGCGACTCTCCATCCGTGCACCAGTACCTTCATGACACGCCTCCTCGGACGTCATGACCGATACCGTGTTCTTCCCCGCTATTCGAATTCCACCGCGCACTTCTCGCGCTCATCAACCACGAGCCGAAACACGTCGGGTCGGGCGTAGTGGCCCACCGGGTCGAAGTCCAGCTTGGCGCGAGACACCTCGGCCAGGTCGATCTCAGCGTAGAGGATGCCTTCCTCGTCCCACAGCGGTCCGGCCACAACCTCACCCAGCGGTGAGATGACCACCGAGCCGCCGCGTGACATGACCTCGGGCTGAACCTCCAGCAAGTCGTGCTCCGGCAGATCGGCTGGATACATGTCCTTGGTTACGAACTGGTTGCATCCCAACACCCAGCAGCGGCCCTCGCACGCGATGTGCCGCATCGTCGACTGCCAGGTATCGCGCGAGTCCGCAGTAGGCGCGCACCATACCTGCACGCCCTTGCCGTACATCGCGTAACGCGCGAGCGGCATGTAGTGCTCCCAGCAGATGAGCCCGCCCACGATTCCCAGCGGCGTATCCACCGCGGTAAGCGTGCTGCCATCGCCCTCGCCCCAGATGAGGCGCTCGGCGGCCGTCGGTTTGAGCTTGCGGTGCTTGCCCAGAAGCGCTCCATCCGGCCCGAAGTAGAGGATCGTGCAGTAGAGCGTCCCTCCTCCGTGGGCGCCGGCATACGTTGTGTCGCATTCGATCACGCCGATGACCAGGTAGATGCCGGCCTCACGCGCTGCGTCGCCCAGTCGGTCGGTCGCAGCGCTGGGAACTTGCACCGACGAGTCCCAGTAGCGCTGCCACAGGTCACGACCCACAGGCGCCCTGCTACCCACCACCGTGCCAAAGGCAAGACCACGCGGGTACGCGGAGACGAACGCCTCCGGGAAGAGCACGAGCTTGGCTCCCGCTTCGGCGGCCTCGGCGATCAGCTCACAGGCCTTATCGATGGTCGCTTCGCGATCGAACAGAACGGGAGACACCTGCACAACGGCGGCGGTGTAGGTCTCGGCCACGGATCACCTCTTAAACGATGCCCAACACTACACCGCTATGGTAGCGCAGGAGGATGACACCCCGGCACAAACGAAGGCCCCGTCGATGACGGAGCCTTCACTGAGTCTCTATGGTGCGGGTGAAAGGAGTTGAACCTTCACGGGGTTGCCCCCACATGGACCTGAATCGTGTTCACGGTATGCTGAGAGGCTGTTCGCCTACCGTCCGTGCGAATGTGAACGACAAAGCGCTCCAGAAAGAGCACGCGGTAGCCCCCCGATGTTTGATGAGCGCATTTGAAAAGGACACGACTACTGGTGGTAGATGGGCTGCTTCCCGTTCAGCCATTCGTAGAGCGTGCAGTATGTCTTTGGCGAACTCTGGACGAGCAAGACCTTCTGCGGTCGCCCCTGAACCATCACGACGTCTTCCAGGACGTAGGGATACACGCCGAGATACTCCTGCCCTTTGTAGTCACGTTGCGGAGTAGAGGTAAGGGGCAAAATCGCCGCTCTTGCGAACTTGCCGTCAAAGTAGCCGCATTCCCACGGCATCCATTTGGATTGGGTGCTATTCGTCGTCGCGGCATAGAACAGCGCCCTACACCGATTCATACGCTCTCTCAGAGTCCTCGCCGTTGCGGCGTCTACCTTGGTGCGGTCAAGTTGGGGGTCGGCAACTTCGGGGTGCGAGGTCTTCCATGAGCGGGTGCTTGGCGAGCAGCACGACTTCCTTGACGCAGGCGACGCGGCAAAGTGCGTCTAGGTGTTCAAGGATTCTTTCGGCACCACGAAACAGCGCGTTCTGCCCTGCCAAACCTATGGCGATGAATCCACGATTTGCGCGTTCGGCGGCAGTCCAGTCAAATCCATTTCCGAACGATGGAGGAACGAAAGACGCTCGGTAATCGGCGCAAATCACGGATAGTGCTGCGGCTGCGTTCTCGTTCATCAACGTGACCTTACCGTCGTCTCGGACAAACGGGCAAGGCGCTAGTGCCGCTGAACGAGGACGATGGGGGCAGGGCGTCGTAACAGTCCTTGCTATGCAGAAGAATGAACATAGTGACCCGCAAGTCGGACGGCGAGATGAGCGCTCACGATGCCCACAGAACGCTCGGGAACGCCTACCAGCAGGTAACCCCCAATACACCTATTTGTCGCCTTCTGCTGCACCCTCAGGGACACTCTGGGGCTTGCGGCCTTCAACGATGAAATCACCCATAGCCATCACGCGTTCGCCGAGTTCGGAATACACCTTCGCCTTGGCGGGTGCTTGTTCGTTCGGCTTTCTGGTGCGGCGCTCGTGTTCCCTCGCTTTGAGGTATTCGGTGTAGCGCCTCATAGCGTCACGAACGGGAATCGTGACCGAACGCCCGTCGTGCAAAGGGACAATCACGCCTTGACGGATAAGGCGGCTCACGGTCGCCTCGCTGCGTGCGATATAGCGTGCGAAGTCCGTCTTGCTCATAAACACAGGGTTGACGTCTTCAGGCGGGGTGACCCCCAAGAGTGTGCTTTGTGCGCCCATTTGCTCTACCTCAGCCTTTCTGGGAACGAATCCACCGCGTCAACAAGGGCGACGACTTCTGGCGTGCAGCCCTGACACCAACGGCTGGGGTCGTCGTGGTGTCCCAATGTGAGGGCGGGACAATCGGCAAAGGGTTCCTTGGGGTGACACAGGCGACGCTTGACCCAGTAGCCGATGCTCCGAATCTCAGTCGCGGTTCTGGCACCCGCCGTTCGTGATTCAACAATCCAACGGGTAAGAGCCTCGGTGGTCTCGGGCGAACGCTCGCAGGCATCAGCGAGAAATCTAGATAGCGTCGTCAGACGGATTCCATCCATCCGAACAACCCCCCTTTGCGTTCCGCAGCCCTGCGTTCCTCAGCCGCCTTGAGTCGTGACCGCAGTCCCTCGGCGTCCTCTTCGGCAACAGGGGGCACTTCGCTGCCGTCCTTCGAGGTAATGCCAACCACCAAACATCGGCAGCCGAAACAGGCGACTTCCTCCAGGACTCGCAACTCAAAGTCGTTGATGCGGTAGTAGTCCTGCAGAACGAAAGAGGTTGCGAAGTCCATAGAGCCAAGGGTTCTGCCGTATTCCCCGCGAAGGCTCGCATAGAGCAGACCGTCGCTTCCGCCTGCGAGTTCCAAACGCTCGCCCACGCTGGCGGTGAGGTAATCCTTCTCCAGCCAAACGAGCGCAGTAAGCGAGGCTTCTGAGGGCGAGCGCCTCTTGGTCTTGTGTGTCACGATGCTCGCCTTCCTTCGCCCAACATATATGCCTTGGAAGGAAGAACGGCACCATCGTCTTCATAGACGTAGATGTTAACGCCCTTGTTCTCTTTGCCAACGACTCCGCCCGTGACATCAAGGACGGTGGCGGAAAGCCCTTGATACTCGGCAAATGGGGCAAGGTGGATTGAGTAGAGCCTTGAGATGTAGCCGATTCGCGTGCCGTCATCGGCTCGCAGCACCGCTATCGCGTATTCGTCGTGTCCGTTTTCGTAGTCACGAAGAAGAAGGACGCCGACGTCCAGCAGGCTGGCGTCAATCGCGTCCTCGTCGCAGAAGGTGGTGCCGACAATCTTTGTTGGAAAGCCGTTCGCGGGTAGTGCCTGAACTCTTCCTCTCATAGTTGACCATCCCTAATCGTTCCCGACACTACATATATCGGCATTTGGTGCATAGACTTGATACTAAGATGCATACTATAAGTAGTTTCTTTGTCAAATCTGCATAATCGCTAGGTTGCCCCTGCTACCGTATCCTGTAGTAGAACGCGATGAGTCCTATCTGATGCTCGGGGGAATCGTGGGCACGGACACAACAGGCATATGGTTTGAAATCCGCCCAATCAACTGGGCGTGTTCCCCTGATGTTGATTTCTCGCTGGACGCCTTGAAGGTCTATGTGGCGCTCGTGGGAATGGGCAACCTCACGACACACGGGGCAGAGAACGATGTTGTGGTCCGCCCCTACTCCGATGAGCAGATAGCCAAGAAGGTGTTTGCCGACGATTCCCCGAAATCCGAGAAGGCGAGATATCTCTTAGCGCGTCGGATTCTGGAATCAATCGGACTCGTGGAAGTAGCAAAGGACGGCACTATAGCAATCAAGACAGCGCGTGGGCTGCCATATAGGAAAAGCGTGAAGTTAGGCTACAAAGCCCCGAAAGAAGACGAAGCGGGGGGTTCCTCGGCGGAAGGCAACGAACGCAAGAATATCGGCAAGTTCGTAATGCTCAAGGATGGGATGTTCCTAGATAGAGGCGGGAAGAGAAGTTCCCGCCTCTCCGTGTTGAATCCAGAGGAAGTCCTGCTGCTGTTGATTCTGTTTCAGGGCGCGAGATGGGTATTCGGCGGTGTCCACCAAGAATACGTATCGCTATCGCCGAAGGGTTCAGTCACCTTCGGAACGCTCGTGATGGATATGTGGAACAACGCCATAGCCTCGGACGAATCCCACGGGTGTATGCAAGAGAAGGATATTCACGCCGTCTTGGAATCCTTGATAGCAGAGGGACATCTCGTATGGGGCAGAGTGTTGATGGACAAGGCGAGGCAGGCTGGCGGTATGAGTGTATCCAGCCAAAGAACCGTTGTTCTAAGAGATGACCCCAGACACCCGAGTAACAGTAATGACCCGTCTAGGAATCCTACGAAACTAGTGAATGTGCTGATTCCTTGCTACGGCTATCCCAGCGGATACCAGACTGACCTAGTCAAGTTGATTCAAAGAGGACAGTTGGACTTTGAGGGTGTGGATTACGCCACAACGCAAGTTTTCGGGGTGACACGGTGGAAACGACCAGAGCCAAAGACGGAATGAAGAGCAAGAGAGTTCAATGAAATCCATAGGGCTTAACTCTCTACTACCACGGATAACCCTTCGTCTTCCCCTCATAGGGGGTTTCCTGCTGCGTTCCTCGGTTCGGGAAACATCTTCTTCGTCGCTTGTGCCCGTGCTTGCTTCCTGCGGCTTTTCCCTTTATCAACTGCCCGTTTCCTCTACAACCCCGCCTGCGAGAGCCTGTTGCCCGTTGCCTCGGAATCGGGCTTTCCTCTCATTACCCTTGACCACCTTCTCGGCGTTCACGCTTCGGGAATCAATCCTTCCTCTCGTTACCCTTTGCTGGACTGGTGCCGTATGACGAAACAGCGAGAAGGCACAGGGGTTTACGCCGAACTCGTGTTGCGAATCGGCTATGTCGTCCAGTCAAAGACCCGAGATGTCCCTGTATGGGAGCCGACGATTCCCGCCGACGAGAACAAGCCCACTTTGATTCGTGCGACGATGTTCAACGCCCCCGCCGTGCAGATGCTTGAAGACCATATTTCCGATGTTGCAACTCGGACGAAAGCGGCAGCAATCAAAGAGGCAGAGTCCCTCGGGCTTGGTGCCGTAGTAAAGATGCTTGAAGACCCGAAAAGGCGTTGCTCGGTAACTATCCGACTCGGCGAAGTAGCCCGAGCAGGTAGCACCGATTTGGATAACGCAACAAAACTGATAATGGACGGGCTGGTGCCCGCGTTGTTGGATTCCGACGCGCAGGTGCAGACGCTACGCGTGGACGCCCCACCTTCCGCCGAACTCGCCAAGAACAAGCGGATTCCAACCTATGTGAGTGTCATTACCGCCCCGAATCTCGCGCTACTAGAACTGGCACCGCAGATGTGGGGTAGCGCATTCGTGTTCCCGTATGACCTCTACGACTTCTCGTTCACGAAGAGGTATGGCGA
This sequence comes from Coriobacteriia bacterium, assembly GCA_016938135.1. Taxonomy (GTDB): domain Bacteria; phylum Actinomycetota; class Coriobacteriia; order Anaerosomatales; family Anaerosomataceae; genus UBA2279. Next base: position 73,571 of record JAFGVD010000014.1, read on the forward strand.
GATGCTGTTCCCGAACGTGAAGGTGCTGAACGCCCCGTAGTCGCTCGTGTGTCAGTCACTCCAGATATCCTGATTGCAGACAAGCAGAAGGGTCTGGCTGTGATTCTGACTTCAAGGCAGTCGGCGGGTCTCGTGTGGCTCGTCATCTTCTTCGTGTGGGCGATGACAAGAGCGGAAATCCGCTCGTCGGTTCGTGGCGTGGTGTCCGCGTTCTTCACGCCCAAGTTGCTCGCCCTGTTCGGCGTCATCATCGGCTACAACGTCGCGGTGGTCTGGTGGTTGTCGCGGGTCGGCTACTGGGACGCCTCAATGCTCTACGACACCGTGGCGTTCATCGCCATCGGCGGCGTCGGCTCGGTATCTAAGGCTGCAACGCAGGGCGTCACATACGATTCGCGGTTCTTCGCCAAGACCGTCCTCGTGAACCTTGAGTTGATGGTCTTGTTCGCGTTCTTCTCCGAGTTCTTCCCGTTCAACTTCTGGGTTGAGTTTCTCGTCGTCATACCTCTGGTGACTTTGCTGGGGATGCTGGTGGTTGTCTCCGAATACCAGAAGGGTTCCGAGCAGGTTCATCGCCTGCTGACCAACGTGCAGGCGGGCACAGGCTTCCTGCTCTTAGGGTGGGTTGGCTGGCAGGTCTACCAGAACATCGGGCAACTGCTGCACTTGCAGGTGTTGCTCTCGCTGGGTCTGCCATTCGTGATGTCACTGTTCTTCGTCCCCGTGCTTTTCTTCGCGTGCGCCGTGTTCGCATACGAGGATGCGTTCCTCATAGTCACTTTCAAGCAGCAGGATAAGCGTCTCGCTCGCTGGAAGAAGCGGCGACTGTTCCTGCGCTTCGGGCTGATGCTCAAGCGACTACAGACGTTCAGGCGCTCGCCAACGATGCATCAATACGCGTGGGTCAAGTCGAGAGAAGAGGCTCGGGACATTCTCAAGTCATGGACTGGGAGTGTCCCCGCATACGACGGTGAGGACGACTAGCACCTGCATCTTGTGACCTACAAGCAGCCCTCGCATCGACTACCTTCGCTTGGTGACCCGCCCTCGTTTGGTGCCGCCGTCGCCGCCCCCATGCAAGGGAACCGAGAAGCCCGTGCGCCCTAAGAACTGTAGAACGGTGGCGTATGCGTCCTGCGCCCTCTTCGCCACCCCACCGTCCGCTATCCAGTCCCATAGCCGCTTCGCAGATGCGTCCGAGAGTGACCGCTGTTCTGTAAACGAACTGAATATGGGCTTTATCACTTCAAGATGTTGGGTTGCGTCTGCCACTCGTGACCAAATGCGCTGAAGCGCGACCGAGTCCTGCGCGTTCAGAAGGTTGCTGAACTCAACTGCGGCGTGTGTGGCAACGAAACTAACGAACACATCCTGCAACTGCTCATCGGTAAGCAAGGGAGGCTCGCCCGCTGCCGTTGTCCTGCGAGAGGCAAGGATGTCGCGTGCGACAGCGGCTTCGTCCTTGTTGACGCGCAACGTACTCTGCACCCGCTTGCTTCCATCACCCATACCGTCGCCCCCTCGCTACTTCGCTGGAACCCACATTAGACGGAGACCGCTCTGAATGCGAAAGGGTCTGCGGCTCGGTCTTGCGACAGCACCCGAAGAAAGGGTGTGGCGGAATGGCAGACGCGCATTGTTCTGGTGCGTGTATTTGAACAAGTGATTTGATATCGGGCATTTGGACGCCAGAAACAAGAACAGGGGCTTCACCAGTGTCTTGGCGAAGCCCCTGCTAACTACCTATGGTGCGGGTGAAAGGAGTTGAACCTTCACGGGGTTGCCCCCACATGGACCTGAACCATGCGCGTCTGCCATTCCGCCACACC
>JAFGVD010000005.1 GCA_016938135.1 Coriobacteriia bacterium
CGACACGGACGTCATCATCCCGGCGCGCTATCTCAACACGTCGGACCCCGACGAACTCGCGCTCCATTGCATGGAGGACCTCGACGCGGGCTTCGTCGGCAAGGTCCAGCAGGGGGACATCCTGGTGGCCGAGGAGAACTTCGGCTGCGGCTCGAGCCGCGAGCACGCCCCGATCGCCATCAAGCACGCGGGTGTGTCGGTGGTGATCGCCAAGAGCTTCGCGCGCATCTTCTACCGCAACGCCATCAACACGGGCCTTCCGATCATGGAGTCACCGGAGGCCGTGGATGGCATTAGCGCCGGCGATAAGATCACGGTGGATGCCGATACCGGTATCATCACCAACGAGACGACCGGCGCGGTCTTCACCGCGCAGCCGTTCCCGCCGTTCATCAAGGAGATCATCGAGATGGGCGGACTGGTGGAGCGGACGAAGGCAGGACTGTGAGCCCGGCCCTTCGACTTAGACGAGGTCGTTCTATGCGCCGCACCAAGGGTCGCGTGCGCTTGTTTCCGCGATAAGGGAGATTGACGTGAGGGATAGGCGGCGCGGCTCGATGGGCAATGCGCAAGATGTGGACGGATCATCTGAGGCATCGATTGACCAGGGTTCCTACGAGAGGGCGCCTGTATCGTCCCGTAGGTCCCCTGGGTCGCTGCTGGTTGTCCTCACGGCGCTTCTGGTGGTCGGCATCGTGGTCGTCGGGTACCTGGTGTTTGACGAGATCCGGGCCGGCGACGCGCCCCGCACACTCGCCGAGCGAGAAATCGTGAAACTCAATCAGCAGATCGCAGAAGAGCCGTCAAATGCGGTCCTGTACTTCCAGCTCACAGAGGTCTACTACAGCGCAGGTGAGTACGAGGAAGCATTGACCACCCTCAATGAGATTCGAAGCCTGGATGTGACGGGATACCCACTCGCTCAGGTGGTGTTCGGGGAGGCCAAAATCGAGCAGGCACGCGGCGAAACCGAAATGGCGCTCGACGGTTATCTTGAGTCTCTTGAGATCTGGGAGCTCGCTGAAGCCCGCTATGCACTCGGAATCTTGTACTCCGACTTGGCGCGCTGGGACGAGGCCATCCCTCACCTCGAGCGATACTGCGAGATGGATCGTCAAGATGCGGGAGCGCGCGTTCGGCTTGGCAAGGCCTATGAGAACGCCGGTCATACGGACAAGGCTCTTGCCATGTACCAGGATGCCGTACGTTTCCTGCCGGACGATCCCGAAATTGCCGAAGCCATCGCCAGACTGGGAGGTCAGTGACGATGCGGCGAGAGCCCACCAGTAAGGATCACAAGACGGATCGAAACGCGAGAAGGGCGCTTGCTGCCATCATCGTGCTTCTGATCATTCTGCTCTGCGGATTGCTCTACGTCCTCAGCTCGATAACCACAGAGCCAGGACATGAGCCGACTCTAGCTGGAGTGTCGGGAGTCGAGGTCGTGTTCCAGGCGTTTGGAGGTGGGGCCCTGGGAGAGATGGAGTTGCCCTACGACGTGGCCTACGACGGCCGGAATACCATATACGTCACGGTTCCGGATGAGGGCAAAGTGCTGGCATTCGACAAGAGTGGTCGAGCGGGACGGGTTTTCGTCGAAGACCACGAGGACGGCGAGCGCACCCTCGAGGAGTACCGTGTGCTTGCTCCAGCAGGCATCGATGTCGGCCCCGACGGGCTTGTGTACATTGCCGATCGCACGAAGATGGCGGTCGTCGTGTTCAACTCAGACGGAGAACTGGTTCGACACATCCCGGTGATGGCGCCCAAGGGTGTGACTGTCGCGGGCGACCGCGTGTACGTCCTGAGTGACGTTGGCACGTTGTTCGTGACGGATCTTGAGGGCAACCCGCTTGGCCAGTGGGGCACCTACGGGCGTGAGGATGAGCAGTTGTCAGGCGCATTCGCAGTCGCGGTAGACGACGAGGGCGTCATCTACTTAAGCGACCTGGACAACAACCGGGTCATCGCCCTGAGTTCTGACCTCGAGGTGTTATGGCGATACGGCGAGCCCGCCTCGATCTCAGACCAGGGTAAGTCGAGGCTACTTTCGTCTCCAGCTGGTATCGCTGTTGGCGGGGATGGGAACGTGTACGTTGTTGACGGGCTGGTCAGCCAGATCCAGGTGCTCGACAGGAGCGGGGACACCTTTGCTCCGCCGCTCGGAGAGCACGGTGTGAACGACGACCAGTTCTTCTTCCCCAAGGGCATCGAATGGATGGAGGACGACCTGTTCGTCCTAGCGGACACATTTCATGCGCGGGTCGTAGGTGTCCGCCTAAAGCCGCAGGTGCAGTCGACCGATACTCCGTAGTGAATTGACTGACAGTTCGAGAACCTGCATCATGTCGGGGACGATTGAATGCATCCAGGGGGAATCCTGATTGGACTGGAGCAGTCGGCCACACGGAATCCAGGGGGAACTCACGGGCGAATACCCGAGTGGTTCGAATCCAACAATGGGGGGAGGTGCATACTACATGAAGAAGACGCTTATTGTTGCGATGCTTGCACTCGCCATCGTTGCGGTGACCGCGTCGGCCGCCTACGGATTCGGGTTCTACGACGAGTCCGGCTCGCTGAATGAGGATATGGCAGCTCACGGGGACTACACGGCGACAGGCAGCGCGTGCAAGCAGTGTCACGACGTCCACGGTGCGCTGAGCGCACCGCTGTGGCGGTGGTCCGACATCTCGACGGGTTGCTCGTACTGCCACCTTGGCACGGGCGCAGCATCCTCGACGCAGGTGTACACGCTGGCGACCTTCCAGGCCGAGCACACGATCGGAGCGACCGACCTTTACGACGCTTCCGAGTTGAACGAGACGGCTGCGCTGACCAGGGATGGGTCTGCGACGGCGGTTCTCGGCTGCTTCGATTGCCATGATGGTAGCCCGCACGGTGCGGACAACGGCACGATCTTCGGCGCGACCGGTGCGTTGATCTCCGACACGTGGACCGACGAGGGTGATTACTGCGGCGGCTGCCACGACCTCAACGAGGTGTACGTGGCCGGTGGCGCATCGCACGTCCTCGGCGCTGCGGATGGAGTCCGGGCATTCGTTGACACGGAGACCGGTTACTGTGTGGACTGCCACGCGACCGCGTCGTTGCAGTTCCCGCACCAGGCGGCGGACTATCGCTTCCTAGGTCAGGCCGATGCTGTCACCGATGTACAGGATGGATTCTGTTTCGGTTGCCACCGTGACGGTCTTGGGAACGGTGTTGGGCTGACGTTCTAGGGTTTCTGCTGACGACAGCTCGCTGGCATGCCATGACGGGCACCGGGGAACCACCCCGGTGCCCGTTGTTCGTGTGACTTCGATGTTGCAGTCACATCTGCGGCGCCTCGGATCGTAGCTATCGCGTATGCTTGTGGCGACGGGCCGGCAGGGTGCCTCACCGTCCCGCTATCGATTGGCAGTTCCCCCCAGGCTCATGGCTTCCGGCTGAATGGCGGCCCTCGCGATATGCACGACCTATTCTCGGATACGATCGCACGACTACGTATGCTGGCTGGTCGTGCCCGCGCAGCGGCCGTACGCCAGAGGCGCCAGATACTCGCCGTGTGCGTCGCGGGGGTCCTTGCGACCTTGCTCGCGGGCCCGGTGAGTCTCGCGATTCCTACCACCTGCAGCGTGTGTCACGCGGACACCGGTGAGTATGAAGAGTGGCGGCAGTCCTCTCATGCGGGAGTGGCCTGTCAGTACTGCCACGTCGAGCGGGGATATCTCGGTGGACTCGGCAACAGCGTGCTGTTGCTGTCCGAAGCCGGGAGGGTGATGTCCGGCAATCGTTCGGATGTGGCCTGGGTGCCTGACTGTGGCTGCGTCGCTTGCCATCCTGACATCGGAGACGAGCAGCCCTTCACGACCTCAGGCCTTCGGATGCAGCATGCGGGGCTCGCAGCCGGTGGTTACCGCTGCGTTGAGTGCCACGCGGAGGTTGCCCACGTGCGTCATCCCGATCGGATGCCACAGCCCACGATGAGCACCTGCGCGGCGTGTCACAACAACGTGCAGGTATCCGGACGGTGCGAGACGTGCCATTCGGGCGAGCGTTCCTCAGACGAGGCGCGCAGACGCGACGCCGAACTCGCCAAGACCCACGGCGGGAACTGGAAGTCTCTGCACGGCATGGGTGATCTTGACACCTGCACCCTGTGCCATGAACCCTCCAAGTGCGAGGCGTGCCACGATATCCCGCTCCCGCACGATTCTGGATTCGGAGCGAACCACGGATCTGTAGCGGTCTCGGGAGGGCGCGAATCGTGCCTGACGTGTCACACCTCGTCCTTCTGTGACAGCTGCCATGGCATAGAGATGCCGCATCCCGATGGATTCCTGCCCGCCCACTCGTCGCTGGCGAACGGGCTTGAGGACCCGCTGTGCATCAGGTGCCACACCACGGCCAACTGCGCCGAGTGCCACAAGCGTCACGTACATCCCGGTGGAGCCGATGAGGTGCAGTCACAGTAATGAGGATTCAGGCGTCTGCATGTGAGGTGCGATCATGATGGGTCTCATCGGGCTGGGTGAGGTTCTTCGGGCGGGATGGAGCGCCCTGCTTGACCCCGCATCGGACCCTATGGCAGCGGTGTTCTCACTTGCCATCCTGGTGCTCGTGCTGCTGGTTGTCGTCCTGGCCGTGATGTTGGTCGTCTCGTATCGGGAGGCGGCTGGTCGCTCCGCGGGCGTCCTGGAGGACGAGGCTGCTCGGACGAGGCCGACCAAGCATCGGGCATCACGGCCTGCTTGGCTGCGTTGGGCGGGCCTTGTTGCGCTGCTGGTCGTGGTCGCACTCCTGGGTTATGGATGGACGTACAGCACAAGCGACGCTGCTTGTGCGGGTTGCCACTTCACAGAACAAGCGGTCGAATCGCATGCCGAGGGAAGTCATGCCGATGTCCCGTGCCGCCGATGCCATGTCGGTCCGGGTGCCGCTCGATCCATACTGGCGAGGATCGAAGGCGCAGGGAATGCGATGGCGTATCTGACCGGCACGGCTGACATTGGCCCCGCATCTGCTCGCGTGGTCAATGAGGCATGCGTCTCCTGTCACGAGGATGCGATTCGTGAGGTGACTCTGGCTCGCGGCATCCGCATGCGCCATGAGGATGTTCTGGGAATCGGCCATGCCTGCATCGATTGCCACAACACGGAGGGCCACGGTGTCGCCGTCCGGCGGGCCGTCTACCCACGGATGAGCCTGTGTATCTCCTGCCACGATGATGAGCGTGAGACTGCTACGTGCGCGACGTGTCATAGCGAGGACATCGGAGTTGCGGTGCGTCGTATGCAGCGTCCGTACGCTCAGACGAACGTTGCGCGAGAGGATTGCCGGGGATGTCACTCGATCGAGTCATGCAATGCGTGTCACGGACTTGAGTTGCCACACTCCGAGCAGTTCATGGAGGGTTTTCACGCGCGGAAGGCGCTTCTCGAGCCCGATGTGTGTGCGCGGTGCCATACGCTGCGTTTCTGCAATGAATGTCACCGGTTCACACCATCGACAACCAGTCAGACATCCTGGGACCTGAAGCACGGCAACATGGGTAGCTTCAGGGCATGGCACTCGACGGTGGGTGACGTGGGTCTCGGCTCGTGCTCCTGCCACGACACGGATCGCGAGCGTTTCTGCAACTACTGTCACGGCCCGCAGCCTGAGCGGTAGCACGC
>JAFGVD010000015.1 GCA_016938135.1 Coriobacteriia bacterium
CAGGCAGCGAGCCCGCGCCTTCGCCGAAGAACATCGTTTCGCCCACGGAGTCACCGATGACATAGATGGCGTTGTAGACACCGTTCACCTTCGCAAGAGGGTGATCGGCGCGGATCATCGTGGGGTGTACCCGGACATCCACGCTACCGTTCACACGACGCGCGATGGCGATCAGCTTGATCGTGTAGCCCATGTTCTCGGCATAGGCTATATCCTCGGGAGTGATATCCCGTATGCCCTCCACGGGAACCTCACCGAAAACGACCCGCGAGTTGAACGCTATTGATGCAAGGATGGCGATTTTGGCAGCCGCGTCCAGGCCATCCACGTCGGCGGTGGGGTCCGCCTCGGCAAATCCTTTCGCCTGCGCCTCAGCCAACGCGGAATCGTAGTCCAGTCCGTCCTCGGCCATGCGGGTGAGCATGTAGTTGGTGGTGCCGTTGACGATACCGAGAACGCTTTGGACCTCGTTGCTCACGAGCGCATGCTTGAGCGGACCGATAATGGGAATGCCGCCGCCGACGCTGGCCTCGAACATGATGTCGACGCCGTGCTCCTCGGCGGTCTCCATGACCTCCTGGCCATGACTGGCCATGAGCGCCTTGTTGGCGGTGACGACGCTCTTACCGGCGCGCAGAGCGTCTAAGACGACCTCACGGGCGACGCCGGTACCGCCGATGAGCTCGACGATAACGTCGACGTCGGGATCGTTGATGATGTCTGCGGCTTCGGTGGTGAAGCGCTCCATCGGAAGGCCCAGGGACTCGGCACGCGCGGTGTTGCGGTCGGCGAACCGTGTTATGACGATGTCCACGCCTGCGCGGCGACGGAAATCACCGGCGTGGCGGGTGAATATGTCCGCAACGCCCGAACCGACGGTGCCCAGACCGATAAGACCGACATTGACCGTACGCATTACGTCCCTTTCTGCCGAGAGACCCATCGCGAGATCCTACGATAACGCGAGGTCAGAGTAGTATAGCGCAGGCGTCAGACGCGACCACGAGCGGCGCGGGCTACTCCACTTCGTTGGCCAGCAAGTCCTCATACGTCTCGCGACGGACGACGAAGCGCCACTCGCCGTCTTTCACGAACACCACACCGGGGCGCACCTGCTTGTTGTAGTTGCTGCTCATCGACTGGCAGTATGCGCCGGTCGCGCACACGCACAGCACATCGCCCACTTCGGGGCTCTGCAAAGGCGCGTCATTGACCACGATATCGCCGCTCTCGCAGTGCTTGCCCGCGACAGTGGCCACCATCTCACGGGGCTTGTCCGCCTTGTTGGCGATGAGCGCTTCGTAGTGCGCATCATAAAGCGACGTCCGGATGTTGTCGGACATGCCGCCATCCACCGCCACGTATGTGCGGATGCCGGGGATGACCTTGATCGAGCCCACGGTGTAGAGCGTCACGCCCGCGTTGGCGACGATGCTGCGGCCGGGCTCAACGGCCATCGCGGGCACTGTAAGGCTGTGCTTCTCGCACTCCTCCTTGATGCCGTCCACGACGACCTTGCCGTAGTCTTTGATCGTTGAAGGCTCATCGGGCAATCCGTACGCGATTCCAAGACCGCCGCCCGTATCGAGCATGCGCACCTCGACGCCGGTCTGAGCCTTTATCTCAGCGATGAACTCCACGATGACCTCGATGGCCTTGGTGAAGCTGTTGAGGGCGAAGATCTGGCTGCCGATGTGCATGTGCAGCCCGTCGAAGTCGATGCCCGGCAGCGCTATCGCGCGCTCCACGGCCTGCATGGCAAGGCTCTGGTTGCGGCCGAAGCCGAACTTGGAGTCCTCTGCGCCGGTCATGATGAAGTCGTGCGTGTCCGCTTCGACGCCCGGCGTAACACGGATGAGTATCTTCTGGCTGACACCCCGCTCGCTCGCCAGCGCCGAGAGACGCTCCATCTCCTCGAAGCTGTCCACGACGATGCGACCCACACCGGCGTCCAGGCACTCGGCAAGCTCGAGCGGGGTCTTGTTGTTGCCGTGCACGTAGATACGCTCCATGGGGAAACCCGCTCGCACAGCGAACGCAAGCTCACCACCGCTGGAGACGTCCAGACAACAGCCCTCTTCGGCCACGATCTTCAGCATGGCAAGCGACATGAACGCCTTGCCCGCGTAGACGACGTCTACGTCTTTCCAGTGGTAAGTGGTCCAGTGGACGTACTCCTGCAGCTGATGGCGGATGGTCGACTCGTCCATCACGTAGAGGGCCGTTCCGGCCTCACGGGCCAACTCGACCGTGTCCACCCCGCCGATCCATAACGTGCCGCCTTTGACCTCGGCGGTCATGGGCAGTACAGGCGCAAGGTCCGCAGCCGTCTTGAGGTCGGGCGTTGCGGGCGGTCTTGGTGTGGCGGGTCTTCCGGCCATGGGTGCCTCCCCGTGTGTCGTCATCTTTGAAGTATCGAATTAGTATATGCTAAGTCGGCTGGATCGCAATCTGCCGAACGCTACATGCGCTCCGGCGCGCCGACGCCCACAAGCGCCAGGACGCCTGCAAGGGCGATCCTTGTCGCATCCGCAGCGTACAGCCGCGCTGATGTCAGCTCGGGCTTCCCAGGATCGACCACCCTGCACAGCGTGTAGAACTGGTGGAAGGACGCAGCAAGGTCCTCCGCGTAACGCGTGAGCTTGGCGGGTGCCAGCTGTGTAGCCGCCACCTCGACGACCTCAGGGAACTCGGCCAGCTTGCGCATGAGGGCAAGCTCCGGGTCGCTCGCGAGCAAGTCAAGGGGCGCCTCATCGGTGACCAGGCTGGCAATGGTAGCCGAGATGTCCACGGTCTCGTCGCTCGTATCGGCACCTGCAGCCTTGCGCAGTATCGAGCAGATGCGCGCATGTGCGTACTGTACGTAGTAGACCGGGTTCTCATTGCTCTGCTGCTTGGCGAGACCGATGTCGAAGTCAAGCGGCTGATCGGTCGAGCGCCTCAGGAAGAAGTAGCGGGCGGCGTCAGGGCCCACCTCGTCGAGAAGGTCCTCGAAGGTGACCATCTCGCCGGTGCGCTTGGACATCCGCACGACCTCGCCGTCGCGGAACAGGTTCACGAGCTGGCCGATGACCACGTCCAGCTTGCCGGGATGGCCCAGTGCCGCCACTGCGGCCTCCATGCGCTTCACGTAACCGTGATGGTCCGCGCCCCAGATATCGATCACGCGGTCGAAACCACGGTCGAACTTGTCTTTGTGGTACGCGATGTCGGCAGCGAAGTAGGTGTAGCTGCCGTCCGCCTTCTTCAGCACGCGGTCCTTGTCGTCACCAAAAGGCATCGACGCGAACCATGTGGCGTCGTCCTTCTCGTAGATGTGCCCCGCAGAGCGCAGCGCCTCGATCGTCTTCTCGACCTCGCTGGAACCGTCCACGGACGCATGCAGGGTCCTCTCGGAGAACCACACGTCGAAGTCCACGCCCATGCCATGCAGCACGTGCTTGAGATGCTCCAGCACCTGGACGTACGCGGTCTCTTTGAAGTGCGACTCGCGGTCAGCGGACGCCACATCGGCCCACGCGTCGCCTTCCGCGTCGAAGATCTCGCGTGCTATGTCGGTGATATAGGCGCCGCGATACCAGTCCTCGCCGAAGTCGACTTCCCGTCCGCACAACTCCAGATACCGCGCGGCAACGGACTTGGCGAAGGTGTCCATCTGGACGCCGGCGTCGTTGACGTAGAACTCGCGCTGGACGCTGTAGCCGGCATGCTCCAGCACGCGCGCCATGCTGTCGCCCAGCGCGGCCCACCTGCCGTGACCCACATGCATGGGGCCCACCGGGTTGGCCGAGACAAACTCCACTTGCACGCGCGCGCCCTTGCCAAGATCGATCCGGCCGAAGCCGGCTCCCCGCTCATGCACTTCTCGCAGCACGCGCTGAAGGGCATTGGCGGAGACACGGAGGTTGATGAAGCCGGGACCGGCTATCTCCACCGCGTCGATGTCGGGGTGCGACGACATCTCGTCGGAAAGTATCTGGGCGACCTGACGCGGGTTCATACCCGCGGCCTTCGCGGAGCGCAACGCCACACTGGTGGCCCAGTCTCCGTGCGATGGATCACGAGGACGCTCGACCGCGGGGTCCGGCAGCTCGGGAAGCACAAGGCGCCCGCCCTCGACCGCGGAACGCAACGCCTGGGACACGAGCGACTCAATGACCTCTCTCACGGGTGATTTCTCCTCGGTAGATACACGGCGATATGGGCAACAAGGATACCCCGCAAGGCCGCATGCGGCAACGCAGGCACTATCTGCGGCGCACGCCGCCGGTGCAGACCGTGAGATACGACGCCAGCGTTCGCCGCGAGATGCGCTCGATGCGCCGGCGCTCCCACAGAGGTGTGCGGTCCCAGTCGTCAGGGTCCCGTGCGATCTTCAAGTCGAAACGCAGATGCGCCAGGCCGAGCCACCCGTGCGCGTAGACGTCTTGGAAGCAGTGCAGCGCGCGCCCCAGCGCCTCCAGGTCGCAGTCGCGCTCCGCTCTGCGCTTGTAGACAGCGCCCCACACCCACGCCGTGGGCGCGAAGTGCCGGCTAGCCGCCGCTACGGATGCTCGCGCGGGAAACTCGACGTCCACGCCAACGTCGGCGCGTCCGATGCGATCCGCTTCCTCGGCCGAGAAACCCGTCTCGACAGCCCAGTCATACGTCAGCCGGAAGTGTACATACGGGCCCATGAGATCACCTGTGGTAGGGCTCGTTACGCATGATCTTGAACGCGCGGTAGAGCTGCTCGAGCAAGACGACCCTGGCGAGCTGGTGCGGGAGCGTGATGCGCCCCAGCGAAAGGCGCTCGTCGGCGCGCGCCAGCACGTCGGGCGACAGTCCCGCTGCGCCGCCCAACACGAACGCCACCGAGCTGCGACCCTCAAGACCGAGCGCGGCCAGGCGATCCGCGATGTCGGTGGAAGAGTGCAGCTTCCCGCCCACGTCGAGCACAACTACGTGCGCGGCATCCGGGATGGCGCGCAAGACATCGGCGCCCTCCTCGGCCATCGCACGCTCCTCATCACGAGTCACGTCGCGGTCGGGTATCTCACTGACTTCAACCGTGGCGTACGGACGCAGGCGCTTTGTGTACTCCTCGGCAGCATCCCGCCAGTGGCGCTCTTTCATGCGGCCAACCGCGATGACTGAGAGCTTCACTGCACGCTCGCATCCGAGCCCAGTGTGACATCCAGCGTCATCCGCTCACCATCGCGCACTACCTCCACGGGTACGGTCTCGCCCACCGTATGCGCACGCACAACGGTGAACACGTCTTCCACGCTCAGTATCTCCGTACCGTCGATACCCACGATGATGTCACCACGCAGAAGTCCCGCGTCTGCAGCAGGCGAACCCCCGGTGATGCTCTGGATGAGCGCTCCGGCGTTGACGCTGAGACCGAAGCGGGCCGCCACGCTGGCGTCTACCGTGACCGAGCCCACGCCCATGAAGGGATGAGTCGCGAATCCGGTCTCGATGAGCTCATCCGCGATTCCTATGGCGAAGTCGATAGGAATGGCAAAACCGATACCTGCCGAGGAACCCGACGTGGACTGGATGAGCGTGTTGATGCCTATCAGCTCACCGGAAGCGTTGCACAGAGCGCCACCAGAGTTGCCGGGGTTCACCGCCGCATCAGTTTGGATGAGACTCGTGTACACGCTCAACCCTTCGCTGCCTTCCGCCAGGCTGGAACGGCCCAGCGCCGAGACGATGCCCACGGTGACCGAACGCTCAAGTCCGAAGGGGCTGCCGATGGCGACCACCGGCTCGCCTACGTTGAGCTCCGAGGAAGAACCAATGTCAACCGCGGGGAGTCCCGTCATGTCCACTCTGATCACTGCCAGGTCGCTTGAAGGGTCCGTGCCCACCACAGTGGCGGTGACGTCTTCAACGCCCACCGTCACGATGATCTCATCGGCGGACTCCACCACATGATTGTTGGTGAGGATGTAGCCGTCCTCACGGATGATGACACCGCTGCCGTTGCCCACGCTCTGCGTGACAGAAGCACCGGTGAAGCGATCGATGCCCGTCTGCCCTATCGAGATGTTGACCACCGACGGCGTCACTTTGGTCGCAACGGCCTCGGCGTACGTAGCATCGGTGTCAGCGACTTCGATCGTCACGTCACCGGTCGTTGCCGCAGGCGTTGACGTCGTCTCGGATGCAGGCAGACCGAAAAGGCCCACGAAGACGGCCGCAAGCAGCACCGCACCGATGACACCGCCTGCAACCGCCGAGAGAAACACAGCACCGCCACCGAATCGGCCGGAGCGAGGAGGTTCAGGCTGACGCGCAGGAGCGGGAGGGGCGTACGCCACCGAAGGACGTTCGTTCACCGGTTCACCTGGCGAGGTCTGCTCGTCATACATGCGTCTCATCCTTGTCTCGGCGTCTATACAAGACTGGAATATACCCCCGCTTTGTGGAGAGGTCATGGAGAGGCAGCGTAGGTCAGAAGGAGACGCCCAGGTACCCCAGTAGCGGCGATGCCGCGATGCCCATGCCGAGGGTGGCGACCACCAACAAGACGAGTGCGATGGTGGCCGGGATGCTCCGCTCAACAGCGGGCGTGGACACACGCTCGCCAAAGAAAGCCTCGCGCATGATGCGCAGGTAGTATCCGGCAGACACGACGCTCATCAGCACAGCAAGCACGACAAGAGCGCGATACCCGGCGCCGAACGCCGCGGTGAACAGGTACAACTTGCCGAAGAAGCCCGCCATGGGCGGAATGCCCACGAGGGAGAGCAAGAACACGACAAGCGCCCATGCGGTCCACGGACGACGGTCAACGAGGCCGGAGAGCTGCTCCACGGCGGAGCCCTCCTCGGCAGCTATCATGACGACGGCCATCGACGGCAGCGCGTAGGCGACCATGTAGAAGACCGCGGCAGCAAGACCGGTGTTCGTATTGGTGGCCATCGCCAAGATCACGTAACCGATGTGCGCGATGCCGGAGTACGCCATCAGACGACGGAGGTCGAGCTGCGGGTACGCTGCCAGGTTCCCTAGAACCATGGATGCCACAGCGACGATCGACAGCAGCAACGGAAGCTGCGTTGCACCCGGCGAAAGAGCCTCGACCAGCCGGATCATGGCCACGGTGCCCGCGATCTTAGGAACAGTGGAGACGAACGCCACCGATGACGTGGGGGCGCCCGCGTACGCGTCGGGCGCCCAGTAATGGAAAGGCGCGGCGGAGAGCTTTGCCAGCAGTCCCACGAAAACGAAGACAGTCGCCAGCACGCCCAGAACACCGGCGCCGGTCAGGTCCATCTCGGCGTAGCCCGTGACACCTGTGATCCCGAAGAGGAAGGAGAAGCCGTAAAGCATGATCAGGCTCGTGGTCATTGAGAGCAAGAAGTACTTGAGCGTGCCCTCAAGACCCCGGTCATCGTCCCGTCGGTAGCCCATGAGCACATAGGCAGGCATGGTGGACAGCTCAATGGCGATGAACAGCGCGACCATGTCCCGCGCACCGCACATCAGCATGCCGCCCACTGCCGACAGCAGCACGAGCGCCGTCGCCTCATGGGAGCGCTCAGAACCGGTCCCCCGACCACCCGACCACAGCAGATATACGCTCGTGAGCGCGGCAAGCGAGACGCGCGCGAACACCGACACTGGATCGAACACCAGCATGCCGCCGAAGAGCGGCTCGGCGGTGCCGATGAACCCGGCGAACGCGGCCGCGGCGAACGCGGCAAGCGCTCCAAGAATCGCAGAAGAGCGTTCGCCACCCGGCAGCAGGTCACCGAAGAGCGAAACGAGCGCCCCGGCGAGCAGCAGGTACTCGGGTATGAGCAGCCAGTAGCCTGACATCTACGCCCCCATCAAGGCGGTGAGTCCCCTCACCGCGGGATCGACGTACCTGAGAAGCAGGTCCCAATAGATGCCCACGCCCAGCGTAAGAGCGACAAGCGGCAGGAGCACGGCGATCTCTCGCGGCTCCAGGTCCTCGATCTCTGCGACCGCGTGCGACGGCGAGCCCAGCACCACGCGCTGCACGAGCCAGAGCATGTATGCAGCCGCCAGCAAGACGCCCACTGCCGCGATGATGACCCAGCCGGGCCACATGTCCGAACGCCACGCACCGACAAGGCTCAGGAACTCGCCGACGAAGCCCGACAGGCCCGGCAGACCGAGTGAGGCGATGGAGGCGAAGGCCATCAGGCCGGCAGCCACGGGCACCTGGCTTGAAAGACCGCGCACGTCTTCGATGACGCGGGTGTGAGTGCGCTCATAGACCATGCCCACCAGCAAGAAGAGCATGCCGGTGACGACGCCGTGGGAGAACATGACGGCTACCGCACCGGTGATCCCCTCGGCGGTACCGGCGGCTATCCCAAGCATCACAAAGCCCATGTGCGAGACCGACGAGTACGCCACAAGCTTCTTCATATCGGTCTGGGCGAATGCGACCGCGGCACCGTAGACGATGGAGATGGCCGCCAAAGCCGCCAGGAACGGCGACCACTGCGCTGCAGCGTCCGGCAGGATAGGAAGCGAGATCCGGATGAAGCCGTAGGTGCCCATCTTGAGCAACACGCCCGCAAGCAGGACCGATGCAGCCGTAGGAGCCTCGACGTGTGCGTCGGGCAGCCACGTGTGCAGTGGAAAGACCGGCACCTTGACTGCGAAGCCCAGGAAGAACGCGCCGAAGACCCACCACTGGAAGGTGGGCGAAAGCCCGGCATCGGTGAGCGCCACGATGTCGAACGTACCGGCCTGCAGGTAGAGAGCGATGATACCGACGAGCATGAACACCGAACCGAACAGCGTGTAGAGGAAGAACTTCATCGCCGCATACTCGCGGCGCGGACCGCCCCAGGTCCCGATGAGGAAGTACATCGGAACCAAGACGAGCTCCCAGAACACGTAGAAGAGAACGAAATCCAGCGCCATGAAGACGCCGTTCATGCCCACCTCGAGCAACAGGATCATCGCGAAGTACGCCTTGGGCTTGACCTCGATCTTCCACGACGCGACGACCGCGACCAGCGTGAGGAGCGCCGAGAGGAATACCATGGGCAGCGAGATGCCGTCAACACCCAGGTAGTACTGGATCCCCACCCCGGACACCCAGTCGAACTTCTCGATGAACTGCATGCCGCCGGTGACATCGAAGTTCACGGCTAGAAGACTCGCCAGTATGAGATCGACGGCCGCGACGGCCGTTGCGATCAACCGTGCTGCACTCTCGCGCTCTTTGGACAGCATCGCGATCAACACGACGCCGATCAGCGGGAGGAAGACTATGATCGAGAGCATGCTCCTCTAGACCCCTTTCACAACGATCCACAGCATGAGCGCCACAAGCACACCCACGACAAGTCCCTGATAGGTCTGCACGCGACCGACCTGCAGTCTGCGTACGCGGCCTCCGGCGCTCTTCACGAGCTGACCCAGGCCGTTCACCGCACCATCCACAACGCTCGCGTCAAACCGCCAGCCTACCGCGGCTAGCGCGCGCCAGCTCCGGCCCGCTCCATTCACGACCCCGTCGATCACATTGGAATCGAAGCGCCCAAGCCAGGCCGCATGGCGCTGGTACGGACGGACGATGAAGTACTCGTAGGTCAGATCGAGATACAGCTTGTTGACCAGCGCACCGTACACGTAGTCGACGCGCTGCTTGATTGCCCGCGTGTTGATGACCTTGGTCCGGCGTCCGTACATGAACCAGCCCAGCAACAGGCCTGAGGCGGCAACCGCGCTGGAGCCCAGCGCCATGCCCAGGGCAGGCCATTCACCCTCGTGACCGAGGAAGTGCGCGAACGCGGGGCTCGCGAAGCCGACCACCACCGTTACCGCCGCCAGAACACCCATCGGTATGAGCATCTCGTTGTGCGCCTCATGAAGGTCCGAGGTCTGCTGTGGCCCTATGAAGACCCGGAACCACAGGCGCGCCACGTAATAAGCGGTGACGAACGCGGCCAGCAGCGAGATGGCCAGTGCGACGTAGTGTCCCTCGTGCAGCAGGACGGTGAGTATCTCGTCTTTGCTCCAGAAGCCCGAGAACGGGAACACTCCCGCCAACGCCAGCGAGCCGATGGTGAAGGTCACCGTGGTCACCTTCAGATGCTTGCCCAGGCCCCCCATCTCGCGCATGTCCTGGGTATGTGCGGCATGGATGATAACGCCGGCGCCCAGAAACAGCAGCGACTTGAAGAACGCATGTGTGACCAGGTGGAACATGCCTGCGACCAGCCCGCCCGCTCCCAGCGCGACGAACATGTAGCCCAGCTGGCTGATAGTGGAGTACGCCAGCACCTTCTTGATGTCATGCTGCACCGAGGCGAGCAGGCCTGCGGCAAGCGCGGTGACCGACCCCACGATGAGCGTCACCGTGAGCGCTACCCCGCTGGCCTCGAAGATGGGCAGAGCACGCGCCACCAGGTAGACACCCGCCGCGACCATCGTGGCCGCGTGGATGAGCGCCGAAGCGGGTGTGGGACCCGCCATCGCATCAGGCAGCCACACGTGCAACGGGAACTGCGCGGACTTGCCCATCGCCCCGAACAAGAACAGAAGGGCGATGGCCGTGGCCGTCTGCGGAGCCCACTCCATGCCATGCAGCACGGTGGCGAAGTCGAAGGTGCCCGCCGTGTTGAACATCACCAGCAGGCCGATGGCAAAGCCTATATCACCCACGCGGGTGGTCAGAAACGCCTTGAGCGACGCCTTGCGCGGCGCCTCCTGCTCGTGCCAGAAGCCGATAAGCAGGTAGCTGCACAGGCCCATGACCTCCCACGCGGCATACAGCTGCAAGAAGTTGTCCGAGAGGACCAGCGTGAGCATCGCCGCCGTGAACAGCGACAGCACAGCGTAGTACCAGCCGATGCGCTCGTCCCGGTGCATATAGCCTATCGAGTAGACCTGCACGCACAGACTCACAAGGGTCACGACCAACAGCATGCTGGCCGAGATGGGATCGAGCAGAAGCCCCGCGCCCAGGACCGCATCGCCGACATGCGCGAACGGGACGAAAGCGTGATAGGCCGCTTCGGCCTCATGGCCTCCGGGCAACGTGGCGACAAACGCCACGATCGAGAGCAGAAAGGAGAGCGCCACAGCGCCCACCGAGACAGCGATGGCGCCGTTGCGCAACCGTCGGGATAGAGGTGCAAGCACCGCAAAGGCCGCGGCCGGAAGGAGCGGTATGGCAAGTACGTATCCCATGCTAGCCCTTCAGCTCCTGCATCGCGTCCAGCTCCACAGTCTTGCGCAAGCGGTAGATAGCAAGTACAAGCGCCAGGCCGAGTCCTATCTCGGCGGCCGAGACGACCATGGAGAACACCGCGAACATCTGACCGGTCATGAGAGCCGGCGTCCGATAGTGGGAGAAGGCGACAAGGTTGATATTCACGGCATTGGCCATGAGCTCCAGACACATGAGCGTCATGATGGTGCTCTTGCGGCTGAGCACGCCGTAGAGCCCCAGACTGAACAGCACTGCGGCAAGCGCCATGAAGTGAAGAGGGCCTACGCTCATCGGCCATCCCCGCCTTTCGACCACCACACGGCGCCTACGAGCGCCGCTAGCAACACCAAAGACGCGACCTCGAACGGGAGCATCCATGTGGTGAACATCTCCCGGCCGAAGTCAGCGACGCCGGGGACCTTCTCGGGCATCTCGGCGATCACCGGAACAAAGCGGGTGATAGCCATATAGAGTGCGCCAAGGAAGAGCGCCGCGATGATCGTCCCAGCCCAGCTGGGCTCATACGGACGGATGGCGTCCTCGCGGCGGCGCAACGTCAACATGATCACAAAGAGCACGAGCACCGAGACGGCGCCCGCGTAGACGAGCACCTGCACCAGCGCAAGGAACTCGGCAGAGAGCAACAGGTACAGGCCTGCAGTGGCGACCATGATCTCCAGCAGCCAGAAGGCCGCATGCACGACGTTGCGCGTGGAGAGCATCATCACAGCGCCGCCGATGGTGGCGAATGCGAGTATGAGGAACATGACCGGACTCACGGTCTCAGACATCCTCTCCCCCTTTCGCGGCCGCCTTGGCCTCGCGATGCCTCGCTGCCGAAGCTGCGTCCACATCCTCGATCAGCGACCGGGTCAGCTGCGAGGCATCTGTGACCGCAAGCTCGTACTCGTGCGTCATCTCGATAGCATCGAACGGGCACGCCTCAACGCACAGGCCGCACATCATGCATGCGCCTATCTCATAGTCGAAGCGCTTGATGTGCTTGGTCTTGTCCTCGCGGGTCTCAACGTCGAGCGACAGGATGTTATCGGGGCAGACACGCACACAGGTCATGCATGCGGTGCACTTGGGCGAACCGTCCTCGAAGGACCTAGGACCCACCGCCCAGCGAGCGCGCTCCGGGAGTTCGAGCTTCTCGTAGGGATACTGCACGGTGATAGGTCCCCGCAGCATGTTGCGGAACGTTATACGCAGTCCGTTCAGCAGTCCAAGACCCCACATGTCAGCCCACCACCTTCACGAACAGGCCGGTGAGCATGATGAGCACCAACGACACGGGGATGAGGCGCTTCCAGCCCAACTCCATCAGCTGGTCGATGCGCACACGCGGGAAGGTTCCCCGGATCCACATCATGACCGCAATGCCGATGTAGGCCTTGGCAATGAAGATGACCGGCCCGAAAGCGTGGTTCATCTCGGCTGGAATCCAGGGAAGCGTCCAGCCGCCGAAGAAGAGCGTGACGCCAAGCGCCGACATGATGAACTGATTGCTGAACTCCGAAAGGAACAGAAGACCGAACTTCATGGCCGAGTACTCGGTGGCGAACCCGGCGACGATCTCCGACTCGCCTTCGGACATATCGAAGGGCGTCTGATTGATCTCCACCAGGCCCGCGATCATGAACACCAGCAGCGTGGGCCACATGAGCGGATTGAGGGCGAACCACCCGGGTATGAAGCCCAGCCAGTAGCCCTGTTGCGCCTCGACGATCCCGCCGA
Organism: Coriobacteriia bacterium; assembly: GCA_016938135.1. Taxonomy (GTDB): domain Bacteria; phylum Actinomycetota; class Coriobacteriia; order Anaerosomatales; family Anaerosomataceae; genus UBA2279. The sequence goes on from JAFGVD010000015.1 coordinate 12,938, forward strand.
GGTTCATCGTTCCGGCAACCAGCACGACCGGGAGCACGGAGAGCAGCAACGGCACCTCGTAGGCTATCTGCTGTGCGGCGGCACGCATGCCTCCAAGCAGCGACCACTTGTTGGCCGAGGCCCATCCAGCCATCAGGATGCCGATAGGCACCAACGACAGGACCGCGAACGTGTAGAGCAGTCCGGTGTCCAGGTCGACGATGCGCCAGGTGTTCGAGAACGGCAGGGCGGCGTAAGCCATGAGCGAAGGCACGAACACCACGGCGGGCGCGATGCGGAACAACCACCGATCGACCGCGCGCGGGGTGACATCCTCTTTGGTCAGCAGCTTGAGGACGTCCATGAGCGTCTGCATCGTGCCCTTCCAGCCCACGTGCATCGGCCCGAGGCGGATATGCAGGTGACCCAGGACCTTGCGCAGCATATAGATCATCACCACGCCGTTGACCAGCATGATCCCCAGAGCTGCGAAGAACTTGAGTACGGCGGACAATACAGGGCTCATCGGTCGATCTCCCCCAGCATGACGTCGGTGGAGCCGATCATCATGACCACGTCCGCAAGCAGATGTCCGGGCAGCACGTCCTCAAGCGCCTGCAGCGCATAAAGCGACGGACCGTGGTAGTGCATGCGGTAAGGCTTGTCGGTGCCGTCGGAGACCAGGTGTACACCGGTCTCGCCGCGCGAGGACTCCACGCTGGCGTAGACCTCCCCTTCGGAGGGACGGATGACCTTGGGCATCTTGGCGGTATGCTCGCCCTCGGGCATACCCTCCATGAGCTGCCTGATCATTCGCGCGGACTCGCGCATCTCGCCCATGCGGACGGTGTAGCGGTCCCACGCATCGCCCGTGCTGCCCAGCGGCACCTCAAAATCAAGCTCAGGGTATGCGGCATAAGGGATCTGCTTGCGCACATCGAAGTCGACGCCCGCAGCACGCAGGTTGGCGCCGGTCAGCCCGAATGCGAGCGCCTTCTCGCGTCCGATGACACCGATGCCTTTGACACGGTGCTGGAAGATCTCGTTGCCGCCCAGGAGCTGATCGTACTCTTCAAGGTAGGTGTCGAAGGTATCCGTGAACGCCTTGATCTTCGTGTCCACGCCCACGGGAAGATCCGCGAGCACTCCTCCGGGGCGGACGTAGTTGAACATCATCCGCTGGCCGGTGATGGCCTCGAGGATATCGAGGAGCGCCTCACGTTCACGCATCGCGTACAGGAACTGGCCCATGGCTCCGGTATCCAGACCGAAGGTGCCGTACCAGACAAGGTGGCTTCCCAGACGGTTGAGCTCCGAGGTGAGTGAGCGCAGCCAATGCGCCTTGCGCGGGACCTCGACCTCCATGAGCTTCTCGGCAGCCATCGCGAACGCCAGCTCCCCGTGGATGCCGGACACATAGTCGCCGCGGTCCATGAGCGTGCCCACAGCATCGTAGCGACGATGCTCCGCCAGCTTCTCGATGCCTCTATGCAGGTAGCCGATGGATGCCTCGGCAGCGATGACTTCCTCGCCATCCACCTCGACGAGCATGCGCAAGACGCCATGCGTAGAGGGATGCTGCGGACCCATGTTGATGATGAGGTGCTCGGTGGTGAGTCCGTCCACGCCTTCCGGCGCACGTCGGATCCCTGCCGGAGGCTCACCGGGACTGTGCAGCCCTTCGCCGAGAAGCCCGACGCCTGTCACATCCATTCGCGGGTCTGTCACGGGCGACGCACCTCCTCGTGCGTGCGAATCGGCTGGTCTTTGCGCAACAACGGCGCAACGCCCTCGGTGGTGAGAAGGCGCTTGGGATTGGGATGGCCCGAGAGAGTCAGGCCGAAGAGTTCGGCCGTCTCGCGTTCGGGCATCAGTGCCGCAGGATACAGGTTCCACACCGAGGCCATCTCCGCATCGTAAGGGAGCGTGGTCTTCACGAAGACCTCATGTCCTGCGCTGTAGCTTCTCAGCCTGTACGTCAGTTCGATACTGGATCCGGTGTCGATGCCATCAAAGTCCACGAGTGACTCGTACCCTTCGGCCAGCAGCGCCGCAAGCGCGTCTATGACCACGCTGATCTGCGTGCGCACCACAAGACCGAGGGTCGTCTCGGCGACCTCGGCATCATGCGCTCCGCCAGTGGCGAGCGTGCTCTTAACTGTTTGCGCGTCGGGCAGCAAGGCGCTCCTCCGTCTGTGCGGCTATCTTCTTCTGCAGTTGGATGAACCCGTACTGGACCGACTCCGGCCGAGGAGGACAGCCGGGGATGTAGACATCCACCGGGATGATCTGGTCCACACCGAGAACGACGTTGGGATACTCGCGGAACGGGCCGCCCGTGCATGCGCAGGCGCCCATGGCCACAACCCACTTGGGCTCCGGCATCTGGTCGTAAAGACGCCTCACGGTCTGGGCCATCTTGTGGTTCACGGTACCGGCCACGATCATGACATCGGTCTGGCGCGGAGAGTTACGGAAGAACACGCCCATGCGGTCGAAGTCGAAACGCGGGCCGGATGCACTCATGAGACCCTCGATGGCACAGCATGCGATACCGAAAGCGAGATACCACAGGCTGTTGCGGCGTGCGTAGTCAAAGAGCTGCTCACTGCGGATGAAGGCGAGAGAGTTCTCACCGGTGAAGCGCTCTATCGCCATCGGAGCGCCCCTTCCTTCCAGGCATATGCCAGGCCCGCAGCAAGGATACCTATGAACACGAACATCTCCACGACAATGAAGATCCCCATCTGTCCGAAAGCCGCGGCCCAGGGGTACAGGAACACCGTCTCGATATCGAAGACGACGAACAGCAGCGCGTACACGTAGTACCCCACACGGAACTGAACCCATGGCGGGCCCACCGGCTCGCTGCCACATTCGTACGTGGAGAGCTTGGCCTCATCGTGCTTCGAACGAGCCAGGAGATGTGACGCCGAAAGAGTCGCGATTACGAAGAAGACGCCCACGAAGATGAAGGTGGCGAGCACGACGTGGTCCGCAGACACAGAGTGCATCTTCAGCGTCCTCCTTCCACCGGTGTCGGTCATCAGGGGTGTAGCTACCGACCCATAGTATGACAACGCCCCCGCGGCGGCGAAGTGATACTGCCCGTCCGGGGGTGCAAGGTCGTGACAACGTAACACGGGTTACAAGAACGGTGCAAGCCCCAGGGGGTATTTTGCAGAACGCGCCCGAACAGGCCGGGCACTGGCCCGGAATATGAAGAAAGGGCCCCGCATGGGACCCTTTCGAACTCACTATGGAGCCGACGAGCGGATTCGAACCGCTGACCTGCGCATTACGAGTGCGCTGCTCTACCAGCTGAGCTACGTCGGCACTACTCGGCCTTATCGGCCGGCTTTCCCTGTCCGCCACTTGACGGACGACGCCTGCGACGGCGCCTCGACGTCGAGGGAGTACCCTCGCCGGCCGGTTTGGCCTCACCCTTCTCGCCGCCCTGTTTGGGCTGCGGCTTGGGCTGTCGTTTCTTCTGCTGCTTCTGCTGTCCTTGCTGCTGTCCCGACTTCTCGGCCTGTTGCGGCTGCTGAGACCCGGCCGCACTCCCGGGCCTACGCTTCCGCGACCTGCGCGACCGACGACTCTTGGTCTCGCCTGTCTGACCCGATTCGACACTCTCGCTCTTGGGCGCCTTCGCGACCGGCTTGCTCAGCATGACCGGCTCCGGGAACTCCGGTTCCGGCGGCTTGATCGCGTCTGCTTTCAACTTGCACGGACAGCCCTTGCCTGCGCTGCAGTCCAGACCTTCCAACGGCACCGTGACCATGGTGCCATCCGGAAGACGAAGCGTAACGGCTTCCTTGGGCGTATTCAAGGACAAGATCTTGCCAAGTCCGTCCGGTGTCTCCACCGGAGACCCGCATTTTGGTGCACGCTGCTTGAAGTCTTTGTATGCCTCATACTCGTAGCGCAGACAGCACATGAGTCTGCCACACAGCCCGCTGATTTTCAACGGGTTCAAAGGCAGGTCTTGTTCTTTTGCCATCCGGATCGAAACCGGCTGGAACTCACTGCCGAAACGCGTGCAGCAAAGCTGCTCGCCACAGTGTCCCAATCCGCCCACCATACGCGCTTCGTCGCGCACACCTATCTGGCGCATGTCGATGCGTGTATGGAACTCTGAAGCGAGTTCACGGACGAGATCGCGGAAGTCCACGCGCTCCTCGGCCACGAAGTAGAAGACCATCTTGGAGTCGTCGAACAGGTGCTCCACACCGATGGGCTTCATGTCGAGCTTGTGCTTAGCCACCAGGCGGCGGAACGCGTCCATCTCCCCGCGCAGGGCGTTATCGTAGCCTTCCACCCTGTCGAGGTCGTTTTGCGTCGCCACACGCAACACCGGCTTGAGCGTGCCCGGGACGGCGTCGGCCTCGACCTCGCGCGGGCCCATGACGACCTCGCCGAACTCCTGGCCTCGCTCGGTACTGACGATCACGTGATCGCCCTCTGCTGCAGACGTCGCAGCAGGGTCGAAGTAGAGTACCTTGCCCGCATAGGGCAGTTTGACTCCCACTACCGTGGGCATCGTAAGACCTCCTGTATGTCGAACAGCATGGCCTCTACGGCCAGCTGCGGGCTCACATTATACGAGATACGGCTCCTTGCGCGAGTGACTGACTCCAACGCGCGCACTGCAGCCCTGGGAGTCATGACAGCGGCGACCTCCGCGATAGCGTCCGCGTCGTCGGCGTTGGCCACCAACTCCGGTGCCCATCCTGACATCACCAAGCAATCCCGAAGCCAGCTCTCGGTCACGCTTAGCACTTCGGTCACACCTTCGCGCTCACGGGCGGTGAGTTCACGCTTGTGACGCTCCTCCAGCGGCTTGGTGGACTGCTTCTTGCCAAGAAGCTCCTTGCGCTCGGCAAGCTCACCCGCCTGCGCGGTCTTGAGCAGCTCCACCGGTGCCTTCGCCTCAGAGAGCACTTGGCGCGCGCCGAGCAAGACATCATGACCATCCATGAGCGGAAGCCGTTTGAGCAGCTCTACGGTGGCGTTGCGAGTCTGACGCCTCACCGGAGAGGCCAGAAAGTCCAGTGCTCGAGAGACGACTCCGTCCGAGGCTGCAAGCGCCGCTTTCGCCTCGTTGAGGGTGGCGCCGCTGCGCTGCACGAGAACGCCCAAGGCTGCGGACTCAGGTACCGGACGGAAACGCACCACCTGGCAACGTGATGCGATCGTGGGGATCACGGCGTCGAAGGTACGCGAGAGCAGCACGATGAGCACATCGTCCGGCGGCTCCTCGAGGGTCTTGAGAAACGCGTTGGCAGACTCAGCGTTGAAGCGATCCGCTTCTTCGATGATGTATATCTTGTGCGTCGCCTGTACCGGCCTGAGGCTCACATCGTGGATGACCTCACGAATCTGCTCGACCATGTAGGTGGCAGCACCGGCGGGCTGCAGGATATGGACATCCGGATGCAGCCCGTTGCGCACCCTTCGGCATATCGAACAGACTCCACAGCCTCCGTCATCGCAGAACAGCGCGCACGCGAGCGCCCGGGCGGCGGTCTTCTTGCCCGCGCCCGTGGGTCCGACGAAGAGGTAGGCGTGCGACACCGTACCGGTCGTCGCGGCTTGCTTGAGGAAGTCTGCGACCCGTTTCTGTGCGATCAGGTCGTCCCAGACACAGCTGCGTTCCATAGTGCGGCTATCGTAGCATGCCGCGCGATTGCAGCGCGGCTTCCACATGCGCCCAGATCGAGGCGGCAACCGCTGCGGGAGCGTCCCGATGTATCAGCCTCACGCGCTCCGGTTCTCGCGCGGCAAGCTCGGTGAAGCCGAGACGGACACGCTCGTGAAAGTCGAGCTGTTCAAGCTCGAGACGATCCGCACCCTTGGGAGTGGCTGCCGCGACACCCTCGGCCGGGTCCACGTCCAGGAAGAACGTGAGATCCGGCATCAGCCCACCGGTGGCAGCATCACTCATCGCCTGCACCATGGCAAGATCGAGCCCGCGCCCGTATCCCTGATACGCGTACGAGGAGTCAGCGAACCGATCGGTGAGGACGACGGTCCCCTCCTCCAGCGCCGGCCGGATCACCGAACTCACATGATGCGCCCGGCTTGCCTCATACAAGAAGAGCTCCGCAACAGGGTCAAGCCCCATATGCGTGGGATCGAGCAGGATATCGCGGATCTTGTCGCCAGCAAGAGTGCCTCCGGGCTCGCGCGCCACTATCGCGTGCAGGCCGAGGGCTTCCAGACGGTCTGCCAGCAGGCGGATCTGGCTCGATTTGCCCGAACCCTCACCGCCCTCGAAGGAGATGAACAGGCCCTTTGTCGCGCTCACCGTTTCTCCACTCCGCGCCATGCCGAAGGCGCTTGCGCGTACAGGTCGCCACCGTGCGCGTCGATGGCCACGAACACCGGGAAGTCTTGCAGCTCCATGCGCACGAGGGCCTCGGTGCCCAGTTCGGGCCACGCGATCGTCTCGGCGGAGAGAACATGTGTCGCCAGCAGCGCAGCCGAGCCGCCTACGGCCGCGAAGTACACAGTACCGGTGCGCTCGCACGCTTCCAGCACCTGCGGTGCGCGGGCACCCTTGCCGATAGTGGCGACGATGCCGGCATCGAGCAGCGCTGGCGTGTAGGCGTCCATGCGCTTGGCGGTCGTGGGCCCCACAGAACCCACCGCCCGCCCGGCCGCGGAGGGAGTGGGCCCGGCATAGAACAGGACTTGCCCGCCCAGCGAGAACGGCAGCTCGCCCGTGGCCTCCAGCGCCTCGGCGATGCGCGCATGTGTTGCATCACGCGCTGTATAGACCGCGCCGGAAAGCAGCACTTCGTCGCCGGCGCGCAGTCCCGCCAGCGCAGCCACGTCAACTGGTAGCGTCATGCGGATGGGATCAGGCATCGGGGCCCTCCTCGGCGCCACGCCAATTCAGCGTCCGGTAGGCGTACACAGCCGCGGCGATAACGAGCAGCGATGCGAACAGCAGCGTCAGCCGGGGACCGGACAGCCAGACCTGATCTAGAGGCAGTCCCTGCTTCTCCACGAACCAGAGTATGAACTTGGCGGTGAGGTCGCCCACCGGAGCGATCACGATCATCGAAAGGAGCAGCGACACACGGATCACCGACTCCATCGCAGCGAAAACGCGACCCCGAAGGCTGTCATCGACCGTGCGCACGACGTAGGTATTACCCGAGACGGTCAGCGCCGCGATGGAAAAGCCCGCCACGACCGCGAATACGGCAGCGGTCCAGTACGCGGTGCTGAGCGAGAAGATGAACATACCGCCGCCGAAGGCAACGACACCGCCCAGGAACACGGCCTGCAGCGGGAGCTTCATAGCGATCCGAGGGATCAACAGTGCACCTAAGACCATGCCCAGGGCGATGAACACGAGCATGAACGTCTGAGGCGCTGCGATCAGCTTCTCAAGCACCTTGACCTTGTCGAGGAACGGCACGCCACCGGAGAGATTCTGCTGCACGTACACCAGCCCGACGGTGATGATGGCGCCGCCGCCCAGGATCGCCGTACCGATGGTCACAAGTAATCCCCTGAGCTCTCTGTGCGCTCCCAGGAAGCGGAAGGACTCGATCGCGTCCCTGCCGATAAGGGACAATCCGAGCTTGCCTCTGCTTGAGGGGCGGGCACTGACCTTGATCGAGAGGATGAACGCCGCCGAGACCAAGAACGTCAACGTGTCCAGCGATACGCCTGCACGCGGGCCGAGAAGGGCGGGAGCGAGCGGGCCGACGAACTGGTCGACCAATGGGAACCCGCTGGCGAGCACCCATCGCACGATGGCCTCGAAACCAGCCAGTATGGCGCCGGACATGGTGAGTCCTATGAGCATGCTCGCCTGCTGGGTCGTGTAGCTGAGGCCGTTTGCAACCGTGATCTCATCATCACTGACGAGCGCCGGTATGAGGGCGTTTTTGGCCGGAGTGAAGAATAGCGACGCGATCTCCATGAGCAACACGATCATGTAGATGACAGCCAGGCTGTTGGTGAAGAGCAGCCCCAGCGCAAGCACCGCGCGCGAGACATCGCATGCGATCATCAGCTTGCGGCGATCAAAGTGGTCGACGAACACGCCCACAAACGAGCTGAGGAACAGTGACGGCACGATCTTGGCGATCATGATACCGGCCACGGCGAACGAGGAGCCCCCGGACAGAGTGGTGACAAGGGGGATGAGCAGACCGATGACGAGCCAGTCGCCGGTACCGCTGATGAACTGGCTGAACCAGAGTCTGCGGAAGCGCTTGTTGGACAGAACGGCCGAATACGGGACGTTGCCCTCTGCCGACTGGCTGATGGAGCTTCCGTTCGCCATCACACCACCTCCACGGTGGCAGTGCGCATCGCCGAGCAACCCATATTCACGGCCACAGGCAGCGCTGCGATATGGCACGGCGCAGTCAGCACTTTCACGCCAAGCGCTGTGGTGGTGCCACCAAGCCCTGCCGGACCGATACCGGTGGCATTCACCATGCCGAGGAGCTCTCGCTCCAGGACCCCTGCCCTGCCGGGGCTGTCAGTGTCAAGCGAGGCCAGGAGCGCTCGCTTGGCGAGCCCCGCCACCTTGTCGAAAGTAGATCCGATCCCAACGCCCACCACGAGGGGCGGGCAGGCACCCGTCGCCTTGGCTTCAACGGTTCTGACAACGAACTCCTTCACGCCTTCGACACCGGCCGATGGGTCAAGCATCGCAAGTGCTGAGCTGTTGTCTGAGCCGCCGCCTTTGAGCATCACCTGTATGGTTGCCCCGTGGCCGGGCCTGGTCACAAGCTCTACGAACGCAGGCGTGTTGTCGCCCGTGTTCGACCTGTCAAAGAGGGCGTCGGTTACAACGCTCATACGCAACGCATGCTTCCGATACGCATCACGCACCGCCTGGTCGATGACCGGCTGCAACGGCTCCCCCAGTCGCTCTTCCACGCCAAGCTCCACCCTGACCCAAACGGTGCCGGTATCCTGGCAGAGCGGGACTCCGTCCGTCTCGGCGATCCGGGCGTTCTCGATCAACTGGTGCAGAACCCGTCGACCACGCGGGGACGCTTCTGTCTCAGACGCCGCTCGCATCGCTGCGAGCACGTCCGGGCGCAGCGACGTAGCCGCTACGCCGATCGCCTCACGGACCGCAGCCGCGACCGTGTGAGCGTCGACCATCGCTCTAGCCCTCGATGCCTATGGCAGCGACAGCGTCGGAAACGCCTGCCGCCGATTCGCGCAGGGTCTCGAGCTCAGCAGCGTCAAGGGGCGCCTCGGGAATGCTCACGACGCCCTGACGACCAAGCGCTGCGGGCACAGAAAGATACACATCCGAGATGCCGTACTGCCCGTCGAGCAGCACGCACGATGGCATGACCGCACCTGTGTCGTTCAAGATGGCCGAGACCATCGAAGTGACCGAAGCCGCCGGGGCGTAGAACGCGCTACCCGTCTTGAGGAACGAGACGACCTCGGCACCGCCGAACACGGTGCGGCGCACCACCTCGGCCACCTCGTCGGCGGGCAGGATGTCTGTGAGCGGCTTGCCGTCGACGGTGGACAGACGGGGCACGGGCACCATGGCGTCACCGTGAGCGCCCATCACGAGTGCGTCGATCTGCGATATCGGCGCACCGGTGGCCTGCGCGATGAAGTATGCGAAACGTGCCGAGTCAAGCACGCCGCCCATACCGAGGACACGATCGGAGGGCAGACCGGAGACCTTCCATGCGAGATAGGTCATCACGTCGAGGGGGTTGGTCACGCACACGAACACCGCATCGGGTGAAGCCTCCGCGGCCTGCGAGATGACGGAGCGCACGATGGTGCCATTGGCGGCGAGCAGATCATCTCGAGTCATCCCGGGCTTGCGTGGCAGACCCGCGGTCACGACAACGACGTCCGAACCCGCAGTGGCCGCGTAGTCGTTGCTCCCGGTGACAGTGGAGGCAAACTTCTCCACCGAACGCGAATGCATCATATCGAGAGCCTTGCCCTGCGGTATGCCGTCGGCCACATCGATGAGCACGATGTCGGCAAGCCCCTTGATCGCCATCAGAAACGCAGCGGTCGCTCCTACCTGTCCGGCGCCGACCACGGTCACCTTCGGAAGTGCCATGATATCCCCTCTCACACAACGCCGCGTCCCGAGGGGCTGAGCGCCCTGCCGCGACACGGCGAGTATCTACAGACTGACAGCCGGATTCTACCACGAGCACGGCTGTCCGCCCTCCTATGTGAGGTCTGCGAAGTAGGAGACGTCCAGCTTTCGCCCGCCGTGGGTGGCCAGACGTTGCGCAAGGATGGGGGCCGGCTCGGGAAGAGACTGGGGCGGCTCAGGTCCCACGAGCGGCATGTCCACGTCGTGCAGCAAGATGTCGTCGCCTGTTCCTGCCTCGGCCATCACCTGTCCGAGATAGACGATGGCGCTGCCGCCGTGTCCGGGAGAACCGGGCTCGGCGCCGTCGGTCTCAACGACGATCACGAGCGGCGCAACCGAGAGACTCATCGCTATGGCCAGCTCAAGAAGAGCCTCCGCCTGCAGGTCGGACTCGCTCCGTGGCGCAAGCACCACGACATCGGTGTCTCGCTCGGCCGTCATCTCAAGCACCCGGGGATCTATCGCCGCGTCACCCGCAAGCATGGCGACATGTCCGAACCGCTCGAAGTCAGCGGCAAACGCCACCGACCCCGTGTCGGGGCCGACATGTGGGACGAGCACGTTTGAATGCGGCAGCGCAACGGCCACTCGCTGCCACCATTCGTCCAGCAGCGGGCCGGCGTGGACCGAGGGGACCTCCGGGACGATCACGATATCCGCCCCCGCCTCAGCAGCCCTGGTCGCCGAGACGATCAGGGCGTCAGCGTCAGCATCAGCGTCCGCACGAAGCAGGTGCTGTAAGACGGCGATACGCACGGCGACCTCCCTGGTCGTGACCGGCGATACCGGTCTCCTATGCGTTCTTACCCTCTGTGGCCTCCGGGCTCGCCTTCTTCTCGGGAGCAGCCTTCTTCGCTGCGGCCGCCTTCTTCGCTGCGGCCGGCTTCTTCGCGGCGGCCTTCTTGGGGGCAGCCTTCTTCGCAGCAGCTTTCTTGGGAGCAGCCTTCTTCTTGGCGCCTCCCTTGCCCCTGGTCGACGGCGGCTTGAGAGGGCAGTCCGGGTCTATACAGATACGCCACGGACCCTTCCTGGTGTGGACGATGACGATAGGCGCACCACACTCGCAGGTATCTTGCGTGGTCTCGATCTCACCACTCTGCGGCAGCGGATAGGAAGTCTTGCAGTTCTCGTAATTGGTACAGCGGACATACCTGTTGCCGACAGCGGAGTATGCGACCTTGAGATCGCCGCCGTCACCGGTGGGACATCCTGCTGCGCGGATCAGTATCTCTGGGCCCTTCTTCGTGGGACAGACCGGGCTCAGGCACATCACACGTGGCTTCTTCTTGAACTGGATGATCTTCACCTGAGGAGAGCCGCACACCTCGCACATCTCCTCCACCGCTGCATACTTGGCGTTCTTCGGCAGAGGATAGGTGACGTCACAGTCCGGATAGCCGGAACAGCCAACGAACGAGCTGCGCGTCTTGGGGGAGAACTTGATGAGCAGGTCGTGACCGGACTTGGGACAGATGCCCACCTTCGCGTCCTCATCGGTCGCGTTCTTGAGGAGCTCGCCGACCTCCTCGGCGATGGGAACGAGCTTCTCCATAACGCTGGCGAGCACCTCTCGCGAATGGCCGACGACCACCTCGCGGGATGCACGGGCATTGGCGATGGCGTCCATCTCGGCCTCAAGCTCGCTTGTCATGTCAGGTGACGTTATGCGATCCGCATACGTCGTGAGCGCTTCGATGACCGTACGGCCCTTGCACGTGGGCTCTGTGGGATCCTCGCGTATGTACTTGCGGTCGTACAGGCCCTGGATGATGTCGTGACGCGTCGCCTTGGTGCCCAGGCCCAGCTTCTCCATCTCCTGGATCAGCTTGCCCTGTGAGTACCGCGCAGGCGGCTGCGTCTGCTTGCCTTCCATCTCCGCGCCCAGAAACGCCACTCGCTCGTCTTCTGTGAACGCCGGGAGCACTTCGTCCTTCTTCAGGCCGTAGTGATACACGGCGCGGAAGCCGGCTTTGACGACCACATCCCCGCGGGCGAAGAAGGGCTGGCTGGCAACGTCGAAGTCCACCCTGGTGCCCTCGATGATCGCGGCATCCATGAGCGTGGCCATGAACCGGCGAGAGATCAGGTTGTAGAGCTTGTATGCCTGTGGGTCCACCGACTCCGGATCAAGCGCCCCTGTGGGGTGGATCGGCGGATGGTCGGTGGTCTCTTTCGCGCCACGCGTCGGTGTGAGAGCGCCTTTGCGCAAGATCGCCTGCACGTGCTCGTGATACGCAGGAACCGCATCAAGCGTCTTGAGAATGGCGTGCAGGTCGAGACTGGGCGGGTACACCGTGTTGTCCACACGCGGGTAGGAGACATAGCCGCTCATGTAGAGCGATTCAGCCACCCGCATCGTCTTGGCAGGCGAGAAGCCCTCTGCCGCTGCGGCAGCCATGAGGCTGGTCGTGTTGAACGGCACCGGCGGCTTGACGGTGCGCTTCATGCGCTTCACTCCGGTGACGACGCCTTCTCGCGCTCCGGCGACCGCGTCCATGACCGCCTTTGCTGCGGCCTCGCTTGTGAAGCGGTCAGTCGCATGGCTGGCCGCCACGCGCGTACCGTCCTTCTCAAAAGCGCCTTTGACGACCCAGTAATCCTCGGGGACGAACGCTTCGCGAAGCTTCTCGCGATCGACGATCAGCTTGAGCGTAGGCGTTTGCACCCGGCCGGCCGAAAGGACATCGCCATACGGACGGCGGGTCTTGGTCTGATGCGCGAGCGTGAGATAGCGGGTGACGACGGCACCCCAGATGAGGTCGATGTCCTGACGGGTCTCGCCGGCCTGCGCGAGTTCCTCGGAGACCACGTCTTGCTCGGCGAACGCACGCTCGATCTCACCTTTGGTGATTGCCGAGAAGCGCACGCGACGCACCGGCACGGACTTGTTCACCGAAACGACGATGTCACGGGCATCCGAACCGATCAGCTCGCCCTCGCGGTCGAAGTCGGTCGCGATGATAACCTCATCGGCCTTCTTCGCCAGGTTCTTCAGCGACTGGATGATGCCACGCTCCTTGGGGAGCTTAAGCACAGGGGCGCGTACCAAAGACGGCAACGAGGCTAGATTCCACTTCTTCAGCTCGACATCGTCGAAGGTCTCGGGGAAGTCGACCGCCATGATATGACCCTTGAGGCCGATGCTCACCCAGTCCTCGCCATCACGCCGGAACGTGTAGACAGGCGTGGTGTAGACCTTCTCGGACTTAGGCTTGCCAACCGCGAGGATCTCAGCGATACGGCGGGCGGCGATATTCTTCTCGGAGACGATAAGTCGCATGTAGTGGTCCTGACTGTGGAATCGGGCACTGCCTAGAGAGTATAGAGGGTGCCGTCAACCCCTAGCCAAACAAAGACCAACCGGAGACGCTGCAATAAGGGCCGATACGCCGGACTTTCTACAGGCCGATATCCGCCGCCCGGGCACGCATAGCGTCAAGCGCCAGCTGCAAGAAATCGTCACGCGTCATGCCGAGCTCTTCGCATGCAGCCATCTGATCACGGCTCGCTCCGCGCGCGAACGCCTTCTCCTTCCAGCGCTTCTTCAGCGACCGGAGCTCGACGTTCTCAAGGGACTTGTCGGGACGGACCAGAGCGGCCGCGACGATGAACCCTGTGGTGGGATCCGCCGAGTAAAGCGCGATGTCCATCTGCGACTCCCGTGGCGCCTTGTCCGCGTGAGCGAGGATAGCGTGCAGCATCTCCTCATCAAGCTCATCCGCGAGCAGCTCAGCAGTCACGACCGCATGGCGCTCGAAATCCTCGGCGGTCTCGGCGTAATCAAGATCATGCAGCAGGCCGGCAAGCGCCCAACGCTCGACATCGATTTCTGGCAGCCCGAAGTGGCGCGCGAGCGCCTCCATGATGATCTCTGTGGCCACACAGTGATTGACGAGATTGTTGTTGCCGATGCGCTCTTTGATGAGCGCAAGTCCTTGCTGCCTGTCCATCATCGCCAAGACCTCCTACTCCGCTGCGCGCATCGCTTCGATACGGGCGGTTAGCCAGTCGCACCACGCGTCCACTCCATCGCCCTTGGTGGCAGAGATGGGGAAGATCGGCGCGGTCGGGTTGAGTCCCTTGACGACCTCGTCAAACGACTCGCGGTTGAAATCGAAGACACTCATGGTGTCGCATTTGTTGAGGATGACCGCCTCTGAGATGGCGAAGATACCCGGGTACTTGAGCGGCTTGTCGTCGCCCTCGGGAACGGACAGGATCATCACCTTGGCGTGCTCGCCCAGATCGAAGTCTGTGGGGCACACGAGGTTGCCCACGTTCTCGATGATGAGCAGGTCGATCTCATCAAGGTCGAGCGCTCCCGCTGCACGACGGATCATCGCGGACTCCAGATGGCACGCGCCACCGGTGTTTATCTGCACGGCGGGTATACCGTGCCGCGAGATCTTCTCGGCATCCACACGCGAAGCGATGTCTCCCTCGATCACAGCGATGCGATACCTGTCGCGGAGCGCCGCGATGGTGGCCAGGATGGTCGACGTCTTGCCGGCTCCCGGGCTTGCCATAAGGTCGACGACGAAGGTGCCGCTTTCTTTGAACAGCTGCCGGTTTTCCTCGGCAAGCGCGTCATTGTGCGCAAGTATGCCTTTTGAGATATCGATCTTCACAGAGTTCCCCTCACGGTCAGTCGACGTCGATGCTGTCGATACGGAGTTCGCGCCCCTGTATCAGCGAGCACAGATAGCTTCCGCACTCCGGGCACTTGACCTCGTAGCGATCGTGCTTGAACTCCGCCGAGCAGTCCATGCAGCGCGAGCGCCCCTCGAGAATGGTGATACCAAGCGTCGCCTCGGCGGCAATGGTGTCAGCGCGCTGGACCTCGAATGCGAACTGGAGCGCGTCCTCGACGATCTGCGTGAGCTCGCCGAAGGTCACGTCTATGTGATTGATGCGGGTAGCGCCCTCGGCCTCGGCGGCCTCCAGAGCGGACTTCAGTATGCCGTCACAGATGCCCATCTCATGCATTGTTCGATCACTCCCGCGTCGTCAGTCTTCTCCGAGTTCGAGCTTCTGAGCTCTGATCTTCTTGCGTAGCAGGACCCTGACCAGCGCCATGCTCCCTTCGAACAGACCGATCATCGCCCCGGCCAGCGCCCCCATGCTCACTGGCGACCAATCGGGCGTTATCATCGCAGAAATGATGATGATGACCACCCAAACGGTGCGCCAGTTCTGGCGCAACGTCTTGTAGGGAACGACCTCGAAGTAGACCAGGTAGAACACCACGATCGGCACTTCGAACGCAACGCCGAAGCCAACCATGAACCACATCGCGAACTGCATCATGCTAGAGGCACGCAACATGAGTTCGAACGTCTCGCCATTCTGCTCCACAAGCCACTGTGCGCTGGGCTCCAAGATCAACAGGTAGCAAAACGCCACACCTGCGGCAAACAACACGACCGCCGCAAAGAACGTCCACAGGAACCAGCGACGCTCTTTGGGCTTGAGCGCCGGGACGAAGAACGACAGCGCATGGTAGATGATGACCGGGCTGCCTACGACCAGCGCCGCCCACACGGCCAGACGAAAGCGGTTGGTCATACCTTCCAGCACGTCAAACGTGAAGCTTCCCTGCGTGCCGATCGCGTTCTGGGCGGGCGCAACGAGCAGGTTGTATATCTCGTCGCTCACAAAGTAGAGCCCCACAGCCAGGGCACCCAGAACCAAGACGACGATGAACAGCCGACGCCGCAGCTCGGCCATGTGTCCCATGAAGGGCATGCGTTTAGGGGATACAGGCATGATTCAGCGCACTCACTCCTCCGTAGAGGTCGAGTGCTCCCCCTCTCGCTGAGTGTGCTCGGACTCCGCAGGTGTATGTTCTGCGGCAGGCTCCTTGGCAGGCGCCTCGGCAGGCTCCTTGGCAGGTACGTCTTCATCCTTCTGGGCGGCAGGCTCCTTCTCCGCGCGAGCAGCAGCTTCCGCTTCGGCCTTCTCGGCCTGCACTTTCTCGCGGAAGTTCTTGCCCTTCTTGAACGGGTCGGCACTGGTGCCTTCCGAGGCGTACATCTCCGCTCGGATGGTCGACTCCATCATGTCTTGATAGCGCTTGAAATCGCGCAGGAAACGACCGAGGGTCCGAGCGAACTGTGGCAGCTTATCCGGCCCAAAGAGGAACAGCGCCACCATCCCGATGATGACGAGCTCTGTACCGCCGATGCCGAACACCGCACCACTCCTCACAGGCGAACGAGAACCGGGCCCTTGCGGCCCCGGAGACATGGGTCACAGTCTAGGAGGACACACCAGGCAAGACAAGCAAGCCTGCGTCCTCAGAATTCAGAGGCTTCCGCCATCGTCGAGAATACAGGGAACACCTTATCCAACCCGGTGATCCGGAAGATCTTGAGGATGTTCTCCTTGGTGCAGACTAGGCGCATCGTACCTGAGCGCTCCTTGACCCTGCGAAGGCCGCTCACCAGCACACCCAGGCCGGAGCTATCGATGAACCCGACTTGCTCCAAGTCAACGACCAGATTAACGCAGCCGTCGTCCACGGCATCGACGATCTCTGCTTTGAGCTGCGGCGCAGTGTAGACATCCACCTCGCCTTTGAGAAGGATACGGCAGATGCCATCTTCACGTTCAGTGTTGATGTCGAGTTCCATGTGTCACATCCCGCCTCTAGGGCAATCATCGCCAGCGAGACGATTGTACCGTGATGCCACGCCCACGACCAGGGGACTTGACGGCAGGAAAACGCCCACCGCAGTGAGAATGCTTCCACGTACGGGTACTAACACGTCAGTCCAACCAATCCATCGCAGAGGATGCCATGTCGCTGAATATCCAGCTAGATGCCGTCGATGAACTATGGATGCTGACGCTGATCGGGGATCTGGACTACAGCGAGTGCGCGGCATTCAGGATGACGATCGACCGCATACTGAAGCACTCGCCAAGATCCACCGTGGTCGATCTGTCGAGGCTGGACTATCTGGACAGCTCGGGTCTGGGCTTGCTTCTCTCGTTGTCCAAAGAATACGGCGCCCATGGCGGACGTCTTGTACTGGTGACCAACGAGACGGTGGACAACATCCTGGAGCTCACCCGGCTTTCGGGGATCTTCTCCACCGCGGACTCGGTGGACCAGGCGTGTGCCATGGTGGCAGACACGGACTCGGACTGATCACCAGCAGAATCGTTGCACAACAAGAACAGCCGGCCCCGTTGGGACCGGCTGTCGATGATTCTGAACTCTGATTCCTACGGAGTGGTAGGAGCGCTCTCTGTCGCCGAAGCGCTAGGGGTGACGGCCAGCGTTGAGAGCAGCTCGGTCGCATTGGCCACCTGCCCGGTCGTGTCATCCACGTCTGCGGCGATGAACGCACGTAGCGCATCGGCAGCTGCCGGGTCATTGGCATATGCGAGAGCGAAACCCTTGTTGCCCAGGACAACGACGTCATCGGGCGTGATCGCCAGGGCTTTGTCGTAGTAAGCCACCGCCGCGAGCCACAGCGGCACCGATGCAGGCTGCTGACCGGACTCATACAAGGCCACAGCCCACTCGAAGTAACGATGTCCCGCAAACGCGAGAAGGTCCGGGTTCTCCGGATCGGCAGCCAATGCGGCCACCGCTGCGTCCACAGCCGGCTGATACTGAGCGGTGATGCTGCTATCTGTGGTCGCGTCGCCCGTGGTGCTCGTCGAGCCAGCGCTGCCGCCAAACCCGACGAACGCCACGCCACCGAACACGAACGACAGGGCTACAAGCCAGATGACGGCCTTCACCCACAGGGGTGTATGACTCTTGTCTACGGCCATGCACAACAACTCCTAACACATAGAAGTGCAGGCCTCGCTCGTGTTGGAGCGACCGACCTGCACGAAGGGTACTCTACTCTGCCGGAGTCGCCTCTTCAGAGGTGGGGACTTCGGTCGTATCGGCGCTCATCCCGCTGATATCGGGATGTCCAGCAGGCAGCTCTTCGGTGTTGAGTTGGTCCTCGGTAAGCTCAGGCGCAGCAACGTCCGCACCTGTAGAGGTGGCGGGCGTAGTAGCGACCGGGGCCACCGAACTGCCACCTGTGGGAATGACTATGCCGATGATGACGCCGATAAGAAGGGCGATAGCCGCCATGAGAGCAGCCACGGTCATGCTGACGTCCTGGCTGAACACCGAGGGAGAGGAAGCTTGCGCGGCCTTAGGTGTAGGCTTGGGCGCGGGCTTGGAGCCCTTTGCAGAAGCAGCAGCACGCTTCGGCGTCTTTGTTACTTCGTCTTCCTCGTCAAAGAAGAATTCCTGATCGCTCACGTGCTCGTACCTCCTGTGTTGATGATGATTCCTGGCTTCCGCGCGTTCATCTACGCTCAGAACCCCGCGCGATTATAGCACGCACCCGTGGAGACGACGTGTGGCTCTGAGACATCTTGCGCTCGCGGCGTCGCAGGCCGAGAAAGGCCACTACCGCCGCACCGACCGCGCCCATTGCACCTGTCGCATCACGGCTGATTCCTACCAACATGCCTAGCAAATCACCAGCCAGGTATCCTCCAAGCAGTGCGGCAATAGGGATGATGTAGAGGGCGAGCGCCGCAGCCACCTTCACCGACGCGGGGATCTCAACCTCCACCACATCGCCAACCCGGGCGCCCGCAGAGTTCTCGACCTCGCGCATGACCAGAAGCCCGCTGCCGTCCCTGTCGCACAGAGTGCAGCCTTCGCACTTGGCCGAGAGACCCATCTCCACCTCGATGCGACCGCCCTGTGCTGCGGTCACCGTACCGCGTTCGAATTCTGCACTCATGCTCAGTCGCGCAGCTTCACGCGAACACGCTCAAGCGCATCGGAGATCTCCTCGGGATCGAGCGTGGTCACACGCCCCTCCTCGAACAGGATCCGGCCGTCGACCATGGTCATGAGCACGTCCTCCTGGTTGGCAGTGTGCACCAACGCACCGTACGGGTCCTGCGTGGGAACCTGATGGTTCTGGGACAGATCGACGGCTATGATGTCGGCCCGCTTCCCCACCTCGATGGTTCCCACGAGGTGATCGATCTTGAGCGCCTGCGCACCGCCCAACGTAGCCATGCGAACGAACCTCTGACCCGTGTAGTACGCGGTCTCCCCGCCGATACCACGCTGGGTGAGAAGCCCCACTCGCATCTCGTCAAAGAAGTCGATCGTGGAGTTGGACGCGGGCGAGTCGGTGCCGATGCCCACGCAGATATCCTTTTCCACGAACGAGTGCAGCGGCGCTATCCCCATACCGAGCTTCAGGTTGCATCGGGGACAGTGAGCGATGGCGACCCCGTTGCTTGCCAGGATATCGATGTCCGCGTCATCCACATGAACGCAGTGCACGGCCATGACGTTGGCGACCTCCATCAGGCCCCACTGGTGCAGGTACTGGACCGGGCTGACACCCGTGGGCATCCACAGCATCTCAGACCAACCGGCTTGATCGCGGAACTCCTGACCCAGCATCGAGCTCCCGTACTTCACGAAGTCGTACTCGTCTTTGGAGCCCGCCAGGTGGATGGCTACCGGTGTGTCCGTCTCGGCGACGTAGTCAGCCACCGCCTGGAACAGCGTCGGGTGGCAAGAGTACGGCGAATGCGGCGCGATGCCTATGGTGATGAGCGAGTCATCGACCTTCGCGCGCCACAAGTCCATGTCCGCGATCGCTGAGGCCATCTCGGCCTCCACCTGGCGCTTGTCCATGGTGGATATCTCGCGGTAGAGCACGCCGCGCAGCCCCGAACGTGCGGCGGCATCCACCGATGCGCCGGAGTCTGAGATGTCGGCAAACGTGGTGATACCCGAGCGGATCGCCTCGATCGCACCCAGGATGGAGGAATCACGCCAGTCCTGATCGTCGAGAAGCGCCTCTTTGGCCAGCACTTGCAGCTTCCATTGAGTGTAAGGAAGGTCGTCGACCACGCCGCGGAACGCTGAGTACTCGAAGTGCGTGTGGAGATCGATGAATCCGGGCATCAGCGCGGCGAGTCCATAGTCGCGCACCTCTTCGTCAGGGTGCGCGCTCAACATCTCCGCGCGCGGCCCCACCGCCACGATCGCGCCGTCTTTGACAAGAACGCCGCCGTCCTCGATGTGCGCCGAGGAAACAGGAAGCACGTAACGGGCAAGTAGAAGCATGGCTACCTCCGGGGTGCTGAATTGCCGGTACTCAATCGTACACGCTCCAATAGAAGCGCTCCATGGTCACTTGACCGCGACATGCACCGCCACTATACCGAACGTCAGGTTATGCCACTCCACCGTAGAGAAGCCCGCCTTATGCAGCTCGGCAGAAAGGGCGAGCTGCGGGGGAAACGCCAGGATCGACTCGTTGAGGTAGTCGAAGCCCGAGCGATCGCCCGTGAGAGCCCCTCCCAGAAACGGTATCACCGTTCGCAGGTAGAAGTGGTAGAGCACGCGGAAGGGCTTCAGCGTGGGTCGGCTGAACTCCAGGATCACGTACCTGCCGCCCGGGCGAAGCACCCTTTGCACCTCTTTGAAGTTGGCGGCGCGATCAGGGAGGTTCCTCACGCCGAAGGCCACAGTGACCCTATCGAACTCCGCATCGTCAAAGGGCAGGTCTTGCGCATCGACCACTTCGAACAATATCTTGGTCGGGCCTTCGTAGGCGGCAGCCTTCTGCTTGCCTATCTCCAGCATCTGCGGCACGAAGTCGGTTGAGAGAATCGAGGCAGGCCTCCCCTGTCTGGCCAAAGCCATCGTCAGGTCACCCGTACCGGCCGCAAGATCCAGGACGCGGCTGGTGGAATCGAGCTTTGCCAGACGAACCGTGCGCCTGCGCCACAGACGGTCGATGCCCATGCTTGACAGCCGGTTGAAGCGGTCGTAGGAGGGTGCTATCGCGCTGAAGATGCCCTTGACACGATCGGTGGTGGGCTGCCCGGGAGCCGGCTCGGGAGTCTGCTTGCCTGGGTCGCTCACGATTCGTCCTCCATGAAGCGCCCGTCGATCTTCCGCGTGCCGGGGAAAAGCGTCTCGTAGTTCACGCGGAACCACAGCAACGCGTTGTAGACGAAATGCCTCCAGTTCACGTTGGCAGGCCAGTTCAGCTCGGTCTTCTCGCAAACCGTCGATTCATTGAGCTGGTCGAGCTCCTTCTTGTAGTCAGCCAGCATGACCTTACGCTCCTCAGGCTCATGCTTCATGATCGCGTCGATCCGCGCCATCGCCTTGCGCGCCTCCACGATGCGCTCTTCGGTCTGACGTGCGGTCTTGGCATCCGCGATGCCCACCTCGGCCTTGATCGCGTTGAAGCCCAGCGCCGCCTCATAGGTGCTGTCGACCATCTCGTCGCGCGTCATGCCGTCGGGCTCGTAATTGAGGATGTGCTTCCACGACGGCTCCAACAGCAGCTGGCGATGCTCCTCGAGCGTCTTCGCGCGCAGCTTGTAGCCGTAACGGTCAGGATCGTCGAACACCATCGATCCGGGATCGAGGAACGGCGCCATGGGGCCGATGAATGCCAGTAGACGCTTGTCGTCGTTCACGCGCGCATACAACTCGCGCACCGCGGGAACGGTGTCGCGCACGGACTGTGCGGTCTGCGTAGGGATACCGGTCATGAAGTAGAGGTCGAAACGCTTGCAGTTGTGCTTGAGTGCCGCCTCGATGCTGTCTGACAGCGTATCCCACGCATAGGGCTTGCCGAAGGCCTTGCGTACCGCGTCATCATGGCTCTCGGCGGACACCTCCACGGAGTAATCGTTGAGGTTCTCATCAAGGAACTCGTAGAACGCCTCTTCGGGCGGCGAGAAGAACTCGAAGCCGATGGGATTCTTGAAGTCGATCTTGCGTAGCCCGCTGATGAACGCCTTGACGTACTCGTCTCCGGCCTGGCGGAAGTCATTGAGCACGAACACAGGCCCGGGAATGTGCTTGGCGATATGGCCGATGTCACGCACCAACAACTCAGGGTCGCGGAACGCCACGCTCTTGCGCCCGAAATGATTGCGGAACGCCACCGCCGAGCCACCGCACGTAGCGCACGTCTTGGAGCAGCCCCGGCATGTCAACGAGGCCGAGACGGGATAGCTCAACCAGCCCTTGAACGGCAGAGCACTCATCATGTCCCGGTCGCGGATGACCGAGCGCATCGAGAAGGAATAGTCGAGTTTGACGTGATCGAACGTGTCGGGCACGCAGTCGATCGGATTGGCCACCACAGAGCCGTCAAGCCCCTTGTAGGTCACGTTGGGGAGGTCAGCCACGCTACCGCCGCGCTTCAGCGCATAGATGAGACGCGTGAAGGGCTCCTCGGTGGAATCACCGCGAACCACGTAGTCAACCCACGGGTAGCTGACAAGCTCCTCATGGAAGTAGCTGGCTGTCAGACCGCCAAAGACGACCGGCGTGGTGGGATGGTACTTCTTGCAGAGCCTGGCGATCTCTATGGAACCGTGCGCATGCGGCGCCCAGTGCAAGTCGATGCCGAAGACTGCCGGATCCATCTCCCGGATGGCCTTCTCGACATCGAAGTTCGGTCGGGAAAGCATGAGCACGGCGAGGTTGACGATACGGACAGTCAGCCCGTGGCGCTCCATGTACTCAGCCATGGTGGTGAAGCCGAGGGGGTACATCTCGAAGATCGGGCTCGACGGCACAAGGTCCGAGACCGGACCGTACATGATGGAGTTCTCGCGAAAGTCATACACGCTAGGTGCATGGAGCAGGACCAGGTCGGCCTTTGACATATTCTATGTTCCTTCATGACGCGGCGCGGCCGTCCGGGGGTACGGTCTGCCGAGGCGGTCGTGTGAAAACCGCCAGAGTATATCACAGGCAAGTGGACATCTAGCGAGCGCCCACGGCTCCCGGTGACGCAGCGCACTTACACGCCAGCGACTTGATATCGCAAGGCATGCGTATCTGGCTGATAGACATCCCTTCCGGACGGACGACGCGAACCGCCGGAGTGAGCAGCAGGACGCCCTTCACGCCTGTCTGGCCGAGAAGATCCAGCGCGACCTGAACCCACGATGGCGAGCACGCAACTAGCGCGACCTCTATCCCAAGCGCCGGATTCAGATCAGGGAGCTCGGTGATGTGCTGGACCGTGATGCCGCCAATGACCGTCCCGGCGTCTTCAGGCAGCTCTGAGAAGTAGGCGGCGGGCTTGACGCCATACCTGTCCGGCGGGAAAACGACCTCAAGCGCGGCAAGCATGGCGGCGCTTCCGATCTTGACGATGGGGTACTCCTCGGAAAGACCAAGGAAGCGCGTGAACTCCTTGAACAGGACCTCCGGCTCATACCCTGCACCCGGCCTGCCGATGTCGCCCACAAAGGAGATATCGCGACGGACGGTCTCCTCTTTGATGTCGAGCTCCTCGGCGATGGCACGCGACGTGATACGTGCAGGAGCGCCAACACGGATCAGCTCACTAAGGTAGCAGTGATACAGAGAAAGACGGTACAGGGTGGCATCCGGAGCGGTGCGAGTATCAGACATGAAGCCTCCACGGCACGGTGTTCTACTCGCTTGAGTATAGCCGTTAATCGAGAGCTTGGTAACGAACTTTTCGGTTCGACCAGGGGTTTTGCACCCATGGAGTCACGCGATCCGCTAATTTCCACCGATTTCCAGAGGCTCTGGCCTATCTTCGCTCACATCCCGGGCGTCCAGGACGAACCACTTGTCGCCCTCTGCACCCATGGTGAAAAGCGTCGCCGCGGGCCACCCGGAAAAAGCGTCATCCGCTACCCATATGACCACGACATCGGTGCTTTCGGTCGTCTCGGAGGACACGTAGATCGAGTCCCAGGATGGCACCGCGGGCTCACCGCTCTCCCCCGCCGAGTCCGCAAGCTCGGTTGCCAGGGCTGACTCCGAGAAGAAAGGCGCGTACGCGGCTGCGTCGGAGCTTCCCGCGCGCCTCAGATCGAGGAGTTCTGTAAGAGCGACCACCGCACGGTGGTCGTCAGCGACAGGCTCATCCGGTGAGGACGCCTGCGAGCAACCCGCAAGCGAAAGCCCTGCTACCGTGAGCAGCGCGATAACCGTGCAATGAACGCGGCAGATCCTCATGACGGCCGTTCGCCCCACGCACCGAGCCGTAGCGATATCCTCCGCCATATGACAGCCCCGACGGCTACCCCGCCAAACATCAGGACGTGCTTGATGATCAGCGCCGGAACGATGCCCTTCACTACCGCAGGGTCCCATTCGTACTGCGAGAAGAAGATCGTGCGTGGTATTCCCCCGATGATGATCCACGCCAGTGAGATCCAGGCGAGCTTCACCAGCCGGGGATATGCGGCTTCAAGCAGCGAACCCGCGACTCCGTCGCGCGTAACCGCACGGTCGAGCGCCCACAACACCACTGCGCTTGTCACCAGTACTGCCGAGGCGACATCGTGCAGGTAGTTGTTGATGATGATGACCACAGACATCATGGGGTGGGACTCGTCTCTTCGCCGGAGTCAGTTTCATCGAGTGATGTCACGGCGTTGACCATCCATTGCCCCTCTTGGAGGAGGAGGTCGTAGCGCAGACGGTACTCGATGCCGGTCTCACTCGCCACCGTCTCACTCGTGTCGAGACTCTCATGGACGTAGTCCCAGAGTTCGAATGTCGTCACGCTTGCGGTCTCCGGCTCGGGAAATGTGACCTCACCGAACTCGATAGACTTGAGCTCAGCGATCATCCGCACGCGGCTCTCGCCAAGTGCCGCCATCTGATAGAACTCGGTTAATGCCTGGTCCTCGGTGGCGACAGTGTTGAGTAGATTCATGTCCTGCTGCGCATAGGCCTGGGCAAGCGCCGTGTTGTATGCGCGCACTACATCCCTCACCTGCAATGCGGCGTCAACCTCCTCGGCACCCGTGCATCCGCCTGCAAACAACGCGACAGCCAGGACCGCTATGAGAATCCCAAGCCGCCTCACTGGAAATACACCGCATGGAGCGAATCGGACAAAATCGACGTGCCGAATAGCGAGAACAGAGCCAAAGCGACACAGACGATCAGCAGCAGCGCCGCTCGTTTGCCCTCCCATGCGTAGAAACGCCGCACGTGAAGATAGATGCCGAACGCCAACCAGGTGACCAGCGACCATGTCTCCACCGGGTCCCAGCCCCAGAAGCGACCCCATGAGTAGTACGCCCATATCGAGCCTGTAAGCATGCCGATCCCCCAGAACGCGAACGCGAGCCCGCCGAACCGGTACGAGATATCGTCAAGGCTCTCCAAGCTCTGGAATCGACCCGTTGCCTCCAACTCAAGGTCTTTGCCGCGCAAGATCAGAGCGGCACTGGATAGCGCGATGACCGCAGTGGCAAAAGCGAGGACATAGAAACAGACATGGATGACCAGCCATATACCGCTGAATGTTGGCGGCAGGTTGTGCACCTCGGCACCCGTGTAGAGGCCAAGCGCCATCATCAGGAACACAACGGGGTAGACGATCATGCCCAACACCTGCAGACGATCTCGCCGGTAGACGATGAGAGCGAACATAACGGCGGTCACGAACGCATAAGCGGACAGCATCTCGTACTTGGTCACATACGGCCCATGGCCTGACCCTGCCCAACGCGCACCCAACGCCAGAGCGTGAACGCCGATCGCGAGCGGAACCACGTTACCGGCCCACCTGACAAGCCCTGGTCTACGCAGGAAGCGACCGCCGATCAACATCATGGCAGCCAGGGCATACAGCACTATGGCCACGACATGCACGCGTGTCTCAGCCTGCAGAAGAAACGCGCTCATGAGCTGCCCTCTTCATCTGAACCGAACAATGCGTCCCTCTCCTGATCAACCGAACGGGCGAACCTGTAGGCGTTCCAGCGAGCCCATGTCTGTCCGTTTTCATCGGTGCGAAGCCGGACCTCTCGCGGTACTCCAACATAGAGTGCCGTCGCGCCGAGAAACACCAGGGCGAAACCGGCGAACAGGGGGATGACACTCCATTCACGGGCGAGAACGAACGTCGCCCAACGTCGCCTTCCGTCAAGTCGCACTGTAACATCATCAAGAGAGACCGTGTCGGTCGTCATAGTCGACTGAGCCACAACCTCGCCATCAAGCTCACGACGAAGCACGAACTCGGGCTCGTCGCTCATCGACTGAGTTCCCGGATCTTCCACACACTTCAAACGCAAGACACTCCCGTCTTGCAGCGGTATGTCCATGTAGGTGGGATTCCCGACACCTAGCGGTTGCGACAAATCGGCGCGCTGCATCAACTCCGTACCATCCGGAAAGGCCACAGTCAGGAAGTACGAGTAGCCGAACCTCTGGTCCTGGTATATCCTCACGCCCCTTACGACACGCGAGCCGTTAATGGAGACCGTCAGCTGCTCCTGTTGAGCTGAGTCGCCCAACAAGATGACAGTCTCCAGCTGACGTACGCTCCCGTCATCCCAGAACCGCGGCGTCACCGACGCCAACTCCAGAGGCTCTTCAAGACTTAGAGGACTTGCCAGTACTCCATAATCCTGCGCCACGACTTGGGTGGTCGCGTCAAGGCTTTCGCCTTCCACAAGAACGACCATGCTTCGCGCTGTGGTCAGGATGGTAAGCACTGCGAACGCAAGTGCGATGAGCATACCTAGATGGAGCAGTGACGCGCCCCATAGATTCCATGGGTTCTTCAGGAACCTCGATTCGTCGCCGATCCGACCCGCAGCCCAGTAACGAAGCGCGGCCATCGACTCTTCAAGACCGGGTCGGTCACCGACAACATGCCAACCCGAAAGCCCGGACCACGTCCGCGGTCGAAACGTGCGGCGATAGTCTCGTCTCAACATATTAAGCGTCGCGAGACCCAGGGTCAGCCAGCACAGCGCCAGCAGGAACGCGAATCCCCAGGTAGAAACCACGTGATCAAGTCCGGCTGCCTTGAGTGCGTCCACAAGGAAAGGAGCCTTGGCCTGTAGCGCATCAAGACCATCCGGACTGGTCACACGTTGCGGGACAAGCGCGGCCAGAAGTACGGCTATCCCTAGGCCGGAAATCAGCAGCAGAACCGTTCTACGAGATAGCATGACTCGCTTCAGTTGACGACCCAGCGTTCGTGGCATACGAGTCACTGGCGCATCATCACCAGCCTGTATCGGTCCCGTCGTACACAACGTGCGAGCCGCACCCGCTCGCAGTGGTGACGGTGCAGTTGTTCTTGGTCATGAACGTGTAGCTCACTGAATAATTGCTGACGTACACGGTGGTCTTGTCTCCCAGATAAGCGTATCTGCTGGGCATGGTGCCATTCGCATCAGCAATCAGGCGCCCGAGCTTGCTTCCGTGCGGCACGATAGTGTGACAACGATAGCAGGCAGCAGATGCGTGCGCACCGG
The DNA here is from genome assembly GCA_016938135.1 of Coriobacteriia bacterium. Lineage (GTDB taxonomy): Bacteria > Actinomycetota > Coriobacteriia > Anaerosomatales > Anaerosomataceae > UBA2279. Next base: position 40,344 of record JAFGVD010000015.1, read on the forward strand.
TCGACGCAGTGTGCGCTCTGTTATCTGAAAATCCATTGTGGCAGTTGTCACAGAGGAGGCCCGTCTGTGTACCGGCGGCGAGCCCGTTGATCGTGTATGGGGTACCTGTCGAAGTAAAAGGCCAATAACCCTTGAGCATGTGCGGCAAAGACGAACCGTGCGGCCCAACAGCAGCCGAATCCGTACTACGCGGTCCATGGCAATCAGAACAGTACATCGTCTGAGTCCCCACAGCCTTCCAACCGGTATCCATCCAGTCTGCGTTGAGCGCCTTCGTGGAGCCAAGAGGCGCAACCACGGGATGATACGAAGCATTGTTCGGGTTGAAGTCCAGCGCAACGTTAGTCCACAGGTTGGCGCCTGTCCCACCCCACGATGTGACATTCGTATTAGCACCCGAGTGGCACTTGAAGCAGATCTGGTACTCAGCGTACTTCGAGCTTGCGGTCGTCGTCTTGGTGTAGCCGGTGGGAGCTGTCCAGTTGGCACCCGGCGAGTACGTAGGCTCCTGACCCCATGCGCCCCAAAGCGGCGAACCGCTCGCGATAGTACTGGTACCCGTGGTATGGATCGTCGAGCCTGAGACGCCATTTCCCGTGGCGTGCGCATCGTGGCAGTCCTCGCACTCGACGTGTTTGTTCGCGCTTATCTCCGCCTGTGTCTCGTCCGACTCATGGACGCCCGAGTACGTGCCGACTCCATGCTTCTTGATGGACCAGGGAGAAGTCGTGTTGGCGTACGACGAACCAAAGAGCAGCGAGACGCTCTGCGACCTCGCACTCATAGTCTTAACGCCGTAGCCGTCGCTCAGCGTAGAACCCGTGTGACAGGCGAAGCACAGGTTCTCCTCGGTGGGCGAACCGGTTGCCCCAAGTGCTGCCGCTATCCTGCTCTCGGCTGACGTGTGCGTCCCTATCTTGTAGGTGCCGGTCTGGAACCACGCGCTGGTCCCGGCGCTGTCGGTGTGACACTTAGTGCAGTTGGCCTGGAAGGCCGAGCCATCGTCATAGCCCACCTTGGCTACGCTGTTAACAGCGTAGTCGTGCGCCTTGCCTGCATATGTGCTGCCGCTGATCACAGGAGTGGCCTCTGAGCCGCCGACCTTCTGCTGCGTGCTCTTGGTCTGCGCCACATCGTGACAACTCACACAGATACCGTACGGAGCCGACGACGAGTAATCGGTGCTCGCTGCCGTGCCGGTGTTGTCGTCGATGCTGGTACGCAGGTTAGTGCTCTTGTCAGTGAAGTAGTTGTGATCGGTGTGGCAGCTCACGCAGGCGAGCTTATTGTCAGAAATCGGGTACGTGGCGGTCGCTCCGGGAGCCATGTCCGACCCACGCACATCATCCGTGTCCATAGCATGATGATACGTGTCCGTGGATGAATCCATGACGCTATACGCTGAGTGGCACAGATAGCAGTCCATACCACCGGGAGAGACGCCACTGCCGGGATTGTGAACGTTGATGCCGCTGTCTGCGGTCATCGTACCGTGACACGTAAGACAAGATGCCGAGTCATCACGATAGTGCCCGCTCAGCTCCGGGACCTTGAGTCCTACGACCCCAGACCTGACTGTGCGGTCTATGCCCTCTATCTCTGCTCCCGCCGAGACAACCGCATACGCGCTACCATTCCAACCGTAGGCGTCTGTATTCCCCGACGAAGACCCGCACGTCGTGTGGCAGGTGAAGCAGAACTCGCGAACGCCCAACGCATCGGTCAGGTCGAGTTCCCCGTTCGAATCACCGACTGCGATCGTGGTATCGGCGCTCGTCTGAGTGATGACCAGCAGCCCGTTGGGAGTGGCGGAACCATGGGGGTTATGGCAGTCGTAGCACGGAAGCGCCGACTCAGCTGGCAGCGTGCCTGTATCGCTCTCGATCTTGTGGCCAAAGCGAGTGCTCGTCGTCTGAGTGGCTCCCCCGCCCGCCGTCGACGGATAGTACTGCTTGATGTTGTAGCCCGTCGTCGTTCCATCGTGGCAATCGAAACACAGTGTGAAGTCAGTGGTCGTGAAAGTGGAGACAAGGCCGTCGTAGTCGTTGTCAGCACGATGCGAAACGTGACAGTAGAGGCAGTCCCCCTCCACGCGCGCCGGATCGGCTGCTGATGCCGGGATCGTCGCGTGCGGGTTGTTTGCGTCACTCAGGTACCCCGGGAACGTGCCCACCACGGGATAGCCTGTGGCGTCCCTGGTGGGAGACGTCACGTCGTACGTCTCCGTACCCGAGTACCAATCATTCGTGCCGTTGTGACATGCTAGACACCAGTCGTTTCCGACGCTCGCCACGGCAACGCCGTTGACGGTCTGCGCAGGCAACATCGTTCGCGTGGCTGGATCGAGGTGTGGGGAGTGGCAATTAGTGCATACGTCAGTGAGGTCCCCATCAGTGGCCGCCTCTTCGACCGAATGCCCACTCGGCATGGCGGCATCGAAAGAGTTCTCACCAGACTCCACGTTCTTCTCGGCAAGGGTGCCGTCATGGCATGTCAGGCACACGGATGTCTGACCCGGCGTACTACCTGTCTGTCGCATCAAGATACCCGCGTCAGCGGCTTCGTGGACCGAATGGCACATCTTACAGAGCGCCGTCCCTGTCGTATACGTCCCGTGCGGCGATGGCGGCTCCCATGCTGCTGACACCGGACCCGCGACTTCTGACTGAGCCGAGATGTTGCCCGCTGCATCGTACGCCTTCACTGCGTAGTAGTAGTTCTGGCCGGCGACGCCTGATTCATCGTCGAACGACAACGAGGTAGTGTTGCCGATAGGCGTGAACGGACCGGCAGGGTTAAGGGCACGCAGCACCGTGTAGCCCACAGGGTCGCCGCTTGAAGCGGCCCACGCGATGGTGGCGATCGTGGGATCTGCTACACCTGCGGTGAGGGTGCTTATGACGGGGATACTTGGCGGAGTGACATCAAACGAGCTATCCGCGCTATAGAACTCCATCGTCTGGACATCATTGCTGTTGAGGCCGTCAGAGACCGTCCCGGCCGCTACGCCGAGCGTATAGAGTACATCGGCCGTCTGCGCACTCGTTGTCAGCAGAACCGTACGTGAATCCGCCTGCAGCACAGCGCTGGAGACGGTGAGCCCACCGGAGAGCGTGAAACCGCTGGCGTTCTCGAGCGTGACGCTCTCGCTGAAGATCGCCTGAACCGTGGTCGAGTCCACGGGCACCAGCGACTGCAAGGTGGGCTTCACATTGTCCACAAGTAGAGAGCTAAGTGCCGAAAGCTCATTGCCGGCCGCATCACTGAAGAGGGCGGAGACGATGAAAGTGACTCCGTCCGCCTCGGGAACAGTGAACTCCGGGTCCCAAGTGGCAAACCCGGGGCTGGTGGCGGTAGCATCCGTCCAGACACTGGAGAAGACCCACTCGTCACCATCGAAATCCCAATAGGCATCGTCAGTCGAACGTTTGACCGACACCTTGACCGAGACTATGCCCGACAACGCATCGGCAGCAGTACCGGTGATCTGGTACTTGGAACCGGGACTCGCCGAGATGCTCGTTCCGGACGAGGGCTGGGTAAGAACGCAGCTCGTGGAATCAGGTGCCACGTTGTCCGTCACGACGCCTTCGCCCGACATCGTCGACGTCAGCGTGCTGAAGGTCGTCACGACGGCAGGGGCGTTCACACCGATCCCACCATATTCGATCTGCGAGCCTATACCTTCGCTGTGTTCGCATGAGGCCGCCACATCATAGGCAACCCACACGTCAACATGACCAGCATCCGGGACGACGACACTGAGACCCGTGAATGCCGCGTTCGCTCCCGAACCATACGCCATGCTGCCAAGAAGCGTGTCCTCGGTCGCATCAAAGGTTCCGTTGCCATCATCCAGGTAGATCTTCACCAGTGAGACCGCTGCCGAGGTCAGGGTGTCGGGGCGGTGGACCGTTATCTTGTTGACTGTCACTGCGCCCTGTGAGGCCGCCAGCCTGATGTTGTCGATCAACACGCTGGTGGCCGGCGATTTCACGTACCTTACCGACGACGGGATATGATCCGCATTGCTCACCGTCAACCTAGGCGTCTTCACTGCGAAAACGGTAGGCGAAGCGGGCATCGGCAGCCCGGATATCGTCTGGACGTTCGTGGTGGTGGTCGCCGTGACCTTGGCATCCATGGTGGCGCCATCTGTCGCACCGGAGGCAACGACATAGGTGACCAGGTACTGCTGCGACGTATCGGTGATCGCCTCGTTCACGGACACGGTCGCGTTGGCACCGGAGAACGTAGCCGCCGTGGCGTTCAGCTTGACATCGGTGCCTGCAGTCAGCGCCCCGTCGCCATTGACGTCTCTGTAGACATAGACACCGGACACATTGGCCTCGGGAGAGGTCTTGCTGTTATTCACTGTGAGCGTATTGATGACCGGCCCGGAAGTATCCCCTGCAGTCCTACGCAGTGAAAAGCGGTTGACCACGACCTCCTGCGATGGCACTACATCGGCCGCCGTAGGCTGTCCGCCTGTATGCGCCGAGAAAGTGACCGTGTTAGGCGTCGTCGCCGTGTACTCCACGACGATCTCCATCTGGGTCACGCGGAGGCTTGCGGCATTGGTGAAGCTACCGATCACGATACCTTCAAGAGCCTGGACATCGGCCCAGCTCCAGCTGCCACCACCCGGACGTTCAGTGAGCGCTTGCTCGAAAGTCTGATATGCCGAAGAAACCGATGACGCCGATGCATAGGTCGTAGAACCGCTCAGGGCAAGACCCAGCTGGATGCTGGCGAAAGGCGTTCCAACACTCTTGTAGCCTCTTGCCACGACCCGCAGCGTCACCTTGCTGATAGTGCCGGTGGCCGAGGGGTCCGCCAGGCTTACACTTAGCGGGCTCGTTCCTGATGTGGTGACGTAGGTCGTGTCACCGTCGTTAGCGGAGATCGCCGTAGCGATCGTCCCCGTGTTCGCCGTCCATCCCGACGAACTCACAACCGCATCCGGAGCGAGGCTCAGCGTGGCCGCTTGAGCCAGGGAGGTCGCAAAGGCCATGGCACCCGCAACCAGCACAACAAGCCCGACGCGTACCGCGCGGGCTAGCTTGTCTCCCTTGTGGATCCACCGACTCAAGCGCATACCCCCATGCATGCTCTAATCACCGATGCAACAGTCGTGCATCGTCACCATAGATGTGAATCGTGTCACATCCCATAGTGACATCTTCGGCAGCTTCTTACCAGGTCTTAACGCTCCTCAGAAGCGCGATGTATCGGTCTACTCGGCAACAGGCAAGCGCACGTTGTAGACCACTATCTTGCCGGTGTCAGCATCTGTCACATATAGACGCTGATCGGCGTCGATCCAGCACGCGTCGCGGGGGCTTGAGAGCGCCGCATCCGGGTCCGTCAAATCAGCAGTCCAGATGCGGCGAATGCCGTCGTCGGCCACCACAGAAACACGTTTGCCGAACGTCTCTATCACGAACTCCTCGGAGTCTATTCCCTGCAAGACTCCGCGTGGCAGCGAGTAGCGCTCAGAGAGGCTACGGACGAGTCTGCCGCTTTGCGCGTCCAACACCACCACGCGTCCCGCGTTCGAGTCCGCAACATGCAGCCCGTCATCCGCAAGGAACATGCCTCCGCAGTAAGTCAGCGCCGGCATCAGTTCCTGCCCGAGCGTTCGCAGGTACCGACCATCATCTGCCGAGAACACCAGGATCGTATGGCTCGCCCCATCGGCGACGAAGAGCTCGCCATCGGCGAATGCGAGAGCCGTTGGCTGCAACGGGACAATCTCGGCGTCATCTCCCAAGATCATCAGAAGCTCCGCGTTCTTGCGCGTGCTCAACACGAGTACTCGCAACGAAGCGCTGTCAATGACCGCGATACGGTGATCATCCAAGACGGCGACGTCTGACGGGTAGGCGCTGCTGGCACCCTCGGCAACCGGGATCTGGATGTCATCCAGCCGTCGGGCATCCAGCGTGAACACCGCGACCTTGCCGGCGTCTGACTCGGCTATGTAGAGGTTCTTGCCGTCCGAGTCGATGCCCATGGGGCCCTGCAATGCCGTATCCTCGGGCGCCGGAAATCGACCGGCGTACATGATCTCTTCGGTGGAGCCTTCAGGAAACCCGGGGAATTCCACCCCCCCGCCTGCAGGCTGCAGCACCCAATAGAGGAGGGCTGCAGTGCCAAGAGCGAGCACAAGCGCGAGCGCGACAAGGAATGCCCGGTGCTTGGGAGAGTCGCTCATATTCAGGCGCATGCTGGGCTCCTCGGCAGGTCTAGGCACGATTAGTTGATAGTATCGCAAAACGCCGCCGGAGCTCAGGCATGGCGTCCTGGCATCAACGCAGTCAGCCGTCTATCATGAAATGACTGCTTACCTGACCTCACTGCGACCAATGTCGCCCGGCGCGGATGGATGCCCTTCAACGTGAGAAAACCGAAGTTCCGCCTGGTTATCTCCATAGCATTGCTCATAGGGTTGCTGCTCGTTGTGACGGCCATCGTCGGATCGTCACCCACGGCATGTGGCGCGTGCCACACTATGTCTCCTTACACGGAGGCACTACAGGAGTCCGCCCATTCGGACATAGCCTGCTACGAATGCCACCTTCCTGCGGGCGCATGGGACTGGCCGGCGTTCAAGACGCATGAAGTCCTTGGGATGTACCCGGCTTCCATCATCAAGGCAAGGCTCGACGGCGCAGCAACGATGACCTCCCGGACCGCATGTCTGAAGTGCCACTCCGAGGTGCTCGAGGACGTCATCGAAGCCGGGGGTATCCGCATCCAGCATGACTCATGCGCGCCTGAGGGCTCGTGCGATAGCTGTCACAGCACCGTAGCGCATGGCGAGAGCACGCGGTGGATCTTGGAACCCGCCATGGAGGACTGCATCGGCTGCCACCGGGACGAGAAAGCGCCAACCACATGCGACCTGTGCCACGCGGGCAAGACCACCGCAGAGCGCCTCTCAAGGGGCTCATGGGCGATCACTCACGGTCCGGAGTGGGAGACCACGCACGGCATGGGGGATCTACGTACGTGCGACGCCTGCCACGATGACAAGAAGTGTGCCTCCTGTCACGACATCAAGCTGCCCCACCCGATGGACTTCGGGTCCACCCACCCTGCAGTCGCACTAGAGAACCCCGAGTCGTGCGAGACCTGTCACGACAGCGTTGCTTTGTGCGATGCATGTCACGGCATATCGATGCCTCACCCCGAGGGCTTCTTGTCAGAGCACTCCAAGATTGCCACCGGCACCGACGATGCGGTCTGCATCAGATGCCACAAAGAAGCAGACTGCGTACGTTGCCACGTGGCACACACCCATCCGGGATCGACCGACGGACTGATCGGCGCCGGCCTCCCTGAGACGGGGAGGTGACGGGGTGCAGGAGTACATCGACCAGATAGCCGACGTCATCGGCAACCCGACATCCAACCTCGTGGTCGCAGCACTGCTCCTGGCGGCTGTCACGCTCATCGTGCTGATCCTCATCCTGGTGGCGCTGATCTTCCTCATGCCATCGCGGCACCACGACGAGGACGATGAGGGCGACCAGGACGATGAGGACATTCCCGAGAAGCCAACGCCTGCTCCTAAGCGAGAGGCACGCAAGCCTCTTCCCCGGAAACTGCAGATCTGGCTGTTTGTCGGCATCACGGCGGCGACAATCGCCACTGCGTACGGCGTGACCTCAAGCGATGACTATTGCGCGAACACCTGCCACGTGATGGCGCCTTCGGTGGCCTCCTGGAACGAGGGGGCGCACAGCGGCATCTCTTGCGTCCGATGCCATGAAGGCAGGCTGGTGGTCTCGGCAGCATCCGGAAGCATGTCGCGGCTGCGCCAGCTTGCCGCACAGCTTGAGGGGAAAGAGCCCGTCTCGGCAGTCGTGTCATCGCGCACGTGCCTGAGCTGCCACGCAGCGCAGCTAGAGGGCTCGGTGGAGACGTCATCCGGGATCATAGTGAGCCACGCCGAACCGCTTGAAGCGGGCATGAGCTGCGATACATGCCACACCGCGGTGGCACATGAGCGCGAGGTCGCATCGCAAGCCACCATCATGACGCAGTGCCTGACATGCCACGAAGGCACGAAGGCTTCCGCCGAGTGCTCCACGTGCCATACGGGAGATCCGGGAGCCACTCCTGTGTTCGAGCGCATCTACACGAGCACTGAGCTCCCGCAGCCCACCTGCGGCGGTTGCCATTCCGAGGAGAGCTGCGATGCGTGCCACGGCATACGGATGCCGCATTCGCAGGCATTCATCGAGGGAGAGCATGCCAAAGATGCCGGCTTCTACCGCAAAGAGGTGTGCTGGAACTGCCACCTGAAGACCGACTGCGGCGCATGCCACGGGGACTTCGACAACTCGCACCCCGGGGACTTCTTCCAGACGCACAAGACGCTCTCACGCGAGTCCACGTGCAACACATGCCATCGCAACCATGAAGGTCCGTTCTGCGACAGGTGCCACTAGGCGGCTGAACAGCGGCGAGTGGCAGGATCCATCAGGCAACCGGGCCTCGCCCTCAGGAGAGACAAGACGCCACGACATGACAGAAACGGCCCCCTCTTGCGAGGGGGCCGTAACTCTTGTGCTAAAGCCTGTTGAATCCGACTCTAGAAGTCGAGACCAACACCTGTGGATGCGTCAGCACGGTGGCACTTCAAGCACGCGCCGTCCTCGGAAGGATCGGCCGCACCCGTTGCGCTACCCACTGAAGCGAAGTTGACCGCGCTCAACAGGAAGCGATTGCCGCTCGTGTAGTGCGGGAAGTTGTCGGCAGCAGAGGCGCCGTCGGTCTCGCCCGCATCGTGACAGCTACGGCAATACGTGCTCGGTGCCCACGCAACAGTCGAATTGGCCGCGATTGTCGCCTTACTGTTCGCATAGTTGGCTGTGGCGTCACCCATGATGTGCATGTTTGCAGTAGCGTCGTCATCGTAGTCATTGGCCCAGTACGTGTGGCACTGCGAGCAGAACGCCGTGACGACACCATTGCGATCAGTACCGGTTGTGAAGTCGTAGGTCGTCTCAGCTGCAGTCACAGTACCGGACTGACCTCCGATAGCGGACTTCAGGATCTTGGTGTTGATGTCACCTGCCGCGGTCGTTGAGATCGCACCTGCACCGTGAACGGTGTGGCAGTCGACGCACGTAGAACCGGAGCCTGCATAGTGGTTGTTCTCGTAGTCGGTGGTGTAGTTTGCAGCGACGCTGTCGTACACCTTGACACTGGACACGGAGTTGGTGATATGGCAATACTCGCACGCGTTTGCAACCGTACCGCGCAGCAGTACTTCACCGCCGGCAGTCGCACGGTGGACCGCATGGCAGACAGCGCACTTGACGGTAGTCGTGCCATAGCCTGCATGCGGGGTCTGAACAGTGGCGTTGGCACCAGTAGTGCCCCAAGCGGAGTACTGGTCGCCGTCAACGCCTGCGACGGCAAGTGCTGTGCCGGCGAACATCATGGTGAACGCGCAAGCAAGTACAAGTACGATGGCTAGCTTCTTACTAGTCATTGAATCTCCCTTCGAATGAATCCCCATCATAATTTGATTTCACCTCCCCCGTTGAAGAATCAGATACTCGCAAAGCGAGGAATCTCCCCATTCACCCCAGCTGTGAATTGCTTCACAGCCCTTAAGAACACTATCGGCAGACTACCACTCACCGATAACGGCAAACAAGCAAAACGACCTATCTACCCATCAGAAATTGTCATCCGGGTGTTCGCCGACCTCCATATTCGAGAGCTCGGACGACTTTCGACTCTTGGATACCTTCATCATGACCGCCACGAAAAGCAGCAATACGAGCGGAACCGCGCAGACCCACACTGGTCCCACGAGCGCCCTGCGCACCGTAGGGCCAAGCTCTGTAGATCCGCTGTCTGGTATGCGAACGATCTGAACCCGAGCGTTGGCGGTGTCAGCCACAACGAACCAATCGCGCTCAGTGTCATAGGCGATGCCTGTTGGGTATGCAAAGAGACCGTCGCTTTCGCCGAAATCTCCGTAACGGTCGATTATCGAACCGTCGGTCTTATCGACAACGACCATGTTGAAACCGAACGGATCCACCAAAACGAGGCGTTCATTTGCATCCATACACATACCGGCGGGCAGCTGAAGCCCTGTGCCGCTGGTCTCCTCGGAGGTCTCCTCACCCATGGCCTGATTGCCTCCGCCGGTGATACCTGCATCTGTCGTCCAGAGAAGATCTCCTTCCGAGCTGAAGGCCTTGACCCTGGCGTTAAGAGTGTCTGCAACATAGATGACACCGTCGGCGTCAACGACGATTCCTTGCGGCAAATCCAGCTGCTCCAGCGAACTGCCTCTCCCACCCCAGCTCCCCACGGATTCGCCCTCGACAGTGAACACCGATACACCGGCCGGCCCCGTGACATACACACGGTCTCCCGCCACCTCGCAATCAAGCGGCTGACTGACCTCCCATGATCGAAGCAGTTCACCTTGCCGACTCAAGACAAGCAGGCGATCAGCGCCGTTGGCGCACACGTAGACCTCGCCGTCCTGACTCACAGAGATGCCCTTGGGCACCACCCAAGGGATATCCGCGACCACGCCAGAGAGCTCAATTCGGCGTCGAAGCGTGCCGTCGGGCCCAAACTCGAAGATCGAATTCAGCTGGGTGTCACTCACCCAGATCGCACCGCCGGAAGATATCTCAACGTGATCGGGCGCGATAAACTGCTCTTCCGCAGACGGGCCGAATCCATAGATCGAACGAACCCACTCCAGACCCTCCGGCAGACGAACCTCATCAGGACTCCCCACTGGCTCCAGAAGAGTAGCGATGAAGTAGCCCAGCCCACCAAGCAGCATGAGCAATACCAGCAGTATCGCGATGAGCCCAGCCCGCAGGCCCATACGATTGCCGCCTGCGCTATGACTACTCATCGCTACCGCCCCTCTCAAGGGCCGATAGCCCCTCCAGTGCCTGTTGGAAATCGGGAATCATGCTCAGCGCCTTCTCATAGTCAGCGCGGGCAGCGGCTGTATCTCCAACGGATGACTCAAGATCGCCGCGCCAAGCGAGCACATCTGCCATCGTGGGGAGCTCTTCTAGGGCACCGTCGAGCGCAGCGATGGCCTCATCAACCCGATCAAGGCCCTCGAGAATCTGCGCCCTCAGCAACCACGCGTCGACGATCTCTTCGGAAGAGAACGGCGAGGTGATCCCCATTGCAGCTTGCTTGTCGATGGTTGCCTGTTTCTCTGCTTGCGCTTCAGTCAGCGCACGCTCCGCAACACCAAGCGCCCCCTCGCTGTCACCGGTCGCATCAAGAAGACGAGCCTCCTCGATCGAGACCACCGCGGAGGCCGTGCTTTCCGCGGCTCGATACGCATTCATAACAGACGTCGCCTTCGAGTAACGTTCGACCTCGATGAGCGCGCGCATGTACTGGGCCACTACTGTCGGGTCATTCGGAGTCGCCTTGAAAGACCTGTCGAGGGTGGCTATCTCCTTCTCGGCAAGAGTACGTGGCGCCTGTCCGGTCAGGACGCCTGTATAGACGACGTAGATGACAGCGGTCAGCACGAAGACCAACATCACAAGCACGGCCACCAACAATCGCCGCACCCAGGGGTCTGCCGCAGGCGCCTTTCTGCTACGACGGGAAGTCTCTTGCTCCATGGATGTAGAACCTCGTTCCAATGTCGACATGATGAAGAACCCTGCGCGAACTCGAACTCACTTGATACTCACGGGAATGAAAGCGACGGCAAGTCGTCCCTGCGACAGAAGATGCAACACGCTTCTTTGAGGCCCCCTAGATATTGCACGATCGTTAGAAGTCGATGCCTACCTTGTCGTGGCACTGCAGACACTGGCCGTCGAACGGATAGCTGTAGTTGCGCAACATGAAGTTCTGACGTGTCCCATGAGGATCGTGACACGTAGACGTACATGTTAGCGGCTTCTGCGCGGCAACGTCATAGTGCTCGGGCCGAACGGGATGGTTGTTCCGATAAACGGTGGCGCTCGCCTCGTCGTAGTCCGCCGCGGCATGGCACTGCAAGCAGACCTCGGGGTTGGCCTTCACGAGTATGGGTGCATAGTCCGAACCGTGTGGCGTATGGCAGCGGATGCACAGGATCCCGTCGTGATCGGATGCATCATACGAGGTCTGGATAGCCTGGGCGTGACACTGATAGCACATGTCGTTCCCCTCGGCTGCGAGCAAACCGGGATAGTCCGCACCGTGAGGATCGTGGCAGTCACCACAGTTCAGATCGGCGGTACCCACCGGGTGGTGACTCGACTTCAAGAAGTCGTCTTGGATGTCCCCGTGGCAGATATAGCATACGTCGGGCTGCTCTTTGATGAGCAGCGGACGATAGTCCGAGCCGTGCGGCTCATGACATCCGGTGCAGTTGTCGTAGAGGAAGGGCTGGTGCTGCACGGACTTGAGACTGAGCGGCGCCACGCTGGGGTGACAGGTGAAACAAAGGTCGCGCTGGTTGTCGACCAAGATCCCCTCGTAGCGTGAAGCGTGCGGGTCGTGGCAGTTGGTGCAGTAGCGCCCTTCAACCGGCGGGTGCACCTGCTCGCGCGCGAGCTCCGGACCCATCCGATGGCAGGTGATGCACAGGTCTTTCTCGGTGATTTTAAGAAGCGCCTTATTGTCCGACGCGTGCGGGCTGTGGCAGTTGGTGCAGTACCCACCCACGAACGGAGCATGAGTGTACTCATACGAGCGCATCGGGCCCATGTCGCCATGGCAGATCCAGCACAGCTCGTCTTTGGAGGTGGTGAAATCCGAGTTGATGCCTTTGACCTGCTCCTCGGTGATGCTCTTGATATCGCCGCCGGCGTCCTCGGCCGTCTGACCCTCTGCCGAATAGAACGCGTCGACGATCATCTTGAGCGGAAGCCACTCGACGAGCGTCTTGGTGCGTTCCCATGTGAGCGAAGCGCTCTCGTATACGGTCGTCGTCTGTAGCTCGCCGTGCGGCGTGTGACAGGTGGTGCAGCCGCGCTGCTCGAACGGCAGGTGGACTGAAGACATCGAGAAGGATGGAATGAGATCGGAATGGCACTGCAGGCACTCGAGGTTCTCGGTCACGACCTTGATTTCATCGGGACCCTTACTGATCCAGGTCTCAACGATGGTGGTGACCCCAAGTAGAAGGAGGAGCAGTATCAGGACGGCGGCGAACGCAGCCCTACCACGCTTAGGGCCACCATCTATGTCCAGTCCCTCCGGGGAAGCGAGTACGCCTTCCTCGAGGATCTCTGGGTCGCCCAATGAGCCTCCCTCAACCATGCGTGAAGACCGGCGCACAAAGACAGTGCGCCCAGTCAGCAGTCTAACATGCCCCCGATGCCTGTTGAATACTTAACGGTACTTCGACGTCGACCACGCATCCCCTAGTTGAGCAACCTCACCATCTGCACTCGGTTGTTCTCCTTGTCGGCGACGACAACGAAGTTGCGGTACACCTCTACGTCGTTGGAGAAGTTGAACTGACCCGGGTCGACGCCTCGCTCGCCATACATCGCCACCAGCTCACCGTCCGCAGAGATGCGTGTGATGCCGAAGCGGAATGCATCTGTAACCAGCACGGAACCGTCAGACGCTACCGCCAGACCGCGCGGAAGCTCGATCCCTGTGGTTGAAGCCGCGGCATCAGTCCCGATCGTTGCAGTGGTCGCGCTAGTTTCAGCGGTTCCGGAGCTCTCGGCGGTCCCGCTCGTCTCGGCAGAGACGAATGACTTGCCGAAGTTCCAAAGCGGCTCTCCGTCGGGCGTGAACGCGGTCACGCGCGCATGGTTGGAGTCCGAGACATACACCGTGCCGTCCTCGCCAACAGCAAGTCCGTTAGGGTGGTCCAGGTCGCCTGGTTCAATCCCTGGCTTGCCCCACTGCGTGATGAGCTCGCCTTCCAGGGTGAAGACGAAGATCTGGTACTGGTCGGTGGCGTAGATGCGGTCCTGGTAGACAGCCACGTCCGTCACGGCGATCCCGAGACCGTCTTGCCCGGAAGAGCCACGACCAACCACCTGATCCGGCTCCGGGAAACGGCGCAACGGCTTGCCGTCGGCGTCGAACACCTCGATGGAGTCGTTGCGGAAGCTCGCGACGTAGACGTTGCCCTCATCGTCGGTGTCGATACCCACGGGGAAGTTCAGACTCCCGGGCTCATAGGTGTTCTGTGCGCCGGCAAGCGGCTTGCCCACTCCAAAGCTGCCGAACTCGAAAAGGAAACGCCCGGAGGAGTCAAAGACGCAGACGCGGTTGTTCTCGCTGTCGGTGACGTAGACCCTGCCCTCGCTACCGACGGCAACGCCCATGGGACGACCGAACAAGGGGTTCTCCCCTTCGCCGGGACCAAACACCTGCCACACCGGCTGAACGCCTTGCGTAGGCTCCAGGTCCACCAGGGAGTCCGGCTTGTCCAGCAACACAAGCAGGTAGAGGATCAGCCCCACGAGCGCGATGGCAAGCATCACCGCCAAAGCGATGAACGCCTGGCGTGGCGTCAACATGAAACGCTTGCGAGGGGCCTTGACGGGGTCGACCGCTGCTGTAGGCATCATTCGGCTCCAAGAGCAGTGAGGGCGTCACGCGCTTCAAGAAGATCAGGCGCGTAGCGAAGGGCCTCTTCGTAACTTGCTATAGCATCGTCAGTGCGACCGAGCTTCTCGTAGCAAAGACCGGCCAGATACTGGAGGTCGGCGAGTTCCGGACGGGCCTCCGCAACAGGCTCCACGGCGACCAGCGCGGACTTGTACTGGCCCTTCTCGATGTAGTACTCACCCAGGGCTTTGGCCGCAAGCGCGTGATCCGGCGCTATCTCAAGCACTTCCCAGAAGGTCTGCTCGGCGAGCTTCTGCTCACCCGTCTGCATGTAGATGACCGCCTTGTTGTACAGCGCGGCGGTGTTGCCGGGGTCCTCCACCAGCACCAGGTCGTACTGCTCGACGGCCTTGTCGTACTCCTCGTTCTGTTGATAGGCGAAACCGAGCGAGAGGCGATCGTCGGTGTTGTCCGGATCGGCCGAGACCTTCTGCTCCCAGTCCTCGACGGCATAGGTCTCAGGGGTCACCGGGCCTTCATCAACGATGAGACCTCGAAGCATCCATCCGCCAAGACCCACAACAGCGAGAAGCAAGATGAGCACAAGCAGCGCGAGCCACGCGGGAACGAGCTGATCCTCATGATCCGAGGTCATCGCTCCCCGCCTTGAGCCAGGTAGAACGAGAGTATCTGCAGATCCGTGGACATACAGACCTGCCGCACGGCCACGTCATCAGGGACCTGGAGACGCACGGGTGCAAGGTTGAGGATCGCTTTGATGCCTGCACCCACCACGCGGTCCACCAGCGCCTGGGTCTCAGCGGCAGGCGTGGCCATGATCACGATCTCCACGCCCTCCTCGGCAAGTCCCGCGTCAAGTTCGTCTACCGACCTGATCGTCACGCCGTCAGCATCCGTCCCGATCTTATCGGGACTCGCGTCGAACACCGCCACGATGTCAAACCCTCTGTCCGAGAAACCGGTGTAGCTCTTAAGGGCGCCGCCAAGGCGTCCGTAGCCCACGATGGCAGCGCGGCGAAGCTCGGATACGCCAAGCGACTTGGAGACGTGCGCGATAAGCGCCTCGACGTCGTAGCCGATGCCACGCGTTCCAAGCTCACCGAGATATGACAGATCCTTGCGCACCTGCGCGGCGTTGGTTCCCACCATCTCGGCGATCTCCACCGAGCTGATGACCGGCTTGCGATCTTGCTGCGCCTGAAGCAGGCAGCGCAGATAGACGGGCAGCCTTTGGATCGTTGTCTCAGGTATTTGCGTGCGTTCCATCATCACTCTCCTGGTTGAGCAAGAACCATGCTACTCGCTGGTGGTCTGGACAGATTGACTCGCCTCAAGCGAGGTTATCAGCTCAATAAGATCGGTCCGGGCGGGCGACACCGCCACAACGCTGCTATACGCATCTATCGCATCTTGCGTGCGACCTGCAAGGCGGTATGCGTCGCCCAGGATCGCCCGGATCTCCACATAGTTGGGATCAAGCTCGGCGCCGAACTCGGCATGCTCTATCGCGGCGTCGTAGTCCCCGACATTCATGTAAGCGATGGCCAACTGCAGACGTATCGCCGGTCCGTATTGCTCGACTTCAACACCTGCAAGACCTACCCCCACCGCCGAAGAGGCGTACTTGAAATCGAGGTAGTAAGAAGCCTGGTTATAGAGGTTGGCGAGGAACACGTAGTTGTCATACTCCATGGGCGTGAAGGCTATAGCATCTTTGTACGCCGCCTCCGCCTGCATGAACTGCCCCTCCGTGGTGGAGTACAGCTCGGAGTACGTGGGATCTGCAGGGTCGACCTGCAGCAGCTGCGCCGCACTTGTCAAGAACATGTCCTTCCACGCCACGCCCAGCTCGGAGACGTACATGTCGTTGTATGGATTCAGTCTCAGGGCCGTCTCCACATTGGCAACCCGCTCCAGGCCACTGGAGCCGATGCGCGCCTTCAGATAAGCGTTGTCGGCTGCGATATAGCGCATGTTGCCGTAGGACCCGAAAACCACGATGACTGCTACAGGAAGCAAGGCGACTACGTTGAGTGATGGGGCTGAGAACTCCCTGCTCTTGGCCATGGGAGAGACGATCATGCCAAGCGAGAGCCACAAAAACACGGTTGAACCCGTCACGGACAACCCGAACAGGAGGTGTACCAGGTAGCCCAGAACGGCTGCCCAGAAGCCCACGAGCACGAAGCGTTCCGTGCCCTTGCCGCGCATGAACACATGCTTGGCCGATGTCGCCAGCGCGTAGCCGAACAGCCCGTAGAAGAGCAGTGCCCCGGGGATGCCAATCGCCGAAGCCAGCTGAAGCGGATAGTTGTGAACGTTGTCCGCTACCGAAAGGTAGCCAGCATCAGCCACGTACTCGGCAGGCTTGAACTTGGGGAACAGCAACCGGAAGGTGTCCGGACCCCAGCCAAACAAGGGTCGCTCGGCAGTAGCAGAAAGCGCCGCGTCCCATATCTCGAATCTGGTACGAGCACTCCCCTCCCCGAACTGGAAGATGGAACTGAGCCGCGCCCAGAAGTTCATGACATCGGATTCGGCGGTCAGGCTTCGCAATACCGCAAACACTGCGGCCGCGCCACCCACGCCGACGAACGACCAATCGATGGCAGTGGGACGGTGGCGTACCCTGAACGCCGCGTATACCACGACGAGCAGCGCGACAAAGCCGCCGATCCACGCGCCGCGCACGAACGACACCAACAGGGTGAAGCCGGTCATGACAAAGATCGCCCAGTACGCGATGCGCCACGATTCGTCTGTCTCGGAAAGCGCAAGGCCGAGAGACACAGCCAACGGGAAGATGAGATACCCGCCAAGCAAGTCAGGGTTGCCGAAGAAGGAGAAAGCACGATTTGCCTCGAAGGGAAGCGACTGCCACTGGATGGGGTCAAGACCCAGGTACTGCAGCAGGCCGTAGAAGCTCACGATGGCGCCGGATATCACGAGGGTCCTGCCCAACGAGCGCATCCGCGCGGGAGTACTCACAAGCTGGAGCGTCAGGAAGAACACCGACGCATAGGTGATAAACGACAGCAGCCCCTCATAGCGGCGGTACTTTCCGAACACCGCGGTGGCGGGATGGACGGAGAGCACGGTGGCGATCCCCACCCAGACCAGGAACGCCAGAACGAGCCAACCCGCACGCGTGAAGCGGACGCGGCCCCCGCGATACAGCAGGCCCACCAACCACGCGCCCAGGCCGATAAGAACGAGCCCGCGCTGAAGGAACACTTTCACGATGTCGAACTGGTCGTAAGTGAGCGGCACCTGTTGCGTACCGAAGATGGACGGGTTGGTGATGGCTATCGGCACGAGGAACACGAGGAGGTGGAGGCAGACCCACGCGACTCGCTCATACGTGGTCATCACTTCTCGGACGGCCTGTCCGCGAACCGGCGGTACAGGTCGCTTTGCTTGCTTCTTTCCCACATCTCCTCCTAGCGAGCGCCGCGACCGGTGAGCACCACGCGCACGGTCTCGGCGAGTATCTGCACGTCCATGAGCAGGTTCTGATGATACATGTAGATGAGGTCGTACTTGAGTTTGCGTTCAGGTGTTGTTGCGTACGAACCGCTGACCTGGGCAAGCCCGGTGGCTCCCGGCTTCACGCGAAAGCGTTCCCGGTAGGAGGGAACCTCAAGCAGCAGCCGGTCAACGAACTCCGGACGCTCGGGCCGCGGACCCACGAAACTCATGTCGCCGATGAAGATATTGAGCAGCTGTGGGAACTCGTCTATGCGGTAGCGGCGCAGGAAATGACCCAGCCGGGTGATGCGCGGATCGTCGAGTGCGGCCAGCACCGCGCCCGTGTCTTTCTCGGCATCCCTCACCATGGTGCGGAACTTGATGATCCGAAACCGCCCAAGGTCTTTGCCGACGCGCTCTTGCGTGAAGAACACCGGGCGACCCATGCTCACCAAGATCGCAAGGATCGCAAGCAGCAGGAGCGGGCTCAACAGCACGAGCAGGAGCAGCGACAAGACGATGTCCAGCACCCTTTTTGCCGAGACGAACCACGCCGGTGCACCGGAACGCGTGATGTCCATCAGCGGGATGTCGCTCACCGTGCTGTCCACGGTGCCGATGAAGATCTCGTAGAGCTCCGGGACGATCTCCAGACGCACGTGGCTGGCAAGCGCCATCTGCTCGATGGACTCGCGGCGTGCCGTGGGTGAGGCGATGATGACGCGGTTCGCCTCGAAGCGGTCCACGACCTCGGTGAGGTCGTGGACGATGCCGACAACGGGAACCGGTCCCGCGTCGGGTTCAGGCGAGAACGAGGCGTCGTCGGCAAGCAGCCCTACAACGCGGTAGCCCCACTCTCCCCTCTCGGCCAGCTCTGCGGCCAACTCACGCGCCACGGCGTCGGTGCCCACGATCAGGACGCGCTGCTCGGGCCACTGGATGGGCGTGAAGCGCAACACCACGAGGCGCCAGCCCATCAGGGCGACCAACTCGAAGACCCATGCGAGAACGATCACCAGACGGCTGAAGGAGAAGAAGCGAGGACCCGCGAAGAAGGCGACCGCCGCGATCAGGACCGTGCCGAGGGTGATGGCTTGTAGCACCGCACGGGCCACGCTCCATGCGCCCTCGGTGCGCTCCGGCTCGTAGAGTCCGTAGATGTAGCCAGAGACCAGGAAGATCACGGTGATCAGCGGCCACAGCGCCGCATATGCGCTGAAGTTGAACTGGGGGAGCTCACCGGAGAAACGCACGAAGAACGCACCGATGATGGCGGCGTTGACCAGCACACCATCCAGCACGACCGACAGGGCTATGAAGCGATTACGCTGCATCAGGCGACTCCAATCGCCTCATCGTAGACTGCCAGCGTCTGTTCGACCATGCGGTCGATCGTGAAATCAGCACGCGCCCGCTCTCTGGCTTGCCTGCCGAGACGATCCCGAAGCGCATCATCGGTCACCAAACGGCGCAAGGCATCGGCAAGCTCTTGCACGCTGCCCGGCGTGACGGTGAGGCCCGTGACGCCATCGGGGTTCGCAAAAGGGACCCCGGTGGTGAGTCGGGTGGAGACGACAGGCGTGCCGGATGCATGAGCCTCAAGCTGCACGAGCCCGAACGCCTCGGAGCGCGCGACCGAAGGGAGGCAGAACACGTCCGCCGCGTTGAACCACGCCACAAGCTCCTCAGAGGCTAGCGTGGGCAACATCAGCACGCGATCTTGCATGCCGAGAGAAGCGATGCGCGTGCGCAGCTGCGCCTCAAGCGGGCCTGACCCGACGATCACGAGGTCAGCGTCCACAGACGCCATGGCCTCCACGAGGACATCGACTCCCTTGTAGTAGACGAGCCTACCCACGAACAGCACGACCGGTCGCACGTGCGCCGCGCGGATATCGGCCGCGCGCGCCGCCTGCTCACCGGCAAGATCGAAGCGGTCAACATCGATGCCGAAAGGCACCACCCGGCACTTCTCGGCTAGAGGGGCGAGAAAGGGGCTGTGCTCCACCATGTCGGGCGAGCTGGCGATGATGAGATCGACGCGGTCCAGCACGCGTCTGAGCAGCGGAGCATACGCAGCGAGCATCGCCTTCTGCCGCACGATGTCGCTGTGATACGTCATGACTGTGGGGATGTCCGAGTTAGCGGCGAGCCAGCTCACCTCACCCCACGGATACGGAAAATGCAGGTGCAGCAAATCCGCAGGCGTGTCGCGGTCCGCCTGCTCCCGGATGGCTTTGCGCATGCCCAGCGCCACAGGCGTGGAAGCATACGCGAACGCGCGACCCAGGCGGTGGACCGCCACCCCATCGACTTGCTCATCGAGCGTGCGGGGCGACTCGTTGGCCACCACGGCACGCACGTCGTGACCCCGCTTTGCCAACGCCGTGGCGAGGTCATGCATGTGATATTCGATTCCGCCCAGGTGCGGCGGATAGTACTTGTTGACCATCGTCACGCGCATCGCGTGGGGCCTTCCGATAGCGGGTTCACTCGCCCGTCACGAGCAGCTTGCCTGCATCTAGCAAGTCATCTACCACTCCGGCCGATGATGCCTCCGCATACACCCGCACGAGGGGCTCTGTCCCCGATGTACGAAGCAGCAGCCAGGCATCATCAGGCAGGAGGAACTTCACACCATCGGCCCGCACGATGTCCTGGACCTCAAGTCCGGCGAGCGACTCAGGCGCCAGTGAAGGCATGCGCTTGACGAACGCGTCTTTGACCGCGGGGTCAAGACGCATGTCCACGCGCAGGTACTCCATGGGCCCCGTGACCTTGAGCAGGTCCTCGACCAGCTCGGCAAGACCCTGCCCGCGCTGGCCCATCATCTCGGCAAGCAACAAGGCCATCAGCAGACCATCGCGCTCACGGACGTGCGCAGGGATGCCGATGCCGCCGGACTCCTCGCCGCCGATAAGGACGTCGCCTGCCACCATCTCCTCGTATATCCACTTGAATCCGACAGGCGTGGTGACCACATCAAGACCGAGAGCGGTCCCCAGTCGATCGACCAGCACCGAGGTGGAAAGCGTCTTGACGACCCTGCCGGTGAGTCCCCGGTCTTCGACGAGGTGACGGGTGATCAGCGCCAGGATGCGGTGCGGGTTCACGAACGCGCCGTTTCGATCGGCCGCACCGATGCGATCCGCATCGCCGTCGGTGATGAACGCGGCGTCGAGACCCTCACGCTTCACGAGCTCGCGCACCTCATCGATGTGCGGGGGGATCGGCTCGGGGTGAAGGCCGCCGAAGCCGGGATTGAGCTCATGGTGTATCTCGGTCACCTCAACGCCGAAGGAGCGCAGCGTTTGCGCCAGATAGCCCTGGCCGGCCCCGTAGAGCGGGTCGACCGCGACACGCAGGCCCGCTTTGGCGATAGCGTCGCCGTCAACGAACGTGCCAAGAGCCGAGAGGTACGGGGTCACGAGGTCGACCACCTCGTACTCGCCGCGGGCGACGGGTGGCTCGTCTGCGAGGGCGGCCTCCACACGCCTCGTGAACGACACCGGAGACGCGCCTCCATCGGCCATGCGCAGCTTGAAGCCCAGATAGGGCGCCGGATTGTGACTGGCCGTCAGCATCACGCCGCCTACGGCGTCCTCGTCCTGCGCGACCGACCAGCACAGACCGGGCGTTGGCAGGTACCGGTCGCTAACCTGCACGCGCAGGCCGTGTGATGCGAGGACCTCGGCGGCCGCGCGGGCAAAGCTGCCCGCCTCGAATCGCGTGTCATGACCGACGATCACCAGACCGCCGGGTGCGTCAGCAGCGAACACGCGACCCGCCGCGTCAGCCACTCTGCGAAGACTGTCATACGTGAAGTCCTCGGCGATAACCGCACGCCATCCGTCAGTCCCGAAGTGGATATCAGTTGTGCCGGCCATGAGTCCCCCACCCTTCATACGCACGCTGTGCGTGACGTGTCCAAATCCATTCTGCCCTATCGCTCGCTTCAGACAAACC
The DNA here is from genome assembly GCA_016938135.1 of Coriobacteriia bacterium. GTDB lineage: Bacteria > Actinomycetota > Coriobacteriia > Anaerosomatales > Anaerosomataceae > UBA2279. Next base: position 62,334 of record JAFGVD010000015.1, read on the forward strand.
GCGCGGGCCCTACTCGCTGATGAGCCGCCTGTATACCGCAAGGTGCTGCTCCACGCTCGCCAGCAAGTCCTCCGCGCCGGCCGCCGGCGGGTCGAGCAAGACCAGGTCCTGAGGTATGCCCGCCGCCAGTGCCTGCTGTACGAGTCCTTCGCTCTCGGCGAAAACGAGCCTGGCCCGCCCAAGACCAAGAGCGGCAAAACGATTGCCCAGGATGGAAAGCGTGCGCCGTAGTCCGCCGCCGGTCACAAGTCGAAGAGTGTGCGCGACGCGCACCGTCTTCACCCGGCGTGCGGCCCAGCGCAATAGCAGGTCGGCCTCGGCTCCCGTGGAGTGCGCGACCGACGGCTGATAGCGCTTGAGGTACTTGCGGAGTCGTGAACGCGTACGGACGACGTTCCACTTGTCGAGCATATAGGGGTCGACCTGGAAGCCGAGTTCACGAGCACGCTCGACGATTTCGGTGTTCAGCGGAGCAAGGAACCGTACCGTCGCACCACGGGCGACCAGCGCCTCCATAAGCGCAAACCACCGGTCCTCGACGCCGCCAGGCTCAAAGGTGTCTTGCGTGGAGATGAACAAGAAAGTAGCGCGCTGCCATCCTCTCATCCCGACACCTCCTTGATGACGCTCGGCACACCGATTACAGGCAACGATACGTTGATCACGCGTGCTCTCCACTGAACCCGGCCAATACTAGCACGCGCCCTTTCGAGTGGCCGAGGGACAGCTCAGGTCGAGTATACTGTGCTCGGTGCTACCGGACCCTGAACAGGACACGTGGTCGTGTTGGCGAGAGTCATCGAACTCATCAACGAGTATCTGAAGATCAACGCCATCCGGCGAATGTTCTCTATGGTCAACATCCGCAAGTCGGAGATTCTCGGACTCGTAGGGCTCGCGGCGTTGTTCGCAGTCTTCGAGGGAGTCGGGCTCTCCATGCTGCTGCCGATACTCCAGTACGCCGAGAGTGGCGAGACGGCTATCACCACCGGCTCAGGCGTGATCTGGTCGAGCGCTGCAAACATCCTTCGTGCGCTGAACCTACCGGTGACCCTTGTGGTGTTGCTGCTCCTGGCGTTCATCCCGATCCTCTTGCGTCAGGTCGTGTACTACTTCAATGCATGGTATTCGGCGATCGTGGCGAACCGCATCGGCGTGCGCATGCGCGTGAACACGCTGAACGCCGTTCTTGATGCCGACCCCTCGTTCTTCGATCGCCAGCCCGTCGGTCATCTGGTAGGCATCGCAGTCACGCAGACCGAGGCTGCCGGCGAAGCGGTCCTGTGGGTGGTCAAGCAACTCTCAGTGTCCCTTCTGATGCTGCTCTACGTCGCGATCATGATCGCGCTCTCGGTCCCCCTGACCGGTATCACGGTCGTTTTCGCCCTACTGGTCGCAGTCGTGGTCAAGCACAGTATCACGCGCATCCGTGATTTCGGCATCGACGCCGCAGATGTGAACCAGAGGATGATGGCAAAGATCGTCGAGCGATTCGGTCTGATGAGGCTTGTGAAGATGCGCGACCAAAAGACCCTCGAATCGCGGCGCATCGAAGAGTACTCCGAGACGATGAGGGACATCCGGGTGAAGCAGGCTCGCCTCGGCGCAAGCGTGGAGGTCTATGCTGACCCGCTACTGATGCTCTCGGTGTTCGTCACCCTGTACATAGGCATCGCTCACCTGGGAATGACCCTCGCGCAGCTGGGACTTATGCTGTTCGTGCTCAATCGACTGAACGCCAAGGTGAAGGAGTTCAACACCGGACGTCAGATGATCTCCACGAAGATGGCCGGGCTCCTGTTGGTGCGCCAGACCACAGCGGAAGCTGCCGAGGCGAACACGATACACCGGGGCTCAGTCGCTTTTGACGGTCTTGAGTCCAGCCTCGTGTTCGATGATGTGTCATTCGACTACCCACAGTCCCAAGGACTGGACGGTGAGATACTCGACGAGGCGACATCCGTGCTCCGGGGCATCTCGGCGGGTATTCCCGCCGGGTCGCTCACGGCACTCGTGGGCCGCTCGGGCGGAGGCAAGTCGACGCTTGTGGAGCTGATTCCACGTCTGCGCGATGCCACCAGCGGTTCCATCACCCTGGACGGAATCGACATCAGGCAGTTCGACGTGGGGACCCTGCGCAAAGGCATCGGCTACCTGACGCAAGACGCCATGCTGTTCAACGAATCGATCAGGGAGAACCTGGTCTACGGCCTGGACTACGAACCCACCGACGATCAGATCCGGGATGCGGTGGAGCGGGCGTACGCCGGGTTCGTGTACGAGCTGCCGAGAGGACTCGACACGATGCTGGGGGATCGCGGCGTGCGCTTCTCGGGAGGAGAACGCCAGCGCATCGCGCTTGCCCGCGTGCTCCTGGAGGACACGTCGATCCTCATCCTCGACGAGCCCACCAGCGCGCTGGACTCGGAGTCGGAGACGTTCATCCAGGAAGCTCTGGCCAAGCTGCATGGCGAGAAGACGATCATCACCGTGGCACACAGGCTGGCGACCGTCATCCAGGCGGACCAGCTGTTTGTGATCGACGACGGACAGATTATCGAGCGCGGCACCCACGAAGAGCTCATAGGACGCGATGGCGCCTACCACAAGCTCTTTGCGAGCCAGCTCCTGGGCTAGTCCCGACCGGTGATGGCTGAGCGGTAGACGGCCGCGGTCTGGCGCGCAGTCTCTCGCCAGCTGAACCCCGCGGCGCGCGCGCGACCCTTCTCGGCGAGGCTTGCACGCAGCGACCCGTCATCAAGTACCTGCCTGAGCGAGACGGCGAGGGCGCGCGAATCGCCGGGCGACACGAGGAGCGCCGCATCTCCCACAACTTCCGGCAATGAGGCGGCCGCGGCAGCGATCACCGGGGTGCCGAGCGCCATCGCCTCGAGCGGCGGAAGGCCGAACCCCTCGTAGACTGACGGGAAGACGAAGGCGGAGGTGCCAACGTAGAGGGCACGCAGACGGTCGTCGGTCACACGCCCGGTGAACATGACACGTCCCGACATATCCGGGGAGAGCCTCGACGCGAGATACCCGGCAGGCTCCTCACCGACCAACACGAGGCGCAGATCGCGGCGGACACTTGCGATCCTGGCGAATGCATCGAGCAGCGTCGGCAGGTCCTTGTTGGGCTTGGTATTGCCCATAGATAGCAGGTACGGCCCATCGATCCCGGTATCCTCGGCGATCGGGCCATTCGAGAAGTCGTCGGCGGCAAGAGGTGTCACGATGATCTTGCCGTCTGACGTCGGGAACAGCTTCCCCAGATCGCGCGCTGTAGCCTCGGAGGGGGTCAGTATCCGCTCGGCCATCCTTACCGCACGCGAATTCAGGGCCTTGTACACAAGCCGTCGAGCCGCTGAAGGCATGACTTCGGGCATCACGAGCGGCGTGAGGTCGTGGAGCGTGACCACCAGCGGCGCAGACGTCCGCACGGGCGTGGGGAAGTGAAGGCAGTGCACCAGATCCGGCGATTCCGCCCGGATGATGGATGCCAGCTCGAACATGCCCATGACCGAGAAGCCTCCAGAGACCGCCGTGATCTTGCGCGTGGCGACCGGGAAGACCGGAGCATCCTCGGCCACCACAAGAACCAGATCAAGATCGGAATCAGCCGCTAGTCCGGAAACCAGGCCGCGCGTGTACCTGCCCACACCCGACCATGTGGCCATGCGGCAATCGAGAAGGACCTTCACGATGCGCCCCTTCCCATCAGGCGATCGATCAGACGGGAAGAGCGCTCCTGCCCCATGATCGTCGAGAGCGCTAGCCTCACAGCGATGGTCCGCCGGTGATGGGAGATCACACGCCTCGCGAGCGCGACTTCCGCCTCGCCGAGTAGTCCGCTTCGCAGCATTATCTCAAGCGTGGAGATGTCCGCGCGGCGCACTTTCACATGAGACGCGGACTTCTGCGCGGCGTTGCGCCGATGCACCGAGAGCGGCTCGGCCACCCTGCGATGACGGAAACCGCGAGCCAGAGCCTGCAGGAAGAACAGGTAGTCCTCGGCATAGAGGTCCTCCCGGAACCCTCCGACCGAGTCGAACACGCCGCGCGAGTAGACCGCTCCGATGTTGTAGAAGCACGCCACAAGCAAGTCTGACAGCGTGCACTCGTCTGGGCTCGCCCAGCTCTCATGCAGCGTGGACGGCTCAAGATGTCCGTCCTCGTACTCGTACCAGCCGCCGCATGTGAAGACTGCGGCGTCGGGGTTCTCGGCGATGAACGCATCCATGGTCGCGAGGTGCTCGGGCAGGAGAAGGTCGTCCGCCGAGAGCATCACCAGCAGGTCGGCGCGTGCGTTGCGGACTGCCGTGTTGTACGCGCCGCCCGAGCCGCGGTTCTGCTGCGAGATCACGCGGATGCGCAGGTCAGCACTGGCGAAGCCCTCGGCCAGCACCCGGGTGTCGTCGGTGGAGCCGTCATCGACGATGACGAGCTCCCAGTCTGCGAACGTCTGCGCCTGCACCGAAGCGACCGTCTCGGCAAGGGTGGAAGCGGCGTTGTACGCCGGTATGGTTACCGAGAAACGCGGCGACTCAGGCATCAAGGACACTCCGGTAGACCTCAAGGATCCGCTTGGCGACGACATCGGGCGAGAATCGCTTAGAAGCATACTCGTGAAGCGCCTGCGGGTCATACTCGGCGTGATGGTCGAGCATCCAGTCGAGGCCTTCGGCAAGCGCCGCAGCGCTCCCTGCGGCCACCAGGCGGCCGACCTCCGGGGTGATGAACTCCTCCGGCCCGCCGCAGCGGGTGGAAAGGACCGGGCGCCCGCACATGAGCGACTCGGCAGCCACCACGGAGAAAGTCTCGTGCGTGCTGCTGATGACGGCGAACGCCGAACGAGCGAAGAGCTCACGCACCTCGTCGGCGGACTTCTGGCCTAGGAACTCCACGGAATCGCCCAGCTCAAGCTCTGCCGAGAGGGCCGCGGCCGCGGCACGCTGCTCGCCGTCGCCAGCCAGGCACAGCACGAAGTCCGAGCGCCGCTCACGCAGGATCGCGATTGCGCGCAAGAGCGCCGGCAGGTTCTTGGCAGGACCCATCACCGAGACGTGCGCCATGATCTTGGGCGACGCGACGACACCGGCCGCCGGCACGCATTCCGCGACGACGTTGGGGATCACCAGCGGCTCGCGCGCCAGCCCAAGCTCGACCAGCCGGTCCCCGAGGAAACAGCTGACAGCGATCGTGCGCGACGCGCCCCGAGCGAGCGGCCGCAGGACAAACGGCAGCATCCCCGGCGTTCGCACAAGGCGACGCTCGCTTTGCGCCAGGTACTCCTCGGAATGCTCGGTGACCACGTATGGGATGCCGTAGCGGTGGCTGATAGCGCGCGCGATCAACCCGGCCGGCCAGAGCGCCTGCACGTGGATGATGTCCGGAGTTCCCCACG
>JAFGVD010000016.1 GCA_016938135.1 Coriobacteriia bacterium
CCACCGAACCGGGAGCGGTCACGCTTGGTCACCCCCCACAAACTCGGCGTACACGTCTTCGGCGCTCGGATGCACGCCTGCCCGAATCCGCTCAAGCAGATCGGAGGCGCCGATGGCCTCGAAGATGGGCTTGCGGACAAGCTCGCCGCCCGGGACCCGCTCCATCACCAGCGTACGGACCTCGCCGAGCAGCTCGATATAGGGGCCCCACTCCTGGCCGACGTGGTCCTCCACATGACGACGGAGCCGCTTGGCCACTGTGGGTGCAGCCCCGCCTGTTGAGATCGCAAGCTGGAGCTGACCGCGTCTCACGATGGAAGGCACGATGAAGTTGCACAGTTCAGGGACGTCCACGACATTCACCAGGCAGCCTCGCTGCTGGGCCTCGTCGTAAACGGCACGATTGGTCTCCTCGGAATCAGTAGCGCAAACCACGAGAAACGCCTGGTCCAGGTCGCCTCTCACGTAGCCACGCCTCTGGATCTCTACCAGGCCCTCGGTCGCCATCTGCTCAAGCTCGTCAACGACCTCCGGAGCCACCACGACAACGCGGGCGCCGTATTCCACCAGCGTCCGGATCTTGCGGGCAGCCACTGCGCCGCCACCCACCACCACAGCGAGCTTCTCGCCAAGGTCGAGGTAGACGGGGTAGTAGCGTGTAGTGTAATCGCGACTCATATCAGCACATCAGTCCTATATCCCGAAGATGTGGAAACCGGCGGGCACGGTGCGCGCGACGACCGCCAGGATGACGACGACAACAGCTCCGACAAGCGCAATGGTCGCGGTGGTCTTTGCCGAGCTGCTTCCGCGATACCGCATGAACAGATACGTGCCGAAGATCAACCAGACCAGACCCGCCAACACGACACGCGGATCGGCCCACCAGCCGGGAGGATCCGTCTCTATCGCACGGACCACGCCCAGAAGCAGCCCGCCGGTGTATGCCGGGAACGCAAACGCGATGGCTCGCCTGGCGAGCGTGTCGATAGCCCCAAGCGGCGGAAGCCTGCGAAACAGCACGTTGGTCTTATGGCTCTTGAGCTGCCGCTCCTGCAAGACGTAGGCAAGCGCTGCTACAGCGCCGATCAGGTATCCCGCGTTGCTGAAGGTAATCAGCGCAACGTGGATCCCCACCTTCCAGTTCTCCACCAGTGGCGAGGCGACCACCACGCCCTTGCCGGTGGCCTGAAGCACCTGCGACACCGTCATCATGACCACCGAAGCGGGCACGAGAGCGGTCCCATAGACCTTGATTTTGATGAGGTGCTCCATGATGAAGTAAAGAAGCACCAGCGCCCACGCAAGGAGAATAAGCGTGTTCGAACCGTCCAGCAGCGTGCCCTGCGTCGACCGGGAACGCGCATAGATCGACAGCGTATGACACAGGAATCCCGCGCCTGTCAGGAACGTGGCGTACCACGAATACGCTCGACGCTTACTGAGGAACCAGTATCCGTAGAGCACGGTGGCAGCGGTATAGAGCACGGTCGCAAACCAGAACGCGACTATAGAGAACTGCTCCACGCTGTGACCTCCCTGTTGGACCGGCTAGAGACTTGTTACTCGGACTTCTCGCGACGCTTCACTGCAGACTCGACGACTGATATCTCCTTCTCGATCTTCTTCAGCCGAGAGAACACCAGAGCGACGTAACCGATCAGACCGACCCAGATGAGTCCGTACGCCACGACGACGTAAGGCGCCTGGGGCATGACCTGCGAGTAGATATCCTGCATGGTGTTAGCCTCCAACCGTGACTTTGAGCGCTTCGAGGCGCTCTTTGATTTCCTCTTCATGAAGCCGCATCTCATAGAACGCGTAGCCCAGCATCAACATACCGACCTGGGCAACGATGAACGTGATCAGCATCGGTGTCTCAAGGCCGCTTCCTTCCCCGCCGGCCAGAACCACCGGATGGACCGACTCCGCCCAGCGGGTGATGAAAAACGAGATCGGCGCGTCGATGAACGCGAGAATACCGAACGCCGAAGCGTAGACCGCTCTGCGCTCCTCGTCTTCCACGGAATTGCGAAGAACGAAGTACGCGATGACGAGCAGCGTCAGGATGAAGTACGTGGTGAGCCTTGGCTCCCACAGCCACCATACACCCCACGCGACTTTCGTCCACAAGATGCCCGTGGCCATCGTCAGCAGAACGAACAGCAGGGTCACCTCGGTCGCTATCTTCGCACGCGTGTCGAAGCGGCGGTCTTTAGTCATGAGGAACTTCACGCCATAAAACGCCGTGAAGAAGAACACGAGGAACGATGCTTCAGCGACAGGGACATGGAAGTAGAAGATCTTCTGTCCGAAGTCAATCCGGCCATCGGGGAACGTACTGGCGTTCGCCCAGAAGAACGTCATGAAGAACGCGGCGGTAGTGAGGACACCGCCCAGCGCCAGCATGAGTCTCGCGATCTTAGTGCGGTTCAAGGACTCTCCTTCCCTGGGCGCCTAGGCGCCGATCACGAACTCGTAGAGCCCGAAGGCCACGAGCAGCATTATTACGTCAAATCCCGCTACCCACGCCATCCAAGACCAGAAGGTCTCAATAGAACCGGGGCCGCCGATGACGGCAGCGAACGTCGCGCCCACTGCGGCCCTAAGCAACGGGTACATCAGCGGCACGAACACGACCGCAAGCAAGATATCTTTGCCCGAAGTGTTCACCGTCATGGTAGCGAGCAGCGTGCCGACGCCCGATATGCCCACCGAGGCAGCCAGCATCACCACGCCAAGCAGCCAGATGGGGTTGGATATCCCCTCTCGGCCCTGCAAGAACAGAAACGCGAACACCGGCAGCGAGAGCACCTCGACCGCCAGAAGGAAGAGCAGGTTGCCGGAGAACTTCGCAAAGAATATGACCGGGCGATCGACCGGCGAGAGCAAAAGTGCATCGATGCAACCCTGGTCCTTCTCGTGCACAAAGGACCGGTTCAGGCCAAGCAGCGACATGAAGATGAATGCGACCCAGATGAGACCCGGCATGACCAGGCGGACGTCAAGCGCCTCTCCGGCCTCTGTCAGGGCGATCTGGTAGACGACCATCGTGAGGATGGCGTACAGGCCCATCGAAGTGATCATCTCGTGCGTGCGCATCTCCATGACGAGGTCTTTGCGCAGTATGGCCTTGAACTGACGCCAGCTTGCACTCGCCATCAGGCCACCCCCATCCCCACGGTAGCCCTGTACGTCTCACGGAACGCCGCCTCGTCGATGGCATCCCGCTCGTCGAACATGACCACCTTGCCGTTTGCCAGGATGAGCGCATGCGAGCACAGCTCAAGACCCTTTGATAGGTCGTGGCTGATCATGACGAAGGTATGCTCCCCCCGGATCTGCGCGATAAGCGTATCAAGGATGTCCATCGCGTGGGGGTCCAGCCCGGAGTACGGCTCGTCCAGGAACAAGATATCCGGCCTGTGCAGCAGAGCGCGGGCTATAGAGAGCCTCTGGAGCATCCCGCGAGAGAACGTGCGCGTCAGATCAAGGCGCCGGTGATCCAGTTCCACGCTCTCAAGCAGCTCGCGCACCCGCTCTTCCGCGTCGGGGATGCCATACATCTCGGCGAAGAACAGGAGGTTCTCCTCGGCGGTCAGATCGGCATAGAGCAGCGGGTTGTGGCTGATGAGGCCTATCTTGTGCCGTAGCTCCACCGCGTCGGTCACGACGTCGAGTCCGCACACCCTCACACTACCTGCCGAAGGATTCAGCAGCGTAGTCAGTATCTTGACCAGCGTCGTCTTTCCGGCGCCGTTGGGGCCGAAAATCGATAGAAACGCTCCTTCAGGAAGATCAAAGTCGACCTTGTCCAGAGCCTTGCGCGCACCGAAGGCCCGGGTAAGACCCCGGACCTCCAATGCGTTACCTGTAAGAGGCGTCTCTCCCATAGCGCTGCCTAGGCCGCCGCAAGCTTGCGACGCTTCGGCCACGCAGCCAACACTGATCCTATGATCGTGAGGATGAAGCCCGTCCAGACCCACACCTGCATCGGGAAGAACTTCACCGTAAGCGCGAGGTTACCCGCCTGATCCAGTCCTGCGAACGAGACGAAGATGTCCTTCACGGGACTGATGGTGATGTCCACCTTCTGCGTCGACTGGTTCTGGCTCTGCAACTGGATCGGGAACACGAGGTGCGGCTTGATCGTATCGATGATCTTCCCTTCACGGACCACATCGAGCGTGGCTGTGTAGCTGACATCGCCGTTGGCCTCGGTCGCCTCGTCAAGCGCCTGGAACTGGAACGCGTACTTGCCCGCCTGTAGCTGAGCACCCGGGGTCTGGGCGAGTGTGGTGTTGAACGCTTGTACGTACATCGTAGATCCGATCAGGCCAACCAGGATCACGCCCATGCCAAGGTGCGTCAGGTAGCCGCCCGACTGAGTGCGCGGCTTGGTGATGACCCACCACAGCGCCTTGCTGAAACTCTCACCCTTGGCCGAGGAGCGCTTGCGCGCACCCTCGATGAACAGGTAGATGGGCAGAGCGATAGCAAGGGCGGCTGTCAGCAGGCCTATGACGGCGATGACGTTGGTCACGCTCAGGCTCATGCCGTCCACGGTCTGCTGGAAGTACGGCACCATATCGAACCACCACAGCGCCAGCAGGCCCACACTCAGGACCCCCGCACCCGCGAGCGGCCACTTCGCCCGCTTGAAGAACGAGCCGGGCTCACCGCCGCCCCAGGACAGGATCGGACACACCGACATCACCAGGATGTAGAAGATGCCGATGGGTCGCGCCAGGGTATCGTAGGTCGCCGCACCGAATGTCTTGCCTGCTGCGGGCCACCAGGAGGTCAGCCATGCGAGCGGCCAACTGTTGAACGCGGAGCTGATGGTCAGGTACGCCACGAGCAGGGCCGCGATGGTCATGATCAGGTTGTTGAAGTAATAAGAGCCCTCTTTGGACATGAGGCGGTCGAACGTCTCGCTTCCACCCAGGTCCTTGCGGCGGTAGATGAGGCCGGCGATGATCGCGATCATGGAGCCTGCCATCATGAAGATGAACAGCCAGAACGAGAGCATGTCTTCTTGGAATGCGTGAACGGATGAGACGACACCCGAACGTGTGATGAAAGTGCCGAGCAAGACCAACACGAACGTCAGGCCGGCAAGGAAGATCGTCCAGGTGCGGAAGCCCTCACGCCTTCGATAGACGGTCATGGAGTGCAGCAGTGCCACACCCGTCAGCCAGGGGAGCAGCGAGGCATTCTCCACCGGGTCCCATGCCCAGTAACCACCGAAAGCCAGCTCAACATAGGCCCAGACCGATCCAAGGCCGATACCGATGCCCAGAAGCAGCCAGGAGAAGACCGTGATCCGGTCTGAGATCTTGACCCAGTGACTCGAGGTGTCACCGGTGATGAGTGCAGCAAGTGCGAACGCAAAGGGCACGGTAAGGCCCGCGTACCCGATGAACAGGGTCGGCGGATGCGAGAGCATCCACGGATTTTGCAGCAACGGGTTCATCGCTACATCGATCAGCAGCTTTCCGGTTGCGTCGATGTATGAAGGATCGAGCGCCTGGAACGGGTTGTTGAGCTTGATGAACAGAGCGGCCAGGAAGAACACCTGGACGAAGTTGATGATGCCCAGTGCCACGCTGCCAAGCCTGTCATTCTTGTCGATGAACTTGCGGGCCACGAACGCGGCGTAGATCGCAAGTATCCACTCCCAGAACAAAAGCGAGCCTTCCCTACCGGCCCACAGTCCGGAGAGGCGATAGAGCCATGCCCATGCGCCCACCTTCGTGGGATGGTTGTACGCCACGTACTCCAGCGTGAAGTTCTCGCCCAGGAAAGCGGCAGCGAGAAGAACCATTGCCATTGAAGTGAAACCGAACACACCGTAGGTGAGGTAGTGGCCTATCTTGACCATGCCCTCGCCATCTTTGGTGCGCATTCCTAATGCGATGAAGCCGATAGAGGCTACCGCGCAGATACTCGCCAGCGCGAGGAGCATGTTACCCAGACCAGACAGACCCATGCGTCACTCCATTTCTCGAACGACCGTCGCGGTCGCCGGATTACTGAGCTGCTTCGTCAAGTGCCACTTCGTCGGCTGCGAACATACCGTCCGCGCCCAGCTTCCCGCCGATCACGACCTTCGAGCCATCGTCCATACCCTCAGGAAGTGCCCCGCTGAAAGAGACCGCAACCGGGGCTTCCCCGCTCACGTCATCCGCAATCGAGAATCGCTCGGCTGCGTCGGCGCCCTGCACTGATCCGGCAACCACGTAACCGGTCACCTTGATGTAGTTCCCCTCGATCTCACCGGACTGGTTCGCGAGGTCGGCAACAGACAGTGCACCGGTGGCCGATGCGTACTTCGACGGGCACTGCGTGATGAGTGAACTTGCGGTAAGCGCTCGGTCCTCGCCGATGACGCCCTTGACGATGGCGATGGTACCGTCACCGAACGCGCTTGGGACAGGACCGTCCCAGATGACCCGCAAGGTGGAGTCATCAGTGGCTTCCTGGTCTTTGATCTCGAATTCAAGGGGGCTGGAGCCGGGGATCCACGAGCCGGCGATAACCGGACCGCTGACCTGTACCTGCTGACCCACCAGTGATTCATCCGCCGCGACTTCCGCGACCGTCTTCTTGTACGCACCCGCGCCGGAGCCCTGGCTCGTATAGAAGATGAGACCCGCGACGGCGATGACTATGAGCGCTGTCACGCCGATGAGGCGCTGCTTCGCCCTCTTGTTCACTCGATCACTCCTCGCTGCAGACATGCGTCTGCCCACTGTTGATCCAACAGGTCACAGCACAGAGGTATCGGGCAGAGTGATCGCCGAGAGAACGCCGGTCACACACATATGCCCGCTTGCCTGAACACCGTGGATAGTACCATTCGGGCCATCCTTAGACAACGTGAAACGTTTCTCAAGCCCAAGTGATGGCGCAGTCGTTCCTGGTCTCGGAGAGCAAACGCTATACCAGAATCGTGGCTATGCGTTGCGCTCGTATATCGCGATGAGTCCTTTGAGGGTGAGGTCCGCGTCAACGTGCCCTATCGTCTGACAGAGCGGGGTCATCTGTTCGGCCAGGCCACCGGTCGCGATGACCGGGCACGGTGTGCCCAGCTCCTCCCATATCCGGCGGACGAGACCGTCGACCATGACCGCTTCACCCAGCACGAGACCTGCCTGCACAGACGCCCGGGTGTTTGTGCCGATGACCTTGTCGGGAGCTTCCAGATCCACCTTGGCGAGCCTGGCCGCACGACTGAACAGCGCCTCTGCGCTCGTCTCCACGCCGGGCGCGATGGCCCCGCCCAGATACGCACCACTCGCATCGATGACATCAAGGGTGGTCGCTGTGCCGAAGTCAACGACCACAACAGGCCCGCCAAGTGCGGCATATGCAGCCACGCCGTTCACGATCCTGTCGGCGCCCACCTCGTGGGGATTGTCGTAGCGGATGGGCATGCCCGTCTTCACGCCGGGCCCGATCACCATGGGCTCGCTATCGGTGGCCCGCTCGGCCATCTCCTCATAGGCCACCGTGAGTGCCGGCACCACTGATGAGATGACCACGCGATGGATGGACTCCCAGCTGAGGCCATCCAGGCCGAGAAGCCCGCCTATGCGCAGGCGCAGTTCATCGGCTGTGAGCGTGGCATCCGTGGAGATCCGCCAGTGCCCGCCCAGGGTCGCATTCTCGAACAAACCAAGGACTGTCTGGGTGTTTCCTATGTCAACGGCGAGGATCATCGTCTGCCTTTCTTCCATGTGGACCGTGTTACGGAGCAGCAACACGGCAGCCAGCAAGCATATCTCGATGCTATCATCGCCCAAGACGCCCGCAACCGACCAAACGGAGGTCCGATGACGGCGACACCAGCAAAGATCCTCGTCGTGGACGACGAGCAGTCGATTCTGCAATTCGTATCGTACAACCTTCGCAAGGAGGGCTACGAGGTAACCATTGCAGAAGATGGTGACCAGGCGCTCTCTCTTGCCGAGGCCGGCGAGTTCGACCTTGTCGTCCTCGACATCATGCTGCCCGGGACTGACGGCTACGAGGTCTGCCGAAAGCTACGCGCCAGCGGCGACGTGCCGGTATTGTTCCTCTCGGCGCGCGACACCGAGCTCGACAAGGTCGTAGGGCTTGAGATCGGTGGAGACGACTACCTGTCCAAGCCGTTCGGGGTACGGGAACTGCTTGCACGGGTGAAGGCGCTGCTGCGCCGATCTGCGGGTCGCTCCACCAAAGAAGCCACAAACGAAGACGGCCCCATAAGCGCATCGGGCATCTTGCTTGATGAAGGCTCTCACGAGGCACACTTCGGCGAGAACGAGATCGACCTGACGCCGCGCGAGTTCGAGCTCCTCGCATGTCTCATGCATCATGCAGGCAAGGTCCTCTCTCGCGAGCAGCTGCTCCGGCAGGCGTGGGGATGGCAGTACGTGGTAGAGACCAAGACCGTCGATACGCATGTGAAGCGGCTGCGCGACAAACTTGAGAAGGCGGGCGTGGACCCGGCCGTCATCGAGACGGTCCGCGGCTACGGCTACCGCATCGCCGAGTAACCCGTGCGCTCCCCTGGCCGAACACGCATACGGACCCGGCTGCTTGCAGCCTTCCTGATCGTCGCCGTCACGTCGGCGGCAGGGCTGTCCGCCTACTTCCTCAAAGAACTCGAGGGCTTCGCGCTGCGCAAACTCGAAGAGCGGCTCCACACCGAGTCGCTCATCGTGGCCGAGATCGTCTCGGAAGCCTACATGGGGGACGGACGGCTTTCCTCCGCCGAGACGGACGGATTGACCACTGCGCTACAAGCCGCCGGGCCTGACATCTTCTCGCGAGTCCGTGTGCTTGACGCCCAGGGGGTCGCGCTCGTGGACTCCGCAGGTGACGACGGTGTCGGCGAGGCCTACGGAGAGCTCTCCGAGATCCAGACCGCGCTTGCCGGCGACTATGGCGCCGCCACTCGTGTGACCGCAAGTGATCGCGTGGCACTCTACATCGCAGAACCGATCATCCACGACGGAACCGTGGTGGGTGTTGCCTACTCCTCGTCCACCACCTTCTCGATCGTCACGCTGCTTCAGACGTATCGCACCCGACTGCTTGTCGTAGTCTTACTATTCGTAGGCGTCACATTCGCACTGACCGAGCTGCTCGCCCGCTGGCTCTCCGCGCCGTTGCGCGACTTGAGCGACGGGGCGCAGGCTTTCGCCGCCGGAGACCACTCCGTGCGAGCCACACCCATGGGATCGCTCGAGACCCGGGCCGTGGCCGAAGCATTCAACGCCATGGGCGACGAGGTAGAGCGTGTCGTGCGAGAACTCAAGGACGAGGAGTTGCGGACAACGCGTTTCGTGTCCGACGTCAGCCATGAGCTCCGCACCCCGCTTACCGCGATACGTGGAGCTGCCGAGACGCTGCTTGAGGGCGACGTTCCGGCCGACGACGAACGCCGGTTCCTCGAGACGATGGTGCGCGAGTCAGACCGCCTGGGCAGACTGGCCAACGACCTCCTCACGCTGCAGCGCATCGAAGGTGCCACCGGTGAGTTGCCGCTGAGGCGGGTACGCCTCCGGGTGATCGCCGAGCGAGCCGCAGAGAGCCTCGAGCCACTCACTGACGGGAGGGGCGTCTCGGTCACCATAGCGGGAGAGGGACCCACCGTCTTGGGAGACTCGGACCGCCTGCAACAGGTCGTGGGCAATCTGCTGGACAACGCTTCGCGCATGACACCCAAGGGCGGTGCGATCACCATCGTCCTTTCACGCGAGAACGGGTTCGCGACGCTGAGCGTCCTCGACGAAGGGCCGGGTATCCCCGAAGACGCGTTGCCTCACCTGTTCGACCGCTTCTACCGCGCCCAGGCCAGCCGGGACCGTTCCACCGGCGGCGCGGGACTGGGGCTTGCGATAGTGCATGCCATCGTGCAGGCACACGCCGGAACGATCACCGCTGGCAACCTCCCCCACGGCGGCTCTGCATTCACCCTCAGGCTTCCCGCGATCGACGACTAACGACTCTCGCGCGGATTCGATCTGTAGCCAAGGCGGCATGTGGCTGCCACTCCCGCGCAACGTGCCTCCCCCAGACTCAAAGAAGGAGTCCACGATAGAGGGAGGCACACGTGACCGTTCCACGACTGATCGCGATCGCACTCATCTTCGTACTGGCCGCAGGCGCATGGGTCGTATTGGCGGCATCCGTCGATTTCAGGACGAATGACACCGATGTCGCGCTCTACGACAAGGTCGGAGGGTTGTGGGGCGAGCCGCAGACGCAGTACGTGCCCACGTTCAGTCTCTCAGCGACCGACAAGACTGCCCGGCAAGTGCTCGAACCCGACGCGACGACCATCGATACCACCTTCGACCTCGACCAACGCAAGAAGGGCCTTCTGTGGTATGCCACGTACGCGGTGGACTTCTCCGCTCAGTACCGGCTGCAGAACCCCACATCGCAGACCGTGAGTGCCCGCATGGACTTCACATTCCCTACACCCGACGGAATCTACGACGGGTTTGTTGTGACCGTGAACGGTGACGAGGTGCCCGTCAGCTACGCCGAGGGAAACGCGGTGGCCGCTTTTGACATCGCGCCCGGCGCGAGCACCGTGGTTGGCACCGGCTACACGACCAACGGCGTCGACCAATGGCGCTACGTCCCGGTCAAAGACGGCGTAGGCGTGATCAAGGACTTCACATTGACGATGAACACAGACTTCGGCGACGTGGATTTCCCCGATGACGCCGTCTCCCCTACCGCTATCAACGATGCCAGCGACGGAAAGACGCTGACCTGGAGCTACGACAGCCTGGTGAGCGGACGTCCGATAGCGCTCTTGATGCCCCGGCCGATGAACCCCGGGCCGCTGGCGGCGCGGATATCGCTGTTCGCCCCGGTCTCGCTGCTGTTCTACTTCGCAGCCCTGGTGTTGCTCACCGCCACGCAACACATCAAAGTGCACCCGGTGAACTACGCGTTTCTGGCCGCCGGGTTCTTCGCCTTCCATCTGCTGTTCGCGTACCTTGTGGACCGCGTCGACATCAACATCGCATTCGCCATCACGTCGGTAACGTCCGTCGCGCTGTGCGTGGGCTACCTGAGGTTGGTGCTGGGTTCAGGTCCGGCGCTAAGAGAGATCGCACTCAGCCAGTTCGTGTTCCTCGTGCTGTTCAGCTACAGCTTCTTCTTCGAGGGACTCACCGGGCTAGCGGTCACCATCGGCTCCGTGCTGACTCTGGGCTACTTCATGGCCAAGACCGGTCGCGTGGAATGGGACACCGTGTTCGCCCGCACTCAGCATGCACCCGTCAGCAACGGTCCAGCGTGATCCGGGTGACATCGGGACGGACCGAGGCGAACAGCTCGGCCGTCTCAGGGTGGCATGTGAACAAGACGACCTGACGACGGTCGGCCAAGCGGGCGATGGCCTCGGCAGAACCGCGACGGCGCTCAGGATCAAAGTTCACAAGAACGTCATCCATGAGTACAGGCAGACCGCGCCCGATGTCGTCCAGCTGACCGATAAGACCAAGCCGTAGCGCAAGATACATCTGCTCGGCGGTGCCACGCGAAAGCTGCTCGGAGGTCCGTGCCTCGGCACGGGCGTCGAAGACTTCGACCGCCCCGCCAGCGATGGGCACCGTGAGTCCCACATAGCGATCACCTGTGATACAGCGGAAGACCTCCTGCGCACCACGTACTACCTCGGGCTGGCGTTCGCGCTCGTATCGCTCCTGGGTCACGCCGATCATGCGGGCCGCCGTGCGGAGTACCGCGTACTCCTCGGCGGTCTGCTGGAGGCGCTCGGTCAAACCGGAGAGCTCCAGCCTCAACTCACCGCCACGGGCCTCTCGCGTGCGCTCGGCAAGGCGCTCGTCGAGGCGCGAGCGCTCATCGGCGAGCGTGTCATGCGCACGCTCGGCATCTTCCAGTGTGAGACGCTCGCGCTCCGCGATAGCCTCGAGCGAATCGCCGTCACTCACGCTCCACCTCTGGAGGATGACGGTGGCATCTTCCTTCGCATGCGCAGCCTTCTGCTCCGCCACGCTGATCCGTGTGCTCAGCTCCCCGGCGAGGCGCTCCGAATCCTCACGCGCCGCAAGCGCCTTGCGGGCGTCTGCGCTGGCCTGCCGGGCCTTGCCCACCAACAGCGGGACATCGTCCTCGCATGGCTCAGAAACGACTTCGGTGAACCTGCCGAGAACACCGGCAAGCTTGCAGGCGTAGCTGTCCAGGCGCGCCCGTAGCCGTTCCACCGTCTCGGCGGCATCGTCCACCGCCACCTTGAGATTGAGTGCCTCTCGCACCACCCCCAGGGTGTGTGACGCATCCGTGGGAGTGATGCCGGCACCGAGTCCTGCGAAATCCAGCCAGCGGTCCCACAGCGTCATACGCGCGCTCAGCGTGGAGCGAGCCAGGTCGAGCTCGCGGGTCGCCTCGGCGACTCCCCGCGTCGCATCATCGTCGGTGGCTAGAGCAGAGCGGCATGCATCGAGCAGACGTCGGATCCGGGCCAGCTCCATCCCTGTGGGAGCGACGGAGAGGTCGAGCACGTCCAACGCCGCGGCAGGAGCGTCCTCGACACGACCGGCTGAAGCGCGCCGGCGCAGGACGAAGAACACGCCCGCGGCCATCAGCACGACCCCGATACCGACCGCCACATACTCGGTGAGCGACAGCCCGGCCACAACAGCCACGATCCCCGAGACGAGCAGCACGAGTGCAGGCGCATCCAAGCCGCCGGGGCTTCCTGCAGCCGGCCGTCCAGCCTCCAGTGCTTCGAGTGCGGCGTAACGCTCGGCAAGCATCTCACGGGGGTCTCCGGGACCGTCGATGCCCGCGTTGCGGCGTGCGGCGATCACGTACTTGGAGTTCTCCGCCGCGTTCATCTGCGCGCGCTCCAGTTCGCGGCCACGGTTGTCCAGTTCGACCTCCATGCGGTTCAGGTCGTTGCGAGCGGCATCGATCGCCCCGGCCGCCTCCGGACCGGCGTCGATCGCCAGCAGCTGCTCGGTGCTTCTCCCGCTCTTCGCCACCGCGTCGCTGAGACGGCGCTGCGCCTGAGCGAGGGCTGACTCGGCATCCCGGAGGTCGGTCCGCCCTTGCGCGTGCGCTGAGGCATCTTCGATCAGCGCCTCCAGCTCGGGAAGCGCCGAGAGGATACGCTCATCCGGCGCCGTCGTCTCACGAGCTTCCAGCGCGGTCTTGAGCTCCGCCCGGAGGCCGACGAGTTCTTGTTCCAACGCCTCGATGCGCTCTATGCGCTCAGCAAGCCGCTCTGCGGCACGTCCCACCTCGGAGTACGCCGAACGGTGCTCGTCTCGCGACGCGCGCGCCTCGGCCAAAGACTCGTCGAGCTCGGTCAATCGGGCACGGTCAGCCACGAACGACGCTGCCTCTTCCTCAAGCGAGCGCAACGCGGTGCGTGTCTCACGGATCTCGCCCAGCAACACGTTGGCGCGCTTGGTCTTGCCGCGCGCCGTGAACAGGTCCTCAGCTTCTTTGTCCAGCGTGGTCCGGACGTCGTGCGGGCTCACCATCAGGCCCGCGCTTGCAGCGTAGAGGCGAGCGATGATGTCATCATCCGAACCCCTGAGGCTCTCGATGTGGGCCATCTCATCAAGCCCGAAGCCGAACACGACCTTGAACGCGAGCGGGCTCACTCCGGCGCACACCTCGTCCAGAATCGCAGGGCGGGCGACGCCGTCCAGGGCATGGACTTCCACCGGGCCGCCATGCGGCCCTTCAGTGCGCTCCACGACCCAGCGCGACCCCTCGTCTTCGAACAACAGGCGGCCCTGCCGCTTGCCTGCGGCCGTGTGGTAGCTGCGCTCCTTCTCGCGAGCGGTGGGAAACCCGTACAGCACATGACGTACAAGCGCGGTGAACGTGCTCTTCCCCGCCTCGTTCGGCCCCTCCACGACGGTCAGCCCGTCCCCCAGATCGCCGAGAGTGGCGTCATTCAGACGCCCGAACCGCACCGCTTCTATGCGCCGGAGTCTCATCGGTCCTCCTCGGCCAGAAGGCGATCGAGCGCCAGATCGCGCGCCGCTGCGATGACCGTTGCAGGATCGGGCGCGGCCAGGTCGGTGCCGCCCTTCTCGAGGACGGGTCCGATGAGTTCTGCCACGATCTCCGCGGCAGCCACAGGGTCTGCCAGCAGGCCGTCCGCCATCCGGACAAGGTCGCCTGCGAACTCCTCGGATGCGCGCAACTGGTCGAGGTCGATAGCGGGACGGGTACGGTCCAGGATCCGGTCCACCCACACCCACGGTGTACCGTCCATGGCCTCGGCCCGGACCTCGTCGGTGAGGTCACGCAGCACACCCGGACGGGCGAGCTCTGTATGCACCTCGGCGCGACCGGTCAGTTCCACACGCAGCACGGCGGGCCTGCCGTCTGCCGCGCGCGCCACGGCCTCGCAGGCGTCGGCGAGCATCGAGTGGACGTCTTCGATACCCGCCGCATCGACCAGGTCCACCGTGATGGCATCCCATATGACAGCAGCAGTGGCGATGAACTCGGACCGTGCGCCGCTCTCGTCCAGAGTGACTTCCCAGCAGCCGCGAGCGCCCGTCTGCGTGGGATCAAGGCCCTGGGTGCAGCCCGCATATGCGACTGTGACCGCGCCGGTGAACAGTTGCTCCGGTTTATGGATGTGACCAAGCGCCCAGTAGTCCATCCGGGCCGCCCTGAGGTCCTCTGCCGAGCAGGGCGCGTAGTCGTCGTACCCGGCGTGGCCGCCCACATTGGTGTGCAACACGCCCACCGCAAGCCGGTCCGACGCATCCCGCACGAAGGAGCGGGCCAGATTCTCCGTCTCGGCAGCCTTTCGAAAGCTCCTGCCGTAGATTGCGCACGAAGCACCGTTACGCTCGAACACCGATCGCTGGGTCTCCCGTGCCGAGAAGACATGCACGCTCTCCGGTAGCGAGATGCCTGCCGACCACCCGTCTGCGGGGTCGTGATTGCCCCATGAGAGATAGACGGGGATCTCTGCCTCGGCAAGGCGTTGCATGGCTCGCTGGAAAGCGAACTGCGCACGCACGCTCTTGTCCTTGCTGTTGTAGGCGTCACCGGCGATCACAAGGAAGTCCACGTCTCTTGCGATACACGCGTCTATGACGGCATCAAGCGCACGATAGGTGGACTCCACCAATGCCCGGCGGACTCTCTCGTCAGTGGCATCGACGCCCACGAACGGCGCGTCGAGATGAAGATCTGCAGCATGGATGAAGCGGACGGGCTGGCTCATCGACTCTCCCTGTGGTCTGCTTGCACCCTATCTTATAGGGAGAGACTGACACACGACAGTGCGGCTCAGACCAGCTGTGCCCTGCGAAGAGCTCCGGCCACCAATGCCGCGCCTGCGCCTTTGAGAGCATCGAAGAGCACGAACGGCAGCACACCCACCGCAAGCGCCTGCGCGCCCCCCATTCCTGTCACCAGCGAGAGCTGCATCCAGCCCAGAAGGTAGGTGACGCCCAGCACCGTGAGTATCGCCGCGACGTCCGCCACCGGGCTTGCAACATGCCCCTTGAGCGCAATGCGCACCGCCGAGCCAAGCCAGGCGCCCGCTGTGAACCCGAACAGAAAGCCGCCGGTGGGACCGAAGAGTACGGCCAACCCCGCCCTTGCTCCCGCGAAAACGGGAACGCCCACAGCGCCAGCGAGGACATAGATGCCCACCGCTCCGGCTGAGGCCGCGGGCGGCAACACTAGAGCGGCAAGGACGACAAGCAGTGTCTGGAGGGTGAACGGCACCTCGCCCACTGGTAGAGCGACGAATGCCGAAGCCGCGATCAGCGCCGCGAACAACGCCGAGACGACAAGCATCCGTGTGCGGGAACGAGAAACCGGCTGCATGCGGGCACCCTCCTTAGTAAACCTCTTTGCACTCGTGGTTTACTTTAGGTGCCGCACACAGCCGGCGTCAACGTCTGCGCTCAGCTCTAGGCTTCGACGATCTCCACGAGCTTGATGTCGAAGTGCAGGGTCTGACCGGCGAGCGGATGGTTAAAGTCCAGCGTCGCGCTGGCACCGTCCTCGGAGAACGAGGCGACCGTTGCGGGCATGCGGGTGCCATCCTCGGCAACGAGGGTGATGATGACTCCCTGCGGCGGTACATCCTCGCCGAAGAGCTCCATGGAGACTTCCTGCATGGCTTCGGGATGCACGGGACCGTATGCGTCCTCGGGTGCGATCACGATGCTGGCGGAGCTGCCGGGCTCAAGACCCATGACAGCGGTCTCGAAGCCGGGGATGACCTCGCCCTCGCCGAGTGTGAAGACCAGCGGGTCGCGGCCTTCACTTGAGTCGAACTCAGAACCGTCGTCAAGCGTTCCTGTGTAATGGACAGCGACTTTGTCGCCATTTACTGCTGGCATAGTAGGCCTTCTTCCGATCGGGTAAAGGCGCCCGTAGGCGTCCGTCCACCCTAAAGGGAGACCGCAGACCCGTCAACTTGAGAGCGCACGCCCGCAAGGTCGGCAAGGCGGCCAGCGATGGTGGGCTCGTCCCAGTATCCGGGCTCCTCACCCCACGCCCGCAGCACCTCGGCAGCCACCTGGTAGCGTGCATCCGGCGTGAGCCCCGCCCGGCGTGCGAAGAACTGGCGGACGAGGGCTTCTCGGGCAGTACCGGCCATGCCGGCCTCGGAAAGCGTGAGCTCTCCTGTGTCCCGCACGACCACGGTCCCGGCGGCCATGTCGCCCAGCCGCTTGTTCTGCGCCGAGAAAAGCACCGACACAAGCCCGATGGCGTAGTAGCCTGGCAGCATGTCGATGAGGCGCACGACGTTACGGATGATGGAGTCCATCAATCCCACACGACCACCGTCGTCGCGCACCACACGAATGCCGAGCGCGCGCTTGCCCACGGTGCGGCCGTTGCGCAACACCTCCAGCAACACGAAGTAGCTCCACGCGGTGATGAACCCGAGAACGAGCACCGTCGCATAGATCCAGATGATGGCGGCATCCGGCACCCCTTCGCCCATGAGCGAGAAGACAAGCGTTGCCGCAAGCAGTTCCGCCACGATGAGCAGTCCCACCAGCACTGTGTCGATGAACAGCGCTGCCGCGCGCGAGGCGATGCCCGCAAGGTCGTAGGCGAACGCCACGGACTCCGGCGTCTCCACCGAAAGTCGATCGCGATAGGTGTTCTCCGTGCTCATCGGCCCGTCCTCATCTCGGCGCGCTGCGCATCCAATGCTAGCATAGGGTCAGGCACTGCGGACAAGGGAGTCGGCGTGGAGGAGCGAGAGTTCGTCAGCGGGTCTCGCGAGGTGTGGGAGCGCCTGGCGACCGTGGTCGCGCACACGCGCAAGAAAGGCATCTCCTCGCTTGCCGCCGCACAGGTCAAGGCGATGCATGAGGACTACCGCCGCACGGCCGCTGATCTGGCCTACGCACAGACGCACTTCGCAAGCAGCGAGACCACCGTCTACCTCAACCGGCTGATCGCTTCCGCTCACGGGGAGCTCTACGGCAGCTCGCCGCGCCGGCTCTCCGCCGTGTGGCGCTTTCTCGCGACCGGCTATCCGCGTCTCATCCGCAAGCACGCGCGCCCCATCGCCCTAGCCGCACTGATGCTGTTCGGCGCAGTGGCGCTGGGCTACCTGCTGACCTACGTCAACTACCCGCTAGCGCGCGTGATCGTGCCACAGCAGTTCCGTGAGGTCCTGGCCGACCCCACCGCACCGGAAGGCGGCAGCGCGAGCCAGGTCCTGCTGCAGGGTCCGGCTTTCTCGGCGCTCATCACCACCAACAACATCCAGGTCTCACTCCAGGCGTTTGCCGGCGGCATGACCTTCGGACTGCTCACGGTATACGCGCTGCTTATGAACGGCGCGATGCTGGGCGTGCTCGCCGGGGTCTTCGGGCAAGCGGGAGTCGCTCTGGAGTTCTGGGCGTTCATCGTCCCCCACGGCGCCATCGAACTGCCTGCGATCGTACTGGCCGGCGCCTCAGGGCTACTGCTTGCCGGGGCGCTCATCTTCCCGGGCGACCTCACACGCGGCCAGGCGCTTCGCGCGATCTCCGGCGATGCCGTGCGGCTCGTGCTGGGAGTGATACCGCTGCTGATCATCGCGGGACTCATCGAGGGATTCGTGACTCCGCTGGGGATCGACCCGCTCACGAAGGTGGCGATAGGCACCGCGATGGCGATGCTGCTTGCAGCCTACGTGCTGCTGCCCGGCAGGTCTGCCGAGAAGCGCGAAAGCAACTAGCCGACGAGATCTCCCTTACAGCTTGCCGCGCGCCTTCACGTCGAGGTAGCGGTTGACCGCCGCCACCGAGAGCTCCTCGGCGTCTACATCCAGCACCAGTGCGCCACGGGATGCAAGCACGCCCAGCGCCGCGGCTTTCTCGCGGAGCACGTCCTCGGCCACTGCCACGCCGAACACTTCGGACTCCGTACGCGCCTCGGCACGCGCACGGGCCTCGATGTCACGATTGCGCTGCGTGATGACCAGCGGCAGATGGCGCGGCATGAGGCCGCCGAGCACAGAGATCAACCGGCGCGAAGGCTCTTGCCCCGCCACGTCTGTGAAGAGCACCACCAGCGAGCGGCGCGACAATCGCGTGGACAGATAGGTGAGCGCCCGCGTGTAGTCCGACTCCTCAGTCTTGCCCTCCACAGAGTAGAGCGCCTCAAGAACGGCGAGGAACTGCCGGTGCCCCTTCTTGGGCGGCAGGTACGTGTGGATGTCACGCCCGAACACGAGCAGCCCCACAAGGTCGCCGCTCCTGGTAGCGAGATACGCAAGCAGTAATGCCGCGTTCACGGCGTGATCGAGTTTGGAAAGCCCGCCTGTGACGGGCTGCATGAGGCGACCGGCATCCACCGCCAGCATGATCGTCTGGCTGCGCTCGACCTCGAAGCGGCGCACGACCGGCTTGGCGCGCCGCGCCGTCGCCTTCCAGTCGATGTCGCGGTAGTCGTCACCGTGCTGGTAGTCGCGCAGCGACTCGAACTCAGTACCGGCTCCCGCATAGCGCATCGTGCGGACACCCAGCTCTTGCAGCGCACCCTTGCGCGCGAGCAACGCGTAGCGCTGCACCGCGACGATGTCCGGATACACATGGCACTCCTCGGAAAGCGGGAGGATGAACTGCCTGCCCGCAAAACCGAGCGGACCCATGGAACGCACACCGACGTCGCCGAAGACGTACGCACCGCGACGCCACGGCGTGAAGTGCAGCGTCACCCGGGACTCCTCGCCACGTGATACCGCTATCGGCCCGAAGCGGCGCTCGCCGCAAAAGCCGGAGGGCGGCGTCTCTCTGCCGAGAAGGACCGCACCGTGAGCGCTGCGGTTGGCCAAACGCAGGCTCACCGGATTGGGAACACCGATGGAAAGCTTGGTGGGCAACGTGCGAGCGACCTCAAGGTCTTCAGGTCCTGCGGCATGACGATACTCGGCGACGATGAGCACAGCCCAGCCGATAAGCCACACGGCGGCCGCGGTCCACGCCCACACGCCCGACAGCCACGGCACCAGCACCACGGGCAGGGCGATGATCGCCGTGGCCCGGGGGGTCACATACGGCAAGAAAGCCAGCAGCCTGTTGAGGCGCGCCGTCATCGGGGTACCGGCACCCCCGCAAGCACATCGACCACGACGGCATCGGCGCCGGTGCCTTCGATCTCCACCTCAGGGCGCAGCATGATCCGATGGCGCAAGCACGGCGTCGCCATCACCTTCACGTCATCAGGCGTCACATAGTCGCGTCCGTCGAGCAGCGCATGCCCCTTGGCGGCCACCAGCACCGCCACCGCCGCACGCGGGCTTGCACCAAGTGAGACCGCGGGATGCTCTCGCGTGGAGCGGACGGCGGCGGTCACGTAGCTCACGACCGCCTCGTCCACCACGACCGCATCCAGCGCCGCACGGGCATCCATCACCTGGGTGGTGGTGGCCACCTTCTGCATCCCGAGTGCACCCAGGTCGGTCATCTCCATACCGCCAAGATGACGGCGCAAGATCTCCGCCTCCTCGGCCTCGACGGGATAGTCCACGAGCACCTTTTGCTGGAAGCGATCGAGCTGTGCCTCGGGCAGCGGGTAGGTGCCCTCGTACTCCACCGGGTTCTGCGTGGCGATGACGAGGAACGGCGCCGGCAGAGCATGGGTGACACCATCGATGGTGACCTGGCGCTCCTGCATCGCCTCGAGCAACGCCGACTGCGTCTTGGGAGGGGTGCGGTTGATTTCATCGGCAAGGACGAGATTGGCGAACACCGGCCCCTGGCGAAGGCGGAACTCCTGACGCTCGAGGTCGAAGATGTTGGTGCCTACCACGTCAGCGGGCATCAAGTCGGGCGAGAACTGGATGCGCTTGAAGCTTGCGTCCATCGTATAGGCGAGCGCCCGTGCAAGCAGCGTCTTGGCCGTGCCAGGAACGCCTTCAAGCAGGATATGACCGCCGGTCAGCAAACCGATGAGCAGCGCATCGACCGTAGCGTCCTGCCCTACGACCGCCTTGCCCACCTCCGCCCGCACCGCCGCGGCAAGCTGCTTCACGTCACGTGTGTCAGCCATCGATACCTTCGACCTCCCGTCTCAGCCGGACGATACGCCCGGCGACCGATACGAACTCCGATTCACTGATGCCGCCCCGCGCGCGCAGGGCTGCCGAATGTTCCAGTACCGTCGCGACGTCAGCGCGGCGGGCATTGGCCAGCACCAAAGTGCCGTACCTGCGCACCACCGCGCGAGCAAGGCCCTCTTCGAGGACCTGAAGCGCCTCGCCCCGCGCTCCGGCCTTGCGGTACAGCTCAGCCAGCGAGTCGATGTAGGCGGCGGTACGCACGACGGGCGTCTCGGACTCCAGGATGGGCGGACCTATCCGCCGCGCAAGGGCGAGCACGAGAAGAGCCACCGCGACGAACGCGATGAGCAGTGCAGCTTGACCGCCCGCGCCCAGCCTCTCCCACACGCCGCCACCGTAAGCGAATCCGTGATGGTACTCGTCGAAGTAGACCGGACCGCCGCCGGTGGTCACCAGCGCCACCGCGAACCCGGCGTTGTCTGCGCGCTCGATACCTGCGTTGGAAAGCGGTGTGACGTCAGAAAGCCACAGTACCTGCCCCTTACCGAGAGTCCGGGTGAGCAGCACCTGTTCACGCTCGCCACCGACCACGGTCACCCACGCCGGATCGTCTGCTTCCAGCCGTGAACGTCCCACCGCGATCCTGCCCACGCCGGCGACCTCGGCAACCGGGAATACCGGCGCGAGCGTCTCGTCCACGCTTGCAGACGGCGCGACCTCACGCACAGAGACAAGCAACGCTTCGCGCGCCTGCCAACCGACCAGCACCAGACGGCCGCCGCTCTCCACCCAGCTCCGGAGTCGGGCGGCCTCCTCATCGCTCACCGGCTTTTCGAGCGCGCTTTCGGCCGCGACGACGATAGTGCCCGTCTCGGGCAGCTCGTCGAAGTCGTTGAGTGTCCGCGCATCGTGTCCCAACTCGTCCAGGTACCGGAACAGCACTCTGAGCCCCACCTCGGACTGCGACGCCGTCGAGGCGGTCTGGGTGCGGAAGCCGTAGAACCGGTTGGCCACATCGATGGCGAACCAGTACGTGCCCAGCAGCACGAGCACGATGGCTACCGCCACGACGGTCTTCACGTCCAGCCTGAAGCGTCGCTTCACTGAGCATCACCGCCCGCGAGCCGTGCCATGAATGTCACGTACGCAGTGCGCGCCGCAGCGAAACCGACATCACCGGGATCGTGATGGCCGTACCACGAGGGCTCGAACACCTCGGCCATATCGCCGAGAGGACCCGCCAGCGAAGGCCTGCCGCTGCCCACGTCGCGCAGCAGCTCGGCGGTGGTGCGGGTGCGCGTGCGCGAGAGCACGCCGCGTTCGCCCAGCTCGCGTGCGGCCCCGCCGAAGAGCGCTCGCACGGCATCGCGATAGCGGCCCTGCGCCGCCTCTGCGTCGGCATGGCCGAGGACGTCTTGAGGCAGGTCCTCGGCAACGGCGACCACGGGCACGGTCTTGCCGTCGCCGTCGATCACCTCGTAGCCGTCACGCCGCGAGACCCCCCGCGTCCAGAGCCTCCAGACGAGCAGTGCGGCCAACAAGACCGCGATCGCGCTCATCACGGGGAAGACCCACTTGTAGACGGGCTCGGGCACTGCATCGAAGATGTCGGGCATGAGCTTGTCGATCCACTCCCGGATCTGCTCCTCGAGCTTCGTGAGCCAATCGGGCATGCCGGAGTCGCCGATGCGCTCCTCGGCCACTATCCGCGCAAGCGCCTCTCGATCCGAAGCGACCGGTGTCCCCGGAAGCTGCCCAAGTGCGGCCTGCATCGCCTCGAGGTGCGAGGAAAGCCCCTGAGCGGCATCACGACGATCATCGGGGGTGTTCGCGCCGGCAAGGGCATCGAGGTCTGCGGCAAGCGCCGCATCGTCAACAACGATCTCGCCGCCTCCGGCTGAGACGCGCTCTCCTGCCGGCAGCAGCTCGCGGACCCGGGAGACCAGCGCGTCGGCTGCGGCGTCCTCGCCCACATCAGGCAGAGCCGACTTCACCAGCTCCCCGGCCTGACGCAACCGCATTGAATAGTCGTCCGCACTGCTTGCGGCATGCGCCGAAGACGGCGCCATCGCGAAGAACAGCGTTGCCGCAACAAGCAACAGCGCAGGCAGGCTGCGTGTCGCGATGCGTGTCATGCGACCTTCGAGAGCTCCTGCGCGCGCATCACGAGGTCAACGCCCTCGTTGCGGACACGCAGGTCCAGATAAAGACTGAATGTGGCTAGCGGCATGAACGCGGCGGGCAACGTGGATGCGATAGCAAGCATGAGCCCCTCGGCGAACTTCCAGCCGATAGCGGTGGACTGGAAGATGGCCTCAGGGTTCTGGATGGACGCCACCACCTGCCGTATGGCGATGGGCGAGGCGACCGCCGAGCGGAACAGCGACATCAGCACCGCCGCCAAGATCGCCCAGCCCAGGACTCGCCAGGCGTTGCCCTTCACCAGAGCGATCGAACGACTGAAAGCGTAACCGATGGTGCCACCCTCCACCACGACCACCACGCCCGCCATGCTGAGCCACACCGCGGCGAAGGCGGAGCCTATGTACAAGGTGAACACGCCCATCCCGATGATCATGGAGACGAGCCACTGGATGAGCAGATACCAGCCGAAGCGAGAAAGACCGTTGCGCATGATCTCGCGCCATCCCGGACGTTCGCCCGCAAGCAGCCTGGGCGCGGCCGTGAGAACGGCGCAGTCGTGATAGTAGCGCACGAACGTCATCACCATGCTGGATGCAAGCAGCACCAGATATGAGATAGCGATGCCCCCGGTGAACGCGGGCTGAGCCATGCCGACGGTCTGCTCCAGGATGCCCCGGAAGTAGAAATCACCCGCAACGCCGCTTGCCAGCGCCACCGGGAAGATCGAGAGCAGCGAGACCCTGAACAGCGACTTGAAGTTGGAGCGATACATGGCGACAGCGTCGTCCAGCACCGCACCCACGTTCCTGGCCTCAAGCCTCATCGCTCCCCGCCTTCCGGGTCTTTGAGCGTCACTTCTCCGCCGAACACAGGCGTTTTCCCCACCAGCAACCTGCCGGAGTCATCCACGCCTCCAGCAACACCAGCTGCCACCACAGCACCGGTCCCGTCTCGGACAACGACCTCGCTGCCCCGCAGACCGTCGCGTCCGGCGTACTCGTCAACGAGGCTCCCAAAGCCCCCGCTGATGAAGCGCCGATACATCGCAGCGACCCCGTCCAGCGCAGCGGCGGCGACGTGCGCCGGCTCTGCAGCGGGCAGGACATCGGTCACATACGCAAAGCCATCCACGCTGCCTTCGGGTCGCCGGACATTGATACCCACCCCCGCCACGACCCACTCCACTCTATCGGCTTCTGCCGACATCTCCAACAAGATCCCCGCGAGTTTGCGTCCCTCGAACAGCACGTCGTTGGGCCATTTGAGCATCGTACAGACTCCAAGCGCCTCCAGCCCCGACGCCACACCGAGCGCGACCACCAACGCGAGCGGGGCGATCTGTGCGGGAGCTATCTGAGGCCTGAATATCGCCGAGACGTACGCGCCGCCTTCAGGCGACTCCCAGGTGCGCCCCAGGCGCCCACGGCCGCCCTGCTGGCGTGCGGCAACGACGACCGTGCCCTCGGCAGCACCCGTCCGTGCCAGACGCTTCGCGTCATCGCTGGTGGAAGCCGTGGTCACGCCCCCCTCGAAGCGCTGCCAGAACGCATCGGTGACGAATGGAGATACCGTCTCGGGGATCGTGACGGGTGGCAACGCGACAAGCCGGTGACCGGCTCGATGCACGGACTCGATGTCGAAGCCCAGCGCCCGCAGCGCATTCATATGCTTGCCCACAGCTACGCGACTGATGCCGAGTTCGTCAGCGAGCGACTCGCCGGAAACGGGTCGCCCCTGCGCGGCAAGCAGCGCGCGGACGATCGCCGCTCTACGCGGGGCTGTCATCGCCGACATCCTCTGCCAGATCATCTGCCTCGGCCTTGGCAGCCAGACGGTCGATACGACGCTGGATGAAACGACGCCGCCCCCAGACAAGGAAGGCGACCATCACCAGCAGCAGCCCCAGACCGACCCAACTCAGATTTCGGGCGACCCGCAGGGCCTTGTCGAAGTTGTCGGCGAAGATCCTGCCAAGCGTCACCATCAGCGTGGTGTACAAAAGGGCTCCGGCCAACGTCCAGAGCTCGAACACCGCAAGGTTCATGCGCGTCACACCTGCAAGCGCAGGAACCCAGTTCTTGAAACCGGCGGCGAAGCGTGAGACCAGGACCGTCTTGGAGCCGTGCTGTTCGAAGTACTCCTCGGCAGCTTTGATGTCGTCCTCGTCAAAGAAGCGCGTACCCCAACGGAAGAGGGCTTCTCGGCCACCTCTGCGCCCGAAAAGGTAGCTCAAGTTGCTGCCGATCACCGTGCCGACGACAGAGGACGCAGCCACGAACCACATGTTCAGCGTGCCCTGTCCTGAGAGAAAACCTGCGGCCATGACCACCGTCTCGCCGGGCGTGGCAGAACCGATGATGAACAGGTTCTCGAAGATGGTGAATCCGGCAACGATCAGGTAGCCCCAGCCGTCCAAAGCAGCGAGGAACCAGTCAAGCGGCGCGAAGCCGGTCTGCGGGGTCACCGGGCATCACCTGCACCGTTTGCGACGCGTGCGGCGTCTGTCGTGTCCGCGGTGTCCGCGGTGTCCGTTCCGGCAGCCGGCGGAGAAAGCCACAGCAGCCAGTCTTTGTAGCGCGGGAACAGCACCACGTATGCGCCCAGTGACACCAGAAGCATCGTGAAGAAGTCCAGAACGCTGCGAGTCATGAGAGACAGGACGAAGCCCACCACAGCCGGCAGAACCGCCAGCAAGACGAGTGTCCATGACAACGACACGGCCGCCGTAATGGTTCCGGCGCCTTCGCCGTGCGTGCCTCGCTGCTTGAGACCCCTGCCCAGGAACGCACCTGCGACCGCGGCCGCCCAGAACAGGTAGCGCAACGATTCGCCGCCGCCGGGAGCGCCCCAAAAGCCCGCACCCACAGCGATCTGCTCGGCCGCTATCAGCAGCACGAGCGCCGCTCCGGGAACCGTCGACCGACGGACCCAAGCAAGATACGCAATACGGATGGCCTCGATGTCCGGGGTCACAAATTTCCTCGGGTCAGTGGGTAGCGAACGGTGCAGCCTACAATCCCTCCTGCCGAGCGTACCACGCCAGCAGTATCAGGTAAGTTCATCCAACCCGAAATCGATGGGGGCGGCAAGCGTAAGCGCACTGGACGACACACGATCGACACCTGTAGCGCGCAGTCCTGCCAGTCGGTCGAACGTGATCCCCCCTGAGGCCTCCGTAAGGCAGTCGCGCCCCGCAGGACATGCGGCGCGCACGGCGGTGACCGCCCCGGCCGTGGCGGCGTCATCCATGTTGTCCAGCAGCACCATGTCAGCACCGGCACGGGCGGCTTCCACCGCCTGCGCGAGCGTGTCAGCCTCCACCTCGATGGACAGGTCCGGATGCGCGGTCCGCGCGGCCTGCACGGCCGCCGTGATGCCGCCGGCATGTGCGATGTGGTTGTCTTTGATGAGGACCATGTCCCACAGCCCGGTGCGGTGATTGTGCGCGCCGCCCACAGCCACCGCGTACTTGGAAAGCTCGCGCAGACCCGGAAGCGTCTTTCGGGTGTCGGTGACCGCCATCGTCATGCCCGCCTCGGCCTGCCATTTCGACGCCTCGGTCGCAATGCCCGAGAGGAGCATCACCAAGTCGAGCGCGGTCCTCTCGGCGGCAAGCACCGCGCGTGCGGGGCCGCTGATCTCGGCCACGGCGGTGCCGGCATCCACCGACGCGCCCTCGGCCACCAGCGGGAAGAACTCGAGCTCGTCGTCCATTCCTGCAGCCCGGGCCAGCATCTCGAAGACCTGCGCGGCGACCGGTAGCCCGCAGACGACGCACGCTTGACGCGCGGTGATGCGACCTTCGAAGCGCGCCGCGACCGGCACGACGGATGCGGCGGTAACATCACGGTCGAGCACGGACGCATCGCCCGGCCGCAGGACGCGCTGAGCGGGCACGCCAAGATCCTCGGCAAGCGCCGAGGCGATAAGCTCGTCGCACAGGGGCAGCGAGTACATCACGCCTCCCCTGGTGCCGACGTGTCTTCTTCGGCAAGCGGTACAAGCTGCGGGGAGGCGCCTCGCTTCCACACGCTGTGCACCGACCAGTTCTCATCATCACGTTCAGGAAAGTCGCCGCGGAAGTGCGTCCCGCGACTCTCGGCACGCAGCATGGCCGCATACGTGATGAGCGTGGCCACCGTGACCATGTTCTGGAACTCCAGCTCCTCGGGCCTACGCATGCTCACGTCCAGCACGCCCACCAAAGCGTCCAGGACCGAGACAGCCTCGTTCAAGCTACCTGCGGTACGCGTCATTCCCACGAAAGTGCTCATCGTGTCCTGGAGCGTGGCCCGTCCCATGGAACTGGAGAACAGCGCCGTGGTCGGCGCGGGTCCGGAGACGATGCGTGCAGGCAGCTGGGGTGCCTCGGAGCGTTCAAGCGCCCGCATGATCCGCCGGGAGAACACAAGGCCCTCAAGCAACGAGTTGCTGGCAAGCCGGTTGGCTCCGTGCAGTCCGGAAGCGGTGGCCTCGCCCGATGCGTACAGCCCCGGCATCGAGGTCCTGCCATCGATGTCGATCCGGATGCCACCGATCATGTAGTGTGCAGCCGGTGCCACAGGGATGAGGTCTTTGGACAGGTCGAAACCAGCGTCTTTGCATGCGCCCCAGATGGTGGGGAAGCGCTTTTCCAGGTACTCCCCGCCCAGGTGACGCGCGTCGAGCCAGACGTTGGGTCGCTTGCAGCGAGCCATCACCTTCTCTATCTCCCGGCTCACCACATCGCGGGGCGCAAGCTCGGCAAGCGGGTGCACGCCCAGCATGAAGCGGTCTTCGTTGCAGTCCAGCAGATACGCGCCCTCGCCACGAAGCGCCTCTGTAATGAGGAACTTCGGGCTGGCCGCGCTGTCCAAAGCGGTGGGATGGAACTGCACGAACTCAAGATCCGAGATCTGTACGCCGGCACGCCAGGCAGCGGCAACGCCATCCCCGGTGGCCACAAGCGGATTGGTGGTCACCCGGAACACCTGGCCGCAACCTCCGGTGGCAAGCACGGTAGCCTCGGCCCAGTACGCCTGCGGCCTTCGCGTGACAGGATCGTGTATGAGCGCTCCCACGCAGCTGTCGCCGGCGGTAAGCAGGTCGATGAGGAAGGCGTTCTCGATCACATCGATAGACGTCGAGGCGCGCACGGCGCCGGAAAGCGTGTTCTGGACCTCGGCTCCGGTAGCGTCGCCCGAGTGCAGCACGCGCGGGAGGCTGTGTCCCCCTTCGCGCGCAAGTGCAACACGGCCGTCCTCACCGCGGTCGAAGCGGACTCCCATCGCCACAAGGTCGCGCAGCGCATCGCCCGCCTCGGCAACCACCGCACGGACCACCTCTGTGTCGCACAGGCCCTGCCCTACCACGAGGGTGTCCGCAAGATGAAGCTCCACCGAGTCCGCCTCGCCGACAGCGCCGGCGATACCACCCTGCGCGTACCAGGTATTGGTCTCTTTGACCTCGCCTTTGGTGATGAGCGCCACCTTGCCGAGACGGGACGCCATAAGAGCAGCGGTCAGCCCGGCTATGCCGGAGCCCACCACGAGCACATCGTATCGCTTGGACACCAGCTCATCGGTGTCGAACTCCAGCAGGTAACGCCGTCCGAGGGCCGCCGGCAGCCGCTTGATGCCCGCTTCAGCCAACGGAGACCATCCGCTCCACGGAGGCGAGTGCAGCGACTCGCACGTCCTCGGGAACCGTGACCTCTCCGGTCATGTCGCGGAGCGCATCACGAACCTTTTCGAGCGTGGTCAGCTTCATGTCGCGGCACACCATCTTGGGTTCCACGCCGTAGAAGCGCTTGCCGGGAGCGGCCTTTGCTAGCCCGTGCAGCAAACCGCCTTCAGTCACCACCACGAACTCGTCGGCGGCAGAGGAGGCGACGTGGTCCAGCATCCCGCTGGTGGAGAGCACCGCATCGGCCAGCGCGTTCACCTCGGGGCGGCACTCGGGATGCGTGAGTATCTCGGCCAGTGGATGGAGATCCATCATCTCTACGACCATCTCAGGCGAGACCGCCTCGTGCACGGGGCAGAAGCCGTCCCAGGCGATGACCTCCACGTCCGGCAACTGCGAGGCCACCCATGCTCCCAGATTGCGGTCCGGAGCGAAGAGCACCCTGGGCACTCCTAACGAACGGACCACCTCGACGGCGTTGGCCGAGGTGCAACAGATATCGGTGACCGCTTTGACGGCCGCCGAGGAGTTCACATACGTCACCAGTGGGACTCCGGGATGCGCCGCTTTGAACGCGACCGCCTGCTTGGCGGTGATCATGTCCGCCATCGGACAGCCCGCACCGGACTCGGGCAGAAGCACGGCCTTCCCGGGCGAAAGGATCTTGGCGGTCTCTGCCATGAAGTGCACTCCCGCAAAGACGATGACCGACGCCTCGGTGTTAGCGGCGATGCGCGAGAGTCCGAGCGAATCGCCCACGTGCTTCGCCGTATCCTGCACCTCGGCGCGCTGATAGTTGTGCGCGAGGATGACCGCGTCCCTCTGCTTTGCAAGGGCGGCGATCTCGGCGTGCATGGCATAGATATCGATCACTATCGCTCCGCTCCTGGGGTGATGGCCATGTTGTCTATGAGACGCGTGTCTCCCACGCGGACAGCGATGATCGCCCTGGCCGGCGCCTCGACCGTGTCGAGCTCGACCAGCGTGACCGGGTCCACGACCGCCGCATAATCCAGTGCAGCCAGGGGCTCCGCCTCGATGACGGCGCGCATCGCAGCGGTCATAGCGCGTGCATCGCGTCCACCGTCTGTCGCCAGCGCTCCGGCGGCATCAAGTGCACGGCTGAGGACGGTGGCAGCGACACGCTGATCGGCGCTCAGGTATGCATTGCGGCTGGACATCGCCAGCCCGTCGCGTTCACGCACTATGGGACAGCCAACGACCTTCACGGGGAGGTCCAGATCACGCACCGTACGCGTGATGATCTGCAGCTGCTGGTAGTCCTTCTCGCCGAAGAACGCGAGGTCCGGGCCTACTATGGAGAACAGCTTGGTGACCACCGTGCAGACGCCGGCGAAGTGCGTAGGCCGTACCGCGCCTTCCCACAAAGCGCCGAGAGGGCCAGGATCGACCGTCACGGCGGCATCACTGGCATACATCGCTGTGGTGGCCGGCGTGAAGACAAGATCCGCTCCCTCGGCGGAAAGCATGGCAAGATCATGCTCGAGGTCGCGCGGGTAGGCTTCGAAGTCCTCACCGGGACCAAACTGCGTGGGGTTCACGAAGATGGAGACCACAACATACTCGGCACGCGCGCAGGCGGCTTCGACGAGTGAAAGATGGCCCTCATGCAAGGCGCCCATCGTGGGCACCAACGCGACGGTCTTGCCCTCACGCTTCGCCGCAAGAACGGCTCCACGGATCTCTGCTTTAGATGACAGCCGCTCCACGCTACTCATCCACCCCCGGAGTCAGAGGCAGCTCGCGCTCAAGCTCGGCAACGACTTCCTCATCGGCATGCGTGAGCTGATCCTCGCCGGGAAAGGTGCCGCCACGTACGTCGGCGGCGTAGCTGCCCACGGCTTCGGTCATGGCAGCGCCGATCTCCGCATAGCGCTTCGCGTGCCGCGGAGTGAAATCCCCTATGCCGAGAAGATCGTGGAAGACCTGCACCTGCCCATCGCATCCTGACCCGGCGCCTATGCCGATGGTGGGGATCGAGAGCTCCTCGCTGGCCATCGCCGCGACCTCGGCGGGAACGAGCTCCAGCACGATGGCGAACGCGCCCGCCGCTTCAAGAGCGAGGCAGTCATCGATGAGCCGCAGCGCTGAAGCGGCGTCGCGGCCCTGCACCCGGTAGCCTCCGAAGACGTTGACCGACTGCGGCGTAAGGCCCACATGCCCCATCACGGGGATGCCGGCCGCCACGAGACGCTCCACGAGCGGTGCGACCTCGGTGCCGCCTTCGATCTTGACGGCGTTGGCTCCCGCCTCGGCAAGGAAGCGTCCGGCGTTGCGCAGCGCCTCCTCATGTGTGATCTGGTAGCTCATGAACGGCATGTCAGCCACGATGAGCGCACGGCTGATGCCGCGGGAGACCGCGGCGGTATGGTGGATCATGTCATCCATCGTGACCGGCAGCGTGGACGTGTGGCCGAGCATGACCATGCCCAGCGAGTCGCCTACCAGCACGACATCCACTCCGGCGGCATCCACCACGCGCGCAGACGGTGCGTCGTACGCGGTGATCATGACGATGGGTTCCCCTGCGGCTTTCATCTGAGCAAGCTTCAGGGTGGTCACAGGCTTGCCCGCGCCCTGTGGAGCGGTTGCGCTCATCATGGGCTCCTTCCCGACCGTCCCGGCCCGTCCCCGGGTCCAGGCAGTCCTCCTCGGATGGATTTCCGAGTATAGCACCAGGTGAGCACGGTACGCTCGTGTCCGGGGCGCGCCCGTTACCTGCCGATGATCGTCTGCGCCTGCTCCCAGATGTTGCGCACCGCCACAATGCCGGGACTGTCATCGCCCTCGCCGCGCTGCGGGAATCCTCTTCCCTCGGCCATTCCGCCAAGAAGCGAAGCCAGCTCGGCGTCAAACGGCACCTCGCCCAGAAGCGGGATGTCTTGCGACAGGCAGTACGCGCGCAGACGCTCAGCGCCGCCCGCCGACAGATCGGCTTTGTTGAGCACCGCCGAGACGGGAACATCGAGCTTGCGAGCAAGTCGCACGAGACGATCGAGATCGTGCAGACCGGACGCCGTGGGCTCGGTCACTCCGACGAGGTGGTCGGTGTTGGTGATAGCCGCGATGACCGGACAGCCGATGCCCGGAGGGCCATCGATGATGAGCAGCGTATCGTCTGTTTCCTCGGCCAGGCCCTTCGCGCGCTCCCGCACCTCGGTGACGAGCTTGCCGGAAAGGTCTTCGCCGGGACGCAGGTTCCCATAAACGATGGGACCTATCTTCGTACTTCCCGAGCAGGCCTCACCCGCCTGTTTCGGCCTCATCGTAGCTGCATCCGTCGGGCACACGAGCGTGCATGCGCCGCAGCCCTCAC
>JAFGVD010000017.1 GCA_016938135.1 Coriobacteriia bacterium
CCCGCGAGAGGTCTGTGCGCGCGCTGATATGAAGGTCCGTCTCGGCGTTGACAACAACGAACGAGACCAGGCCTTCGGCTGAAGATCCATCCCTGTAGAAACGCGGTTCATACGCCATACAGCAATCGTATCAGGCTAGTTGGGGATATGCTTAAGTAAGGCGACAGTGGAGGTGCCCGTGCAAGCCATCCTGGAACTCTGCGTGGAGATGGACCAGCTCGCCGAGAAGACGTACAACTCTCTCGCCAAGAATTGCACAGACTCCCCGCTCAAAGAGCTCTTCCGACAGATGTCTGCCGAGGAGGGGTCACACGTCGGCTGGTGGCAAGACCTGTTGCACGCCTACGAGCAAGGACTCATGCCCAACATCGTGAACAGCGAATCGGGTCTCGCCGATAGGATGCGATCGCTCAGCGCGGAGTTGCGCGCGATGATCGAGGGCGAAGAAGTGCCCACAGATCCGGAGGCAGCGCTCGCCCTGGCTGCCCGTATCGAGTTCTACATGATCGACCCGGTGTTCGGCGAGCTCATCGACCTGACCGAGCCGGGGCGCGCGGAACAGCGACGCAGCGCCTACTCGACCCACCTCGAGCGTCTCATCTCGGCCATAGAGCAGTACTACGAACCGGGCTCGCTCGCTGCGTTCCTGGCAGGGATCCTGGCGCGGACATGGCACGACAACCTGACGCTCGCGGTCTACGCGACCCGCGACCCTTTGACCGGCATCCACAACCGGCGGGCGCTGGATACCCACCTGCACCAGTGGTCGGCATGGTCCTCGCGATACGGAAGGCCGCTCACGGTGCTGCTGATAGACATCGACTTCTTCAAAGGCATCAACGACGACTTCGGCCATCGCTTCGGCGACACTGCGTTGCGGGCGGTGGCTCATGCGATCCGCTCGGCCACACGCTCCTCGGACATGGTGGTCCGCTACGGAGGCGACGAGTTCGCGGTCATCGCACCGGAGACCGATTCAGACGAATACTGCCTGCTGGTGGACCGCATTCTTGAAACGGTGCGCCGGCTCGAGCTCAACAGCGATGACGGGCATACTGTCCCCGTGAGCGTATCCGTTGGAGGAGTCGTCGCCGCTGATATCGCCGGGTCCAACCCGCGCAGCATCGACAAGCTCCTTGCGACGGCCGATCAGGGACTCTATGCCGCCAAGAACGCGGGGCGCAACCGTGCAAGTGACCCGATCGTGCTTGGCCGAGAACGATAGTCCGTCAGGTGGCTTTGGCAGCCATCTCGCCTGCGTGGTAGCTGCTGCGGACAAACGGCGCACTGGCAACGGCGCTGAAGCCCAGAGCCGTAGCCTCGGCAGCATAACGCTCGAACACGTCCGGGTGCACGAACTCGGTCACTGGTAAGTGCTTGCGGCTGGGTCGCAGGTACTGGCCGATGGTGAGCAGATCACAGCCGACCGCTCGCAGATCACGCATGACGCCGACGACCTCGTCGAACTGCTCGCCAAGGCCGACCATCATGCCGGACTTCGTGGGCAGATCAGGATGACGCTCCTTCACGTGCTGCAACACCGAAAGGCTGCGCTCATAGATCGCGATAGGCCGGACCTCAGAATACAGGCGCGGAACGGTCTCGACGTTGTGGTTGAACACATCCGGAAGCGCGTCAGCCACCACGTCGACCGCATCGAGATCTCCCCTGAAGTCGCTCGTAAGCACCTCGATGCGAGTACCCGGCGAGATATCTCGCACGGCTTTGATGATCTCCACCAGATGCGCCGCACCGCCATCCGGGATGTCGTCTCTTGTGACCATGGTGATCACCGCATGCTTGATGCGCATGAACAGCACCGCCTGGGCGATGTTGCCTGGCTCATCGGGATCGAGCGGAGCGGGCTTTCGGGCCTCCACCGCACAGAACCGGCAGTTGCGCGTGCAAACATCGCCCATCGCCAGGAACGTGGCCGTCCCGCCTGCGAAACACTCACCCTGGTTGGGGCATTTGGCCGACTCGCACACCGTGTGCAGATCGAGTTTGGCCATCAGGTCTTTGACGGTGTCGTACTTGCCCTCGTGCGCTATGGGACGGCGCATCCACTCGGGCATACGCTTGGCGCCACTTCCGTGCTCATACGCCATTACAGCCCGCACTTCCCTGCAGCGTCGATCGCCGCGAACTTGATGACCTCGCTCACAGTGGGGTGTGCGTGCACCGTTTCGGCAAGCTGTTTCACCGTTATGTCGTGCGCCATCGCAACCGCTATCTCGTGGATGATCTCAACCGCATGCGGTCCCACTATCTGGCAACCTATGATGCGTCCCGTTCCCTTCTCGGCGACCATCTGCACGAACCCTTCAGATTCGCCTTCGCCAAGAGCCTTGCCATTGGCTGCGAACTTGGCCACGGCCTGCACCGCGTTCATTCCGCTCTCCTTGGCAGAATCGCGCGAGCTGCCCACTACCGCCACATTGGGGAAGGTGTAGACACACGCCGGGATGCAGTCATACCGGACCGTCTCAAGATGCGGGGTAGCGCCCACGCTGTGGAACTCGGCCACAGCGTTGCGTGCCGCTATGATACCCTCCTCCTCGGCCACATGCGCAAGCATCATTCCGCCGATAAGGTCGCCTATCGCATAGACGCCTTCGAGGTTGGTGCGGAAGTACTCGTCGACCTTCACGGCCGCGCGGTCCATCTGGATGCCGGCTTCCGGGTAACCCAGGCCGGCCGAGTTGGGGATGCGGCCCACGGCGCTCATCACGATCTCGCTGTCCAGCACGTTACCGCTGCGAAGGGTCGAGTGCATGCGTCCGTCGACACGCTCCACTTTCTCTACCGCGTCGCCCAGATGGAACTCCACGCCCATATCCTCCAGCGCGGACTGCGTTTGCTTCACCACGCGGCGGTCGTTTCCGGGCAGAACCTGCTCCATGAGCTCCACCACGGTGACCTTGCTGCCGAACGCGGCATAGGCGCACGCGAACTCCAGGCCGATCACACCGCCGCCGATGATGACGAGGTCTTTCGGTATCTCGGAAAGCGACACCGCTTCGTCGCTGGTCCAGACGCCTTCCATCTCATGGTCGATGTTGGGAAGCTTGAACACCGCGGAGCCGGTGGCCAGGATCACCACGTCGCCTTCGATGGTCTGTGTTGCCCCATCGGCCATCTCGACCGCTACCGTGTGCGGCGCAACAAGGCGGCCGGCACCGGTGACCACACTGACCTTCAAACGCTTCGCGCTGCTCTCAATCTGGCCGACGAGCTCATCGACGACGCGCTCCTTGCGAGCGCGCAGTGCAGGAACGTCCACACTTGCAACAGCGGCGTTCAGACCGAACTCCGCCGCCTGACGAGTGTCTGCGACTATGTGAGCCGATCGGAGGATGGTCTTAGTTGGGATGCAGCCCCAGTTCAGACAGGTGCCGCCCAATCGCTCCTGCTCGATGAGCGTTACCTGCGCACCGAGCCGGGCTGCTTCAAACGCCGCCGAGTAGCCACCGGGGCCACCGCCGAGGATGACGATATGCATGAGATACCTCCGCTTACATGTGCCGCCTTCAAGTGTCCCGAGATTGTACCACCGCTTGCGCGACCATGAGCGTCCACCCCCGGCACCCTACATACTTATACACGCGCATGCGCGCGGGCGGGTGCGCGCATGTATACATGAAGATGCTATTTGCATAATTGATACCCTATGTTTGGGTGTTTTGCCTTCTTTCGGTATACTTGACGCAATCCTTGGTCATC
Source organism: Coriobacteriia bacterium (assembly GCA_016938135.1). Taxonomy (GTDB): domain Bacteria; phylum Actinomycetota; class Coriobacteriia; order Anaerosomatales; family Anaerosomataceae; genus UBA2279. The sequence goes on from JAFGVD010000017.1 coordinate 3,724, forward strand.
CTCGTGCGACAGTCGCCGCGCTCAGGCACGTCCATGACCAGCTTCCGCACCAAGAGGGTGTGGAAACGTCAGAGCACTGACCAGGGTGTCCGAACCCCACAAGATGGAGGCCCACCGGAATGAAGAACGTATGGAAAACGCTCCTGACCGCAGCACTGGTCGCGTCGATGGCTACAGCCGCCGGCTGCGGAACCACAGACACCTCCACTGCATCAGACGATGCCGCGCAGGAGCAGTTCGTGTTCGCCAACTCAGGCGCTTACCGGCCGTTCAGCTTCGATGAGAGTGGCGAGATAGTCGGCTTCGACGTCGATATCGCCAACGAGATCGCGAAACGCATCGACCGTGAACCCGTGATGCAGTCCCCTGTTCCCTTCGACACGCTCATCCAGGGACTCAAGGCCGGCAAGTACGACGCCCTCGTCGCTTCCCACGGCATCACCGCTGAGCGCGAAGAACAGGTCGACTTCACTACCCCCTACTATCGCTCGGGTGCCCAGATCTTCGTTGCAGCGGGAACGACGGACATCGCCGGTCCGGACGACTTGGGTGGCACCAAGATCGGTGTAGTCAAAGCCTCGACCTACCTCGATCTAGCCAAAGGCCTTACCGACGAAGGCAACGTCACCACCTATGACAGCGACGTCGTCGCGCTCCAGGACCTCGTGACCGGACGCGTCGATGCCGTCATCACCGACAAACTCGTCGGGTTCATGGCCCGCAACGACTCCGGCCTTGAGATCGAGGCCGTAGGCGACGTGCTGCAAGAAGACGAGATGGGGATCGCCGTACAGGAAAGCGACAGCGAGCTTCTTGACGCCATCAACAGCGCCCTTGAGGACATGATCGCTGACGGCACCTACGAAGAGATCAGCATGCGCTGGTTCAACGAGAACATCTTGGGCCAGTAATAGCGCTCGCTCGGAGCGGTCCCCGCTTCGTGACAGTCGCAAGAGAATCGGGGGTCGGCCGCCAAGGTCGGCCCCCGCTCACCGTAAGGAGACGAACTTGGCATTCCTGACCGTCATACAAGAGCACTTCTGGGGGTTCTTCCGGGCGACTGGCTTGACGCTTCAGCTCACCGCCGTATCGCTTGCGCTCGCGGTGGTGATCGGGTTGCTGTTCGCCTTCCTCAAACTGTCCAATAACCGCGTTGCGAACGTCGTTGCAGACGCCTACATCGGCCTTACGAGAGGGCTTCCACTCATCGTTCAGCTGATGTTCCTCTACTTCGGCATCAGCTCCATCGTGGTGCTCAGTTCATTTTGGGCAGGCTCGCTGGCGCTGGCATTCCATGCCGGTGGATACGTTGCCGAGATATTCCGCGGCGCCATCCAAAACATCGACCGCGGGCAGACAGAAGCCGCCAGGTCGCTTGGCATGTCACCCCGCAAGGCGATGCGCCTGATCGTCTTGCCTCAGGCGTTCCGGCGTGCCATCCCGTCGTTGGGCAACCAGTTCATCATCGGCCTGAAGGACAGCACCCTGGTGGCCTACCTCGGCGTGCCGGAGCTGTTCAGCAACGCGATGACAGCGGCCGCAGCCAACTACAAGCCGTTCGAGACCTACCTGGTGGCAGGCATGTACTACCTTGTGCTGGTCGTCATCTTCACCTGGATGGTCAACAAGCTCGAGGTACGACTGACTCCGCACCGACAGGAGGCCACACGATGAGCGTCATCGACATCAAAGGACTGCACAAGCACTTCGGCGACCTACATGTCCTCAAAGGCATAGATCTTACGGTCGAGTCCGGGGAGGTCGTTGTCATCATAGGGCCCTCGGGTTCAGGAAAGAGCACGCTCCTGCGCTGCCTGAACTTCCTCGAGTATCCCGACGAAGGATCCGTCAAAGTCAACGGCGAGATCATCGATCCGGCCACAAGCGACCTGGACAAGGTCCGCCGGCATATGGGGATGGTGTTCCAGCACTTCCAGCTCTTCCCGCACAAGAACGTCCTTCATAACGTCACCATTGCGCCCGTGAACGTACTGGGCCTCTCCCAGAAGAAGGCCAACGCGGTAGCTCGCAACCTGCTCGCCAAGGTCGGCTTGCCCGACAAGGAGAAGGCGTGGCCGTCGCAGCTGTCCGGTGGACAGAAGCAGCGTGTTGCCATCGCCCGCGCGCTGGCAATGGACCCGGACATAATGCTGTTCGACGAGGTCACCTCGGCGCTGGACCCGGAGCTCGTCAACGAGGTGCTGCAGGTCATGCAGGAGATGGCCGCTGGCGGTATGACGATGGTGGCCGTCACGCATGAAATGGGATTCGCCAGGGAAGTGGCAGACCGCGTGATCATGATGGCGGACGGGCTGATCATCGAAGAAGGGACTCCCAAGCAGGTGTTCGAGGCTCCGCGAGAAGAGCGCACCCGGACCTTCCTCAGCCAGATCCTTTAGGCGCTATAGTCCAAAGGATCGAATACCGATATAGTCCTATGAGGTTGAACGTTCCTTAAGCTACACACGTGGCCGGGATGAGGTGGGGACCCGATGGCCAGAAGTAGCACAGGACCCAGGCTCTACACTCATAGGCCCAGGCTCATCCTGGCGGGGCTCGTCTCGGTAGTCTTCCTCTGGCTTGCAGACACCGTTCTTGGATCGATGACCCGGGGCACCGGCTTCGTCGACGAGCTGCTGCGTCCGGACGGTCACGCTCTTGTCTTCCGCATCATCATGACCGTCATCTTCATCGTTGGTGCGATCTACGCTCAGCGTCTGTTCGACCGCCATGTGCGCATAGAGAACGCCCTGGACATAGAACGCCAGAAGATCGGGCTGATCTACGACAACAATCCCGATGCGATCCTGGTCATCGACAGGGACTACCAGATCCGCTACGCGAACCCGCTCGCATGCGAGTACCTGGGCATGGAAGAAACGGCGGTAGTGGGCGCGAAGTGTCACGAAGTGAGCTCAGGCGAACCCGCACCATGCGAAGGCTGTAGGACCCGGGTCGTCCTACGAACCGGCCAGAGCGCAACCGCCGTACGACAACGCACCACAGCCAGCGGTCGTGAGCAATGGGTCGAGCAGACCTGGTACCCCATTCCCGGCGAAGACGGAGTACCGGACGCTGTGGTTGAGATCTCACGCGACATCACTGACGTGAAGAGCGCCGAGATGGCCCTGCAGCTCTATAGCGAGAAGCTTGAGGACCGCGTACGGGAGCGGACAAGCGAGCTGCAACGCTCCAATGTCATCCTCCAGGAGGAAGTGACCGAACGGCGTCGGGTCGAGAAGATGCTGCGTGAGTCCGAGGAGCGCTTCCGCCGGCTCGTCGAGCTGGCGCCCGACCTGATCTTGGTGCACATAGACGGCATCATCGCATTCATGAACCCCTACGGGGCGACGCTGCTGGGCCATGAGAGTCCTGCCGATATCGTGGGCACGCACGTCATGGAACTTGTCCACCCCGACGACCGCGAGCTGGCGGCCTCGCTTATCCGCACCACGACGCAGCACCGCAAAGAGATCGACGCCGTGGAGCTACGCTTCATGCGCATGGATGGCTCTGCCGTACATGTCGAGATCGCCGCAACACCGCTCACCTACCATGGACGTCCTGCGGTGCAGGCCATCGCACATGACATCACGGCGAGGCGACATGCAGAGGAGGCTGTTCGCCACATGGCGTACTACGACATGCTGACTGGCCTTCCTAATCGCGCACTGTTCGACGACCGCCTCGCAGTGGCCATCAGCCGCGCGGACCGCGAAGGCAAGCAGTTCGCCCTGATGTTCATGGACATGAACGACTTCAAGATCGTGAACGACACACTTGGACACAGTGCCGGAGACCAACTGCTGGCAGACGTCGCAGAGCGACTCGTCTCGGTGGTACGCAAAAGCGACACGGTCGCCCGTCTTGGCGGCGATGAGTTCACGGTGCTGCTACCCAACGAAGACTCACGAGCCACGGTGGAGCTGGTGGCCGAGAAGATCGTAGCCGCGATGCAGGCTCCGGCGCTCACTTCGCAAGGACCGGTGAAGGTCGACATGAGCATCGGCATCGCATTCTATCCCGCTGATGGACGGACCTTCAGCGAGCTCATGCATGCGGCGGACATGGCGATGTATCAAGCGAAGAACAACGGCGAGCTGTTCCAGTTCGCTGTCGCGCAGGACTGAGCCTTACGGTCGAAGCTCTTCTTCAGTCACGACCTCTGTCTTGACCATCCGAACCATCGCCTGCAGAGCACCAAAGACGTTCTCTCTGATGTCGCCTGCAACCAACGCGTACATGATGTCATCCCCTACCTGGAGTTCACCCTCGTTGACCCAGATACGGACTGCCGAGATGCCCTCCATGAGCCTTGCGCTCTCTGTGATCTCCTCAAGGCGCTGCCTGTCAGCACGCAGTATCATGCCCGAAACAGGCCTGCCGTCACGGGAATGTCCGCGTACTACTCCGTTGTGAACCAGATACATACCGATGCCATCAGTGTCCCCGCTTGCCTTGATATCGGAGATCCATGCGTCCAGTGAGGGACGAGGTCCGGGTACAGCCATGGTCGCGACTCCCATCATCGTGAGGTGATGGGCTGATTATACCTCGGCAGGCTCAGAAGGAAGCCTTCTAAGTGCACACAGAGAGGGTATGGCGTGCCTGAACGTGACAGCCTCGCAAGCAAGGAACTTGTCCAGAACCAACGCGGCGTAACGCATAGCCGGATGTTGCGCGCGACGCTGCGTGGCCACTGCGAACAACACCGCCCACGCTGCCAGATGCTCGGCGAAGAAAGCGTGCGCCCAGTCCGACGCGTCAGGTTCAACGGCGATACGCTCAAGACAGTACGCCATGAAGTCCAGTTCAATGGCGATATGATCGACGCAATCAAGCGCCTTGAGACGACCGGGAATCGTGTATCGCGCCCGGGCGTACACCTGTTCCACGATATGGATCCGGCTCTGATCGCCAGTGCCCAGATACGTCGACTCACGCGGTGGGACGACATTAACGAGCGGGTTGTAGTCGCACTCCCCGAATAGCTGGATCCGTTCAATAGCGAAATCTCGACGCACATCCGGATCAAGAAGCTCAAGGAACGCCTCGCGCGAAAGCGACTGGATGAGATCCTCATCGATGTACGGCATACGATGACAGCTTCGAGTTGATGAGACGAGACGCACGATGCTGTCTGCAGCACCATCCTCGGCACCATGGATCAGATTGGAGAGCTCACGGTAGGTGTCAATCCTATCAATGAGGTGGCACTGACAGACTCCGGATCCAACGGCAGAGCATGACGATGACTGCGCTTGATCGATCATCCGTCACACCCCCTCGCTTCGAGACCAGACGCGTACATAAGCGATAACGCACCGCAAGGTATCTGGATACGGGCTTCGTCAAGAAATATTACGAACTCTTGTTTCCCAGTATACGCCCTACGGCACCATCCATGCCTAGTGGCATGATATGCACGCCATCCGCGATCTCCCGGATATCTCGTACCTGCTCCGTTGCGAGAGCTATCGCCTCCTCAGCGGGGTCATCAGCCCGGCGGATCCTGTCAGCGATGTGATCGGGCACCATCAAGCCCGCTAGCTTACGATTGATGAAGTCTATCGCACGCGGGCTCCGCAACAACAAGACTCCCGCGATGATCTTGACGCCCATCGGGCGAAGCGCCTCCACGGCCCGTTCAAGCTTCCCCATGTCGAAGATAGCCTGGGTCTGGAAGAAGCGCACTCCTGCTTCCGCCTTGCGTTGGGCGCGTATGAGCTGGATCTCCCATGGTTCTGCCTCGGGAAACATCGCCGCGCCCACCAAGAAGTCCGTTGCACCATCAAGCTCGCGTCCCAACATGTCATGCCCGCCGTTCATAGCGGTGGCGATGGCAGCCAGTTGGGTCGAGTCCAGGTCGAACACACCCTTAGCGTGAGGATGATCGCCCGACCGAGGGTCATCGCCGGTCACGGCCAGCAGGTTCTGAAGACCCAAAGTCCATGCGGCGAGTAGATCCGACTGCAGTGCAAGACGATTTCGATCCCTACATGTCTGCTGGAAGATCGGTTCGTATCCCATGTCCATGACCACGCGTGACGCTGCAAGACTGGACAGGTGCAGCGTCGCTCCCTGGTTATCGGTGACGTTGAGGGCATGGCAGTGCGGACCGACGGTCTCGACCGCTTTTCGCATCGACGTCAGATCCGTGCCCAATGGAGGTGCGACCTCACCCGTCACAACGAACTCTCCGCGCTCCAATGCCTCTCTGAAGCGGCTCACGGGCGATCACCGCCCCTCTTCTTGCGTAGGTTCACGTTTCCGGGCTTGAGTTTGGTGGAGAAGTCCTTGGGAGGAAGCATCGCCGTGTTATTCCTGCCCTGTTCTTTCAGCCTTCGCTGTATGCGAACGTGTGTGCATTCCCGATCCTGCAAGACCTCGCACATCCCGTTCCACATCCCGCCACAGGGACCATTGAGAAGTCCTTTGGGACAAGTGGTAACCGGACAGATGCCCGCAGTGAGATCCAACACGCAATCGCCACACATCTGGCAGCGCTCCTCGAACACCCCATGCCGCATGACATTACCCAGGAAGAGCGATTCAAGCCCGGGGAACACCGGCTTGGACACGGAATCCGCTACGGTCTGGACGCCGGCTCCACATGCGAGGACGAGTACGGCATCTGCGTCGTCGATCTCCCCGTGGTGCTTACGGGACTCGAGCTTGGTACCCCCGAGGTGACACGTGACCTCGCCTACCGCCCAACCCGATACGACGTAACCGGCCTGCTCCAGCGCCGCCTTCATCTCAATGACTTCTTTCTCCCCACCGGTGTTGGCGACCGTCGCGCACTGACCGCAGCCCATGATGAACACCGACCCGGCATCGATCGAATTGAGTCCGTCTGTGATGCGTTCCCATTCACGGGGTCTTGTGATGATCATCTCGAGCCTTCCCTGTTTGCACGTATGGCCTCTCGGACAGCTCGCACGCAGCCGGGAGCGTCCTTCGAATAGCCAGCTCCGATGGATGATGCATAGTCCTCCGTGACAACCGCTCCACCCACGAAGACAGGGGTGTCGCCGGCCTCGGCAAGCGCGCGTACCGTGCTCTCCATGAACCTGAGTGTCGTCGTCATCAGCGCCGAAAGGCAGACGACATCCGCAGACGTCGCCGCTTCCACAAAACTCTCAGGAGCGACATCCACGCCAAGATCATCCACCTCGTAACCCTGGCTCTCCAACATGCTGATGCAGATATCCTTACCGATACTGTGCACATCGCCCTTCACGGTCCCGAAAGCTACACGGCCCTCGGTCGTGGCCGAACCTGTGGGCAAGTGCGACTTCGCACGATCCACGGCAAGTTTCATGGCCTCAGCAGCTGCTATCAGCTGCGGCAAGAAGACCTCGCCTCGGCCATAGCCGTCTCCGAGCGTCTGGATGGCCGGGGTGAGGACGTCAGCGATAACGGCCTGCGCGCCCATGCCCCCCTCGATCAGCTTATCGACGAGTCCGGGAGCACTGTCTCTGTCGCCCCGCGCGATCGCGGTAGCGAGCGTACCGGCTACAGAAGCAGAAGCGCTCACCTCGGCGGGTCCAACGGATCGTGCTGGCACGTGCATGGTCTCGACGGAGACAGAAGCGATCCACTTCGCGGCCTGGGCGTCATGTCCGAGCAACGCATCCACCGCGCTCACCGCCTCCATCGCCGCAACGTCCGACGGGTTGATGATCGCCGCATGAAGACCGTTGCCCGCAGCCATTGCCAGGAATGCAGCATTGAGCTGCGGACGCCCGGGTAGTCCATGGCTCACATTGCTCACACCCAGTACCGTGGCCAGCCCCCACTCGCGCGAAACTGTACGGACCGCGTCAAGCGTGGTAGCTGCAGCACGGGGATCCGTGGCAGCGGTCATCGTCAAGCAATCGACTATGAGGTCGCGATCGCTCAGGCCGAAGGCATGCGCGCGCCTTCTCACCCGATCGACGATGGCGAGCCTTCCCTCGGCGGTGTCAGGAATGCCGTCGTCGTCCAGAGCAAGCACTACAACAGCCGCTCCATAGCGGCGGGCCAACGGCAGCACCGTGCTCATGGACTCCTCGCCGCCATTGACCGAGTTGATGAGCGCCCTGCCAGGATAGGCACGAAGCGCGGGCTCCAGCGCGGCAGGATCTGTGTTGTCCAGGACCAGGGGCAGGTCAGACATCCCTACAAGCGTCATAACGGCCTGAGGCAACAGGAGCGTAGCATCGACCCCTACAGCACCCACGTTGACATCCAACAGGTGCGCTCCCACATCTTGCTGCTGAGACGCGAACTCACGGACCACGGTCATCGAGCCCTCGCGCAAAGAGTCAGCGAGGTGCTTCTTGCCGGTTGGATTGATGCGCTCTCCGATGACCGAGAAGGGCAGCCCCTCTCCTACACGTGCCACGCCCCGGGGACCGGCGAGGACCATGCCGGTGTGGACTGCGGGCCGCTGCGAGAGCTTCACTTGCTTAGCGAAGTCCACGATCGCACCGGTGAACGTGGGCGTGGAGCCGCAGCACGAGCCCACAAGGCCCGCACCGAGCTCTGCAAAACGAGCCGCAGCGGTGCCAAGCTGGTCCGGGGTACCCGGAAACACCGTCTTTCCGTCAACGAGCGTGGGTAGACCAGCGTTGGGCTGCACCAACAGCGGAAGCGAGGTCGCCGCCGCCATCTGCTCTACCAGAGGCAGCATCTGTTCAGGTCCAAGACCGCAGTTCATCCCCACAACAGATGCGCCGGCAGCCTCCAAGATCACTGCTGCCGTAGCGGGGTCTGTCCCGGAGAGCTCCATGCGACCGGAAAGGCCAAAGCTCACAGCGGCGAAGACCGGAAGGTCAGAAACGGATCGCGCAGCAAGAACCGCGCAACGCGCCTCTGCGATGTCGGTCATCGTCTCTATCAATATGGCATCGGGGCGCTCAACAACCAGCGCCTCGATCTGCTCGACGAACAACGTGAACAGCTCGTCGAAGGTCGCCTTGCCCATGGGCTGCAGGACACGTCCTGTGGGGCCCACATCACCCAGCACGTGCTGCGCACCGGACTTCTTGGCTATCCGCACAGCCGCACGGTTGAGTTCGGCGACCTGGTCACCCAGCCCGTACTCATCCAGCTTGGCGCGTGTGCCACCGAAGGTGTTGGTGGTCACACAGTCCGCGCCAGCCAGCACGTAGTTATGATGTATGTCTGCGATGATCTCAGGCGCCGTCACATTGAGTTGCTCCGGACACTGCTCGGCAGGCACGCCACCACGCTGGAGCATCGTGCCCATCGCTCCATCGATGACGAGCACCTCTTGGCCAAGTCTCATCTCTATATCAGGCATCTGTCTTCCTCTCGGTGCCCATGCTTATCGGTCCAGGTCATCCAGGTAGCGCGATGCGAAGAAGTACGTCGTGAACAGCACCATGAGCGTGAACGCACCGATCTGCAGCAAGGCGTCGGGTCCGGCCTCAAGCTGCAGCGCCGCTATCTCACCGTTGCCCGATGCTATCAGCGTCGAAACGACCACAGCGATCAGAAACGCCGCCAGCGTCCCCCGCAACATCCGTCTGCCTGCCGAGCGGCCCAGCCTCGAGCCAACGGGCATCGCAGCGATGAACAGGACGAACGCCACCAGGCCGGCCGATACGATCGCTTGGGGATATGAAAGGTCGACCATCTGCACACCGCTCCTTCGCAGCGTCAAGGCTTCAGAAACTGAGCGTGACCGCTCTTCTGGGACAGGCTACCACGCATGCTTCGCAGTACACGCACTTGTCCTTGTCGAACAGCAGCGCACCGTCGGCATCCAACGTCAGAGCACCCGGACGGCACACAGCGGTGCACAGGCCGCACAGGACGCACGCATCTTCATCCAGCCGGATGTCGGTGGCCGCGGGGTGGACCAGGATGCCTTCCTTCTCAAGGAAGGCCACACCTGCCTCGAAGTCCTCCTTACGACCTGTAAGCTCCAGCAGCATGCGCCCTTCCTGCCCGGGCTGGATGAGCGCGCGCAAGATGTTGGGCACCAGATTGAAGTCCTTGACCAGGTTGTAGACCACCGGCTTGGTGGCCTGCTGGGGTGGGAACCTGAGATCGAACCGTTTGCGCGGCATCTATATCGCCTCCTCGGTGCGTACCTCTAGCGGCTTGACGCCCTGGCTGCCGGGCTGCGGCAGAGGCTGCAGCGGCCGTGTGAGCTCCATTCTCTCCTCGGCGATCCAACGCTTGAGCTCCTGCGCGATACGGCGCGCCTTGGGAAGCGAGCTGATGGGACCGGTGGGGATCTTCTTGCCGTCGATCTCGATCTGGCCGCTACGCAGCTGCGCGTAGGTGACCTGCCCGAGCGAAGGGCGGCTGCGGCGTTGTACGCCGTAGTCGTAGATGGTCGCCGTCAGGTCGGCGTCGGTGAGCGCCAGCGTAGCCGCGATCTGCTCGTCCAGCACCGGGATCGGCACACCGATGCCCACGAAAGCACTGGTACCGTAGCCCGTGAATGTCGCTGCCGAGAAGAACTCGGTGCTAGCGTGCTTGAGATCGGCGATCACAGCCAACGTTCCCGCCGGTCCCACAGGAACCCCGTGTTCATCACGCTTCTGATTGGGGTTGTGCTGCGTTCCCTCCCAGGCGATGTAACCGGCAGCGCCTGCCACGAAGATGCGCGAACCCACACCTATCGTGCGATAGGTAGGATCGTTCAGCAGCGGCGAAAGCGCGCCTGCGGAACAGTACGTGGCGTTGCCAAGACGCGGCAGGATCGTACCTAGATAGGTATTGAGCGACCTATCGCCGCTGTTCACTGCGACCGCGTAATTCTGGTACGCGTTGCGCGGGTTGAAGAAGTACGCCTGGTTCAAGTCAGCAAGCGTCACCCACGTGTCGATGTCGGTACGCGGGTAACAGTCCGTCCCGGTACTGGTGGCACGCAGCCGCACCGACTTGCCGGAAAGCAGATCCTCGATGACGTGTGCGCCGCCGTACTCGATGCCTTTGAAGCGGCTGGGCTGGGTGACTCCTATATAGGTGTCTACTGCGGCCATGCCGCCGTACGCCTCGACGTCGTTGAGGGTGATCTCGCCCATACGGATGGGCGGGTCGCTGTGTCCGAAGTTAAGCACCGCGCCTGACGAGCACATCGGCCCGAACGTCCCGGTCGTGACCACGTCCACCCGTTTTGCAGCCGCCGGGATACCCTCAGCAGCAGCGATCTCCGCAAACTCCTCAGCGGTCACCACGACCGCTTCTCCGGCCGCGATGCGAGCGTTGATCTCGTCCCATGTCTTGGCCATGCCACTTCCACCTCCAATAGAAAAACGCCTCCCGCCCGGACTGTTATGTCAGGGCGAAAAGCGTTCAAGCGCTTTCGCGGTACCACCCGACTTCGTCACGCGCCTTGCGTGACCTCGTTCGAGCACGGGACCGGTGGTGGTTCCGCTCGGCGGGCGGGAGATATTCGCCGAGGGGGTCCGATGCTCAAAGGCTGTGGTATCGGTGCCTGCCGTCCGGCATTACTTGGCGCTGTGGCGCCGTTCCTCCGGATGCCTCCGAGGCCATGTTCCGCGGTTTGTCAGGCGCCGGTTCTCAGCTGCTCCGGCTCTCTGGCGGCCCTACCCGACCGCGTACTCATCCTCATCTAAAGCTGTGTATGAAGTTGCGCTAGAACATACGACCCGACGGGGTATCATGTCAACCTTGAGCGATACCGGTCAGGCGCGCCATTCAGGTCCTGGACCGCTTCTCCACCAGCAAGAATGCAGCCTGCAGCACCTCATCATGATCGAAGGCGAGCGACGGCAACTCGGCGACGTCGAACCAGCCTACCTCGCCGGCGTCATCCCCCGCTGACGGTGAGACTTCCTTCTCTCCCAACACCGCAAGATAGACAGCCGAGACCGTCCAGCCGCGAGGATCACGGCCACGCTTGCCGAAGATACCCACCAGGCTGAGCGGTCCATCCCACACGACACCAGTCTCCTCGGCAAGCTCACGGCGCGCCGCACCCTCGGCAAGCTCCCACTCGTCAACGAATCCACCCGGCAACGCCCACTGGCCGGCGAACGGATCGAAGCGGCGCTGGATAAGCAGCACCTCGCGCGTGCCGGCCTGCTCACGGAGCAGCACGACGTCGGCGGTCAAGGCAGGTCTTGGATACTCGTATTCAGGCATGCCGCGAGTGTAGCGCACTCCGGGCGGTTCCCGCTTCCTTAGGCGGGCGCTCAGGAGTATCCTGGCAAGACCCATCTTGGCCGAGGAGGAACCTGTGTCACTGAACCCCCTACGCTGGTCACGCAGCGTGAAGCTCATCGTCGCCTTTGGGGTGCTCTATGTGGTATGGGGCTCCACCTACCTCGGCATCCGCATCGGTCTTGAGGCCGGCCTGCCGCCGTCGCTGTTCGCAGGGATGCGCCTCGTTCCGGCCGGCCTGCTCATGCTGCTGTTCGCCAAGTGGCGCGGGCAGTCTGTGCGCATCAGCCTCTCCGACTTCAAGATAGTGGCCACCGTGGGCATCTTGCTCCTGGTAGGCGGCATGTATTTCACGTTCCTTGCCGAGCGGACCATCCCCTCGGGACTCTCGGCGCTCATCGTGGCACTGCTGCCGCTGTGGATCGCTCTTGCCGAATACGCGCTTCCGGACATGGAACGCCCCAGTGCCCGCGGCGTCTTCGGACTGATCATCGGCTTCTCGGGACTGGGCGTTCTCATGGCGCCGCGCATCACGGGCATCCATGGCTCGCCCGAGCAGTTCCTCGGCATCGGGCTGCAGATCCTGGGTACCTGGCTGTGGACGGGCGGCTCTGTGCTCTCCAAGCGCAGGCCGGTCAAGACCGACGCCATCGTCGCCACCGGCTACGAGATGCTCACCGCCGGCGTCGTCTTGCTGGTTATCGGCACGGCCCTGGGCGAGTGGACGGGCTTTGCTATCACGCCTTCAGGAGCCGGCGCCCTTGCATACCTCATCATCATGGGCAGCTGCGTGGCGTTCACCGCCTTTGTCTGGCTGCTGCGAAACGCCCCGGCCTCCAAGGTGATGACCTACGCATACGTGAACCCCGTGATCGCGGTCTTCCTTGGCTGGCTTGTCTTCCGGGAGCCCATCGATGGCTGGGTCCTGGCCGGCATGACCATCATCATCATCGGCGTCGCTCTCACCACCAGCGCCCCCACCCGCCCCGCGAACACCGCTCCGGTACCTTCCGCTGAGACCCTGCTTGCCGCCGAGGAGGCCGAGATGATCGCAGAGGCGAGCGGAGCCGGGCAGGTGCCCGCCGAGGGTGAACAGACCAGCGCTTAGACGAATCCACGAGTTCTTCACAAGCGCCGCATAGTGGCGTCACATCCGCGGGCGATACTCCTTTCAAGACACGAAAGGAGCACACAATGAACGTAGGACATTCTGCACCGGTGTTCAGCCACAGCGTCGGGATCTTTGGCGGGCTGATCGGCCTTGTTATCTGGGCAGCGGTCATCGCGGTCGTCATCGCGCTGGTAGTGCACTTCACCCGTCGCGGCAGGGCCGCTCATGCGGGCCACATGGCCGCAGCTGCAACAGCCACTTCCCCGGTATCGGCGGTTGACACACACGCCGAAGACGAGGCTCTGCGCATCGCTCGAGAGCGACTCGCCCGCGGCGAGATCGACGCAGACCAGTACCGGGTGATCGTGGAAGCACTCTCCTCATAGCATCCCTCCCATCCTTTCCTCCGGTGACCCGGTCTCTCCCTCCCTCGTAGGCCCGGTCACCACCCAGCAAGCACGGGGCGGTCCCTCCCAGACCGCCCCGTGCGCTATCCTGAGAGACAGACACCTCGTCTTTCGGAGCGCTATGACCACCGACCTCATCCGAGCACTGCGCTTCATGCGCCGCTACCGCCTTGTGGCGTTTCTCGCCGTACTGGCGGTACTTGGTGCGTCTGCCGCAGAGCTTGCCGCGCCACAGCTCCTAAAGCGGATCATCGACGTGGGTATCACGAAATCCCGCACCGATATCATCCTCTCTGGCGCATTCGGGCTCATAGGTGTGGCGATTGTTGGCGGACTCGCCACGTTCTTGCAGGGGTATCTCTCGGCAAGAGCCAGTCACGGCGCCGCATACGACATGCGCAACAGCATCTTCGAAAAGCTCCAGGACCTCTCGTTCAGCTACCACGACCGCGCCCAGACCGGACAGCTGATCACCCGCGTCACATCCGACGTGGACCTTGTCCGCGAGTTCGTAGGCGGCGGACTAGTGCAAGCGATATCGGCGACGATCCTGCTGATAGGCGCCGCGACACTGCTGCTTTCCATGAATTGGCAGCTGGCCCTGGTGGCGTTCCTGTCTATCCCGGCCACGATATTCGTGCTCGTGAAGTTCGTGGGCAACCTGGGGCCGTCGTTCCGCAGCTTCCAGCAAAGACTTGCCGCACTCAACTCCGTGCTGCAGGAGAACATCGCCGGGGTGCGGGTGGTCAAGACGTTCGCGCGGGAGCCGTATGAGGCCGAGCGATACCGGGCGGCCGATGAGCTGCTGCTCCAGCAAGGCCTGACGGTGCGTGCCACGGTGGCCAATGCGTTCCCGCTGCTGTTCTCGGTGGGCACGCTCGGCGTGGCGCTCGTCACCTGGGTGGGCGCGGTGCAGGTGATCCACGGGGATCTCACCGTCGGCGAGCTCGTCGCCTTCACCAGCTACCTGATGCTGCTGCTACAACCGTTGTTCATCATCGGGTTCGGTGCCCAGAACATCGCGCGGGCAGGCGCCTCGGCGCAACGGCTCTTCGAGATACTCGACGCCCCCAATGAGGTGGCCGAGCGACCCGACGCGATCACTCCATCGTCCATGGACGGACTCGTAGAGTTCCGCGACGTCACGCTGCGCTATCCCGGCACAACGACCGACACCCTCTCAGGCCTGAGCTTCAAGGTGGAGCCCGGCACGGCTGTGGCCCTGGTAGGCGCCACAGGCTCAGGCAAGACCTCGGTCATCAACCTGATCCCGCGCTTCTACGACGTCACGGCTGGCGCCGTCTTGGTGGACGGCAACGACGTCCGCGACATCACACTCGACTCACTGCGCTCCCGTATCGGCGTGGTCATGCAAGACTCCGTGCTCTTCTCGGGCACAGTAGCCGAGAATATCGCGTACGGCAGGCCGGATGCGACGCGCGCCGACATCGAGGCTGCCGCCCGGTCAGCCGAAGCGCACGACTTCATCGTGGACCTGGAGAACGGCTACGAGACGCGTGTGGGCGAGCGTGGCGTGAAGCTGTCCGGCGGCCAAAGGCAGCGTGTCGCCATCGCCCGTGCGATCTTGATAGACCCCCGCATCCTCATCATGGATGACTCGACATCTTCGGTTGATGCGCGGACCGAAGCAGCGCTCCGATCACGGCTCGACAAGCTGATGGAAGGACGCACGACGTTCATCATCGCCCAGCGGCTCTCCACCGTGCGCAAGGCGGACACCATCCTGCTCGTCGACGATGGCCGCCTGGTTGCGCAGGGGACACACGCGGAACTCATCGCCGACAACTGCCTGTACGCTGAGATCGCCGCCAGTCAACTCGTTGGCAGCGAGTCCATCCCCGTGCCGGATCACTGCAACCTGACCGACGAGCGGGGTGAGCAGTGATGGCTCACGGTGTCTCACTCCGATCACTTGCCAAAGAAGAGAAACCGGCCGCCGCATGGCCGACGATCAGGCGGCTGATCACGTACCTGATGCTCTACCGCGCTGAACTGCTGCGAGCGCTTTTCTGGGTTGCGTTCTCTGCGGCAAACTCAGCGATAGCTCCGGCAATCACCGGGTGGCTGGTAGACACAGCGATCGCGGCACGGAACGCGAATGGCGACGCCCGATCGCTCACCCTTCCGGTCATCGCGCTGTTCGCCTCGGGAATCGCCGGCTGGTGGTCGCAGCGCGCGCAGATCCTGGGCCTGGGCATCGTGGGTCAAAAGGCTTTGTTCTCGGTGCGAGAAGACGTCTTCGCTGCGGTGCAGAGGCTTTCCGTGGCTGCCTTCGAGCGTGTGGAGTCAGGCGATCTGATGAGCCGTCTGATCAACGACATCGAACAGGTCAACTCGTTCCTTTCGCAAGGATTCCGTCGCGTCATCGGCGCAGGCATCGGTGTGGCAGCCACGCTTGTGGGCATGCTTCTCGTGGACTGGCGCCTCGCGCTGGCCACTCTTGTGGTCGTTCCCGTCATGATCGGCACGACCCGGTTGTTCAGCATGATCGCGCGCCGCGCCTTCCGCCGCCGCCAAGAGTCCATCGGAGATGTCTCTTCTACCCTTGCCGAGGAGCTTGCCGGCATCAAGGTCGCTCAGGCCTTCAACCGTACGGACCGCAACCGCACCGAATTCGCGCAACGCAATGCACTCAACCGGGACGCCAATGTCACTGCGGCAGCGGTCTCCTCGGCGTTCACGCCTACGCTGGCGGTCATCTCGGCCACCGCCACCGCTCTGGTGGCGGGTCTAGGCGGCTGGCTGGCCACGCAACAGCTGGTGACCGTGGGTGTGGTCGTCGCGTTCTTCGCATACGCCCGCAGCTTCTTCAACGGCGTGAGCCAGCTCTCCAGCCTCTACACCGAGACGCAGTCGGCATTGGCAGGCAGCGAGCGCGTCTTCGGCATCCTTGATACCCCAGCCGAGATAGTCGACAGCCCCGACGCATTGGAGCTTGACCGTGCCCGCGGTGAGGTCACGTACGAGAACGTCAGTTTCCAGTACGGCGAGGGTCCCACCGTCTTGCACGATGTCTCACTGGTTGTGGAACCGGGCACGACGGTGGCCATTGTGGGGCCGACCGGCGCGGGAAAGAGCACGCTGATCAACCTTCTCGCGCGCTTCTACGATCCTACGCAAGGCATCGTGCGTATCGACGGACACGACCTTCGCGACCTGAAGGTGGAAAGCGTCCGCCGTAGCCTGGGAGTGGTACTGCAAGACCCCTTCCTGTTCTCCGGGACCATCGCCGACAACATCCGGTACGGACGTCTGGAAGCCACTGACGATGAGGTGAGCACGGCGGCGGAGGCTGCACGGGCACTGGAGTTCATCGAGAGGCTGCCGGACGGTTTTGATACCTCGATCGGCGAGCGCGGCTCCATGCTGTCCACGGGCCAGCGTCAGCTGCTCTCGTTCGCCCGCGCCATACTGGCGGATCCTGCGGTGCTCATCTTGGACGAGGCGACCTCGTCTGTGGACACGCGCACCGAGCTCCTCATCCAAGGCGCACTCCGCCATATCCTGCACGACCGTACGGCACTGGTGATCGCACATCGTCTCTCGACCGTTCGCGATGCCCACCGGGTGATCGTCATCGATGATGGCCGTATCGCCGAGCAGGGCACCTACGAGGAGTTGCTGGCTGCAGGCGGGCTGTTCACCCGGCTGCACGACGCGCAGTTCGCCGAAAAGTAGCGTTCCCGGGTCCTGCCGGGGCTACAACATCCCAAGCGCGTTGCGAACCTTCCGGCCCAGCGGCGCCCGTGAGCTCTCATAACCGTCCCAGGGATCCGTGCCCAGGGCCCGCAGCCTTCGAGGCGTGCTGGCGATATCGTAGCCGTCAGAACGCACTCCGGCCTCGATCTCGTCCCAGCGCACCGGCACGCTGACCGGCGCCCCGTCCCTCGCCCGTGTGGAGTACGCGGCGACCGCGGTGGCGCCACGCGTGTTACGGATGTAGTCGATGAAGATGCGCCCTTCCCGGCGGGCCTTGAGCGGATTGGTAGTGTAGAGCGCCGGATACTCCGCGGCCACGGCATCGGCGATCGTCTTGGTCACCGCGCGCGCCTCGCCCCAGTCCACATCACGGACGATGGGGCTGACCAGGTGAAGGCCTTTGCCACCGGTCGTCTTCACAAACACCCCCAGCCCGAGCGACTCCAGGCGCTCGCGCAACATGAGCGCGCCGGAGACGACCGCCTTCCACTCCACATCGGGGCCGGGATCTAAGTCGAAGATGATGCGGTCCGGACGCTCCACGTCGTCTGCGAGTGACCCCCATGTGTGTATCTCCAAGACGCCGAGCTGGGCCAAAGAGACGAGGTCTGACACCTCGTCGACCAGGGCGTAGTGCACCGGCCCCTCATCATGCTGCACCTGCACAGTGCGGATAGAGTCCGGAAAGCCTGTTGAGGCGTCCTTCTGGTAGAAGCACTCCCCCGTCGAACCATGCGGGCAGCGCACCAGCACAACAGGCCGCTCGCGCAGATGCGGCAGAATCCAGGACGCGACCTGCTCGTAGTACGTGGCCAGCTGCAACTTCGTGAAGCCGGCGGCATCGAACAGCACCTTCTGCGGATGCGTGAGCCGGACGCCCGCGACGGTTGCCGGACCCGTCTTGGCAGGCGGATCCGTGCTCACCTCAGCGCCCGTCTTGTCGCCACGTATGCCCACGAACGACGGATGCCGCAGCACTCCGCTTTCGGTCCACTCGGAGAACTCCACTTCCACCACGATGTCCGGCTTGACCGGATGCACGCCCCTGGCCTCGGCGGCAGGGATATCGACCGCCGACGTCTTCGCGGCAAGCGGCTCCAACAGCGCCTTCAACTCGTCAGCCTCGCGATCGCTGAAACCGGTGCCCACCCGCCCGGCATAAGCCAGCGCCCCACCGCTACCCCGTGCACCCAGCGCCAGCGCGCCTATCGCGCGATGCGCGGTAGAGTCCGTATAGCCGATGACTGCGAACTCTTCTCGGCCCAGGCACTTGCGCTTGCGCCAGTCACGACCACGGCCGGTCTTGTACGCGCCGTCCGCACGCTTGCTGACCGAGCCTTCCAGCGCCAGCGAACACGTCTTCAAGTGGAAGAGCGGCCCGCGTCCCACGACGTGGTCGAGGTAGCGTACCCGCCCTTTCGCGGCACCAAGAACACCGCGCAACAGCTGCTTGCGACCGGTCAGAGGAACCCTACGCACGTCGTAGCCGTCCAGGTAGAGGACGTCGAACGCGAAGTACACGATATCCGCCGAGCGACCCGTACCGAGCTCAGCCTGCAGCGCGCCGAAGCTCGTGGTGCCGTCCGGGCGCACTACGACCACCTCGCCATCAAGCCAGGCGTCTTGTACCGGCAGGGCCGAAGCGTCCGGGACCAGGGCGGCGAACCGGTCGGTCCAGTCGGCGCCGCTGCGCGTATAGAAGTGCGCCTCGCCCCCGCTCACGCGGCAAAGCGCCCGGTATCCGTCCAGCTTGATCTCGTGCAGCCACTCGTCGCCGTCAGGCGCGCGGTCGACCGCGGTGGCCAATTGGGGTTCAAGACGCTCCGGCAGCGGCGCCTGTATGGCACCGCTCACGACGGACGGGTCGGCATCATCGCCCTCTACCGGGTCGTCCGAAGAACTCTGTGCTGCGATCTCCTCCATCGTGCGACCGGTCTTCGCCGAGACAGGCATGTCTTTGAGAACGTCGCCTTCGGATAGCGGCACCGCGTGGCCGTCCCGCTCCTTGATCAGCAGCCAGTTGTCATTGCGCTCGCCTTCTTTGCGCTTCATGCGAACGAGCGCCCAGGAGCCTTCGAGCTTGCTTCCGTGCAGGCCGAACTTCATCGAACCGTCGCGGTACATCTGCTCCGCATCGCCGTGCGGCTCCCATGTCCCTCGGTCCCACACCATCACCGTCCCGCCGCCGTACTCTCCCTGCGGTATGGTGCCCTCAAAGTCGCCGTAGTCCAACGGGTGGTCCTCGACCTCGACGGCAAGGCGCTTCTGGGATGTGTCATAGCTGGGACCTTTGGGGACGGCCCAGCTGCGGAAGACGCCATCCATCTCCAGGCGGAAGTCGTAGTGAAGGCGAGTGGCCGCGTGCTTCTGGATCACGAAGCGACGCACCGCCCCGTCCTCGCCCTCGACACCGGCGGGCTCGGGCGTCTTGGAGAAATCACGCTTCTCGTTGTAGCGTTCCAGGGGCATTGCTCACGCCCGCTTCCGGGTCTCAGCCTGCTCCACGCTACGCTTGAGCAGGTCCATGATGTCCACAACCGCAGCAGCCTCGCCCGCAGGCTCCGTGGGAGCCACTGAGACCTCGCCCGTCTCCACTTTGCGCTCGATGAGCGCGAGCAGTCGTTCCCGGTAGGTGTCGCGATACTGCGAAGGGTCCCACTCGGCCACCAGCGCGTCCACGAGTTGCCCGGCCAGTCCCAGCTCCTTGTCGTTCACGCCCAGCGAGTCCAGGTCGCTTCCCGGGAGATCCAACTCATCTGCGGACCGCAGTTCATGGTCCCACCGCAGCAGGTCGAGGACGAGCGCATCGCCTACCGGCAGCAATGCGGCCAGGTGCTGGCGCGTGCGGATGACCACTGTGGCCACGCCTACGTATCCGCTGCTGCGCAGCGTCTCGCGTAGTAGCGCATACGCCTTGCGGGCGGCCTTGGTGGCCGGTGCCAGATAGTAGGGTTTGTCGTAGTAGAGCAGGCTTATCTCGGACGCTTTGACTGCGGCAAGGATGTCTATCGTCTGGGTGGCCTCCACATCAGCGGCGCGGAAGTCCTCCTCGGTCACCACTATGTGGGCACCCTCGGAGTACTCGTAGCCCTTGACGACCTCCTCCCACGGCACTTCCTCCCCTGTGACCGCGTTGACCCTGTGCTGACGCACGGGGGCCATATTGCGCTGGTCAAGCAGGCGGAAGGTGACGTCTGAGGACTTCTCGGCGGCGTGCAACGTCACCGGGATGGTCACCAGACCGAAACTGATGGCACCGTTCCAGATACTGCGGGGCATCGCGCACCTCCGGGTGATGAACACGGGCAGGTCTCGCACTATTCACGAGATACCCGTGGCAAGCGCCCGTGTACCGCTACGCGATGCCGAAGAGCTTGAGCAAGAACAGCAGGTAGAACACTACGAGGAGCCAGCCTTCCCACGAGGTGATCTCCTTGTCTTGCACCATGAAGAAGTACAGCAGCGTTGCAACCACCATCACCGGCAGTCCCAGGGTCAACACACTGGGAGCGACGACGAGCGTGCCGAAGAGCCCGGCCACACCCACCACTGCGAAGCTGTTGAAGACGCTGGAACCCAATACGTTGCCGATGGCCACTTCAAGGTTCCCCTTGCGTGCCGCGACGACGCTCACGACAAGCTCAGGCAACGAAGTGCCCAGCGCCACAGCGCTGAGCGCGATGATATCGGTGCCCACGTTGAAAAGCACCGACAGTTCCACCACAGCGCGGACGGTGTATTCGGCGCCGAAGTAGACCCCCACCACGCCGACGGCGATCTTGAGCCAGGTGCGTCGGTCGAAGCGACCTCGCTGCACACCGAGTTCTTCTTCAACGCTCTGCTCGATATCTGTGTGTTTGTGCTCCCGGCTCAGGCTCATGCTGACCGCGTAGCTGACGTAGATCACCGTTCCTGCAAGGCAGATCAGCGCCTCCGGGACTGTGACACTCCCATCCCAGGCGATGATCGCCAACAAGAAAGCCGATCCCACAAGCAGCGGCAGGTCCACGTGGATGATCTCCCACGTGGCCCACAGCCGACCACCAAGGATCGCAGCAACACCCAGCACGAGGAAGATGTTGGTGACGTTGGATCCGATGACGTTGCCCAACACGATCTCCGGGTTGCCGCGCAAGACGGCTATGACCGAGGAGACCAGCTCGGGCAGCGAGGTTCCCACCGCCACGATGGTGACGCCCACCACATACGCAGGCAGACCGAATGCGATGCCGATAGCCTCGGCGCCGTCAGTGAACCAATCTGCCGACCTGACCAGTACCAGCAGAGCGCCTGCAAGGACCGCCAGCCACAGCAGCGTCTGCATGTCAGCCAGAACCCAACAGCAGGTCCATCACTCCATGACCCGGGTCGACCAACAACCCGGTTCCGGCAGCCGAGGCCTCGCTGTAAGTCTGGGCGCCATTGTGCGCCACGCCCGGTCCCGCCAACACGAACGGCACCGGCTCGCCCACGTGCGTCTTGAGCTCTATCGGTGTGGGGTGATCCGGCATGCACAGGACCCGGAGCTCGCCCGGGTACTCCAGGATGCGAGACACCATCAGCTTGTCGATAGCCTCTATCGCCGCGATCTTCCCGCGCATATCACCCGCGTGACCCTCTTCATCGGGCGACTCCACATGCACGATCACCACATCGTGGTCATCAAGCGCCGCAAGGCCACCTTCGATCTGCGCCACATAGTCGTTGTCCGGTCCGTCGCTCACACCGTCTATTTCGAGCCGATCGAAGCCGAACAGCACGGCAAGGCCGTTTAGTAGGTCCACTCCCGATGTCATAGCGGCACTCTTTCCACGTAGCGCCGAGAAGGGACGCAGGTCACCGGGTGCTTCACCGGGCCAGAACGGCCATATGTCAGTGGCCTCTACCTCGCCCCGGGCAACCCTGGACCGGTTCGCCGGACTTGCGGCGAGTATTCCCCGGGCACGCGCCATCAGATCGAGCAGCAGCTTCGCGCCCTCGCCCCGCGGCACCTGTCCGTCTATGGACTTGTCGGAGATGTCGTGAGGCGGCGTATATGCCAACTCCATGAGCTCGGGATGACCCTTCACCACGAGGATATGCCGATACGCCACGCCGGGGTGGAACGTGAACGTATCGTCCGAGAGCTCCATCGCAAGATCGGCGATGATCGAGCGGGACTCCGTGGTGGTAATGTGGCCGCACGAGTACGAGGCCATGTTCCCATCCCGGATCGAGACGAGGTTGATCCGCATGGCGATCTCATCAGGCGCCAGCGTGACACCAAGACTGGCAGCTTCGATGGCACCGCGTCCCACGTGGTTGGCCACCGGATCGTAGCCCAGGATAGACGTGCATGCGGCTGCCGAGGAAGGCTCAACGCCGTCCGGCACCGTCTGCGCAAAGCCGACCGTTCCAGTTGCAGCCAGGGCGTCCAAGTTGGGCGTGACCGCTGCAGCAAGGGTGGTGGATCCCCCAAGCTCATCGATAGGCCAGCCTGCCGCGCCGTCGAGAATGAGTACGAGATGCTTCACGTTACCCCCTCGGTATCAAAGTCTGTACCCAGGGTACGATGAAGTGCGGCGATGAGCCAATGTGAATCGCCGTCGTTCTCGGCTGCCGGGCGGGTATCAGGCAGCGACTTCCGAGGAGTCAAGCTCACCGGTGAGGTCGTCATCCAGCAGCGACTCGTGCGCCTGCGGTGCACCACGCAGTATCAGGTAACCGCCGATACCCGCGACGACCGAGGTGATGAGGATGGCCAGCTTCGCCTCTGATTGCAAGATGCCGGCTCGAAACGCCAGACCGCTGATGAAGAGCGACATCGTGAAGCCGATACCGCCCAGCCAACCTGCGCCGTAGATATGGCGACAGGTGACGCCTTTTGGAAGCTCTGCCAGCTTGAACTTCACCGCCAGCCACGCAGCGCCCGTGATGCCCAGCTGCTTGCCAAGCACCAGGCCGAAGAAGATGCCAAGCGAGACCGGCTCCAAGATGAGCTCAGCGACATCCAGCCCCACAAGCACCACTCCGGCGTTGGCCAGAGCGAACAGCGGCAAGATTACGAACGTGGTGAGCGGCAGCAGCGCATGCTCCATACGCTGCAGCGGAGCCTGTATCCAGCGCGCCTGTGCCTGGATCTCCTGGGCGCAATGCTGCTGATCGGGCGTCTGCAACACGTGATCGCCCGGTACATCCTTCTCGGCGATCTCCTCGATCTTGCCTCTGGCCCAGTCCACGAACGCCAACGGCTGCATCCGTGAGCTTGCGGGGATCGTCAAAGCGACCAGGACCCCGGCGATGGTGGCGTGAACTCCCGAGTTCAGGAAGCAGAACCATATGATCACGGCGCCGATCGCATAAGGCAGCGGGGACTCGATGCGCAGGACGTTGAAGAGCACCATCACCAGGAGAAGCGCAAGCCCGACGAACAGCCATCCCCACAGGATCTGGGAGGTATAGAAGATCGCGATCACAAGGATAGCGCCGATGTCGTCGGCGATAGCGAGTGCGGAGAGGAACACTTTGAGGCTCGTGGGTATACGGCTGCCTAGGAGTGCGAGCACTCCGAGGGCGAATGCGATGTCTGTTGCCATGGGGATACCCCAGCCACCGGCTCCTTCACCGCCGTGATTGATAAGCGCATAGATGAGTGCCGGACCCAACATGCCGCCCACCGCAGCCAGGATGGGGAGCGCGGCCTTGCGCAAGGTAGAGAGCTCCCCCACCAAGATCTCGCGCTTGATCTCCAGCCCTACCACGAAGAAGAACAGTGCCATCAGGCCGTCATCGATCCAATGCAGGGTGGACTGCTGGAACTCGAAGGAGCCGAAGATGATTCCAAGCTCCGTATGCCAGAACTCCGTGAAAGCCTCCTGCCAGCCTGAATTGGCAAGCACAAGCGCGGTGATGGTGGCAAACAGCAAGACGAGAGATCCTGCCACCTCAAGGTGCAGGAACTCGGCGAAGCCCTCCCGCACTTTGGCATGGAACTCGCGCAGTGTGCGGCCGGCTTTTCCGATGTTGGAAGTCACGTTCAGCTCCTTTGTAAGATCACGGTGCGTCGCGAGAGGGTACGCGGTGCACCAGGATACCCTATCCCGGGTTTCCAGCCTGTTTCGACTCAGCGAACGCGAGTCCGCCCTCCGCTGAGCCCACCCAGGAGCACTCCGACGAGTGCGGCACCAAAGGTGACGGCAGCAACAAAGACCGCCCACAACCATGCGGAGTACTCACCCAGGGCCACGTAGGCGACCAGCATCGCGACGCCGGGCATCCACACCCACAAGGCTACCCGCCATCCCGTCCCCCGGTCGATGATGCCGACAAGCGCCGAGACGAGACCGACGACGAGCGCTGTCAGGAGGATGGCGCTGACCCGCTCTGTGGAGCCACCGTCAGAGAACACCGCATTCAGCGACCCGAAGAAGCCGACTATCACGCCCAAGACGAACGCTACGAGTCGGGCCACGATACCGCGGACACCCATGCAACACGCCTCCCAGACGAATCCGGCGGACTTATCACCCCGCCGACGCGACTACAACGTGGCCAGCTGTGTGTTCGAGAAGCGGCGGCGGTAGTACGCCATGTACTCCACCTTGCTTTCCAGCGAGTCTAAGACCGCGTGCGCGAAATTGACCTTCTCGAACTTCTGCGCGCTTCCCAGCCCACCGGGCGAGAACACGTTGATCTCCATGAGTTTGTCGCCCACGATATCCAGACCGACGAGGAACATCCCGTCCGCGACGAGCTTGGGGCGGACCATCTCTGCGATGCGCAGGTGGGTCTCGCTGATCTGCGCCTGAGCTATGGCACCTCCGGCGTGGACATTGCTCCGGATGTCGTCACCCTGACGGATCCGGCGAAACGCCGCATAGTGGCCTTTGTAGCGGAGCGGTTGACCGTTCATCATGAACAGCCGGGTGTCGCCCTCCTCGGCAGCCTCAAGATACTCCTGGCAGATGACATAGCCGTCACGAGTGAGAGCCTCCACCATCTGGTTCACGTTCTTGGCCGAAGCGTGGTCTACCATGAACACTCCCTGGCCGCCGGAACCCTGGAGCGGCTTGAGGACGGCGCGTCCGCCTTCGTTCTTCACGAACTCCTTGATCTCCTCGCGATCGCGAGTGATCAGTGTCCGGGGGCGCACCTCTTCAGGGAACAGCTGGAAGTACATCTTGTTCATGGCCTTTGCCAGACCATTGGGGTCGTTGAGCACGATGACGCCGTTTCGCATGGCGATCCGGCCGAACTCGATGCCGGCGCTCTGGGCCCACGGGCGTTTGGTTCCCTCTTCGGCAGGATTGCTGCGCAGCATCAAGACGTCCAGGTCATCGATGGTGATCCGCTTCACTTTGGCCTTGGGACCACGCAGACCCGCAAGGTACGTCGACCCCGACTTGTACTTCTCATTGGGAGCATGCCGCGCCCTGGCGCGGATCTTCTCATCCGGGTCGTATGCGAAGTCACCGGCAGACATCACCCACGCCTCATGGCCCCGGTTGATGGCGGAAAGCGCGATGCGCGTTGTCGAGTAGCCGGGTTCCTCGGTGGCGATATCGTTGACCATCAGGCCGATTCTCACTTCGCAGCACTCCTTGTCACCAGATCGAGAACACTCACTCCACGCCTGAGGCCTTCCAGACGGTCCTTCACGTCAGCGCGCTCTAAGTATCGCGGAACAACGTCTGGTAACGATAGTACTTGACGCAGCAACAACTCATCGACAACCGGGATATGCTTGACGCCGTACTTGCCGAGGAACAATCGCTCGAAGTCGTTGCCCTCGGCTATATAGTCCAGTATTCCCACCAGTCCGCGAAGGTACATGGCGTCTTTGGTGAGCCCCCCGCCGCGATAGACGCGCGTGGTGATCGTGAAAGCCGTCCGCTGGGTGAACCCGTGGCCAGTGAGCAACCGGAACGTCTCGACGAAATCAGCGCCCTCCACCAACGAGTGCACCGCGACGACGCGCGCTGCGAGTACACGCATGCGCTCGGCATCCAGGCCGCCCACGAGGTACTCGGCCAACACCGCCAGGCCCTCCTGGAGTTCGTCATAGCCCGGCAGCCCCACCGCAAGGAGGTGGAAGCGCTGGGCGCGCCCGTTGTGGTGCGTGACGACGTGTGTCCCTATCTCGTGCTGGATGAGCGCATCCGCCCTGGTGGAGGGCAACGACGCTTCGCTGCCGATAAGGAACTGCCCGCTTGAGACCATCAGTCCCGCGTAGATGTCGTCGCGCACCTGCGGCATACTGCCGAATCCCGGCGTTTCCTCCCGGTAGCCGAGTATCTCCGCGCGCGCCAGCGATGCGAACTCCTCGGCATTCAACCGAACACCGCGTCGGCCACCCTGCCTGACGGGGAGTTGGCTCAACAGCTGCCGAGCAATCGAAAGCAAGTCAGGCTCCACGCCGCTGTATATCTGCATCCCTGTCAGCACGCACTCGGGCCTGCCCCGGTCGTTCAGAAGCGTGAGTTGCCGGTCCAACTGGCGCTGAGTGTCACGGAACAGATACATGAGCGTGGGGTCTTCCACGCGTTCCGTGCGCACGTTCCACAGCCGGTGCTTGAGCCGCGCAGGATCCACGGGAAGCGGCCGGTATGAGAACCTGGGGGCTTTCTGGAACCGTGAACGACGGAATTCCGTCCACGCCCGCTCGGCGTTCACCGGAGTCATAAGCAGCAAGGGGTCGAAGCTCTCACCGATAGCGGCAAGCTCCGCATCCAGCTCCCAGACCGCCTTGAGCACAGCGCGGCGGCCCAGCACGTGATAGTGATCGGGTGTGGCCGAGGTGTGGTCCAGCGTGAACCGGTAGGCTCCGCGGTCCAGCGCCGTGGTGAACCGTCGCCCCACCTGACGCAACAGCAGCGGATAGACCTCGCCGTCCTCCGGCGCTCGCCACACCGGATTCACGGCGATGCCCATGACGTGGGCCCCCATGGCGGAGAGCTCCCTGCTGCCAAAGAGCATACGCATCCCCGCAGGCGACACCGTGCGCTCAAGACTGGAACTCGTCTTCGGCTGGTTTCCCAAGATGCGGCTCTCGTCAAGCGCGGCCAAGACCTCCTCGGCGGTATCGTCAAGACCGTCACCAGCACGGCGCACCACACGATAGCGAGGCATGTCGGAGGGCTCGTCCGGCTCGGTCCACACTTCGATGATCAGAAACGCACCGAACGCTTCACGCATGATTCCGGCTATCGCACGCAGCAGCTCGCGCAGCTCCTCTCGGCGAGCCGGATCGCCGGAAGCCAACACGTAGCTTGCAACGCCGCTGACGATGCGCTCGGTGCCTGCGTCGGAGCGGTCCTCGGGGCGACGGTAGACGACGACGAAAGGGAGCCGGCGATCCACATGCACGCGGCCCCACTGCGGGAGAGCCCTGCGGACGGCGATGTCTTGCGAGAGACGATCGACCATCCCTGCGATCCGCTCGGGAGTCAACTCCGCCGGACGTATCATGTCAGCGCCCTTCCAAGCTCAGCCGACAAACGCGGCACCAGGGCGCGCAAAGTCTCACCGATACGCGCATGGGCATCGAGATCATAACTGCCGGTCCACTCGTCCATCCACGTCTTCTTGAACTCGGCGGCAATGACGCAGCCGGTGGGATAGCGCGAGTGCACCCAGTTGGCGAAGTTGCCACCACGGAACTTCACATTCTCCCGGACATCGAAACCCGCGTCTTTGAAGCCCTCCTGGAAGACATCGACCATCCCCGCCCAGCGCACGCGGTCAAGCGTGCCGGTTCCCAGGTTCACTTCGGGATTCGCGGCAGGGTCATCAGGCGGCGCATCCGCTCCGCCCCGGCGATGGTTATACGAGTGCAGGTCGATCAGCACGAAACCACCGCGGCCCTGTACAAAGGCGTCCAGGATGCCCGTCACCACAGCGTAGAACGTGTCGTACTCCTGCAAAGAGTCCCGGACCTGCGCATCGGTGAGCGGCTGGCGCCAGACCTCTAGGCCCCATGCGTCCGCCGGCGTACGGTACACGGCGTTCTCGCGCGGGCGGTTCACGTCCACCTCGAAGCGCGACCGGTGCACCACGATGCGTGCAGGGGCGCACTCGGTCCACTCGGCTGTGTACGGGTCCTCTTCTCTCAGCCTGTCATCGTCGCTCAGCGCCAGCCGAGAAGCGAGGTCGTCTCGTATGTCGTGCCCCGCATGGATAGAGGCGGCAATCACCGCGTGTGCATCGGGCTCGACCATGTAGCTTGCGAACGGGAGCCCGCTACCCATCTGCGCTGCCCTCTTCCGCACCGAGCGCCCGCATGACGCGGCCGACACCGGCATCATCGTCACGGCTGTCCACGGCGACGAACGCCACGCCGAGAGGAGCCAGACGCTCGCGGAGCGCACGGACGAACACCCCGCACCCCGGCACCCGGACGGTAGGGTCGCCGGAGCTCCACGGACCCTCTCCCGCCCCCACGTTGGTGAGCGACACTCCGCAACTGGGACTACCCTCCACGCCCACGAGAAGATCCACCCTGTGACCCGCATCCCGATGATGCTGAACGAGCACGGCGACGTCATCAGCAAGACAGGTGCACAGCGCATTGAATCCGGGAGTCTCATAGGCTTCGACCGGACGCGGCTCGCGATCAAGTCCCTCGGCGAGCATCTCGGGGCAAGGTAGCTGGACGACCCCCACGCCGCTCTCGTGCAGCACGGCAACAACCGGGTGCATGCCGGAGAACCTGGCGAGCCCATCCACACGCGTGTTGACGTTCAGCAGACAGTGCGCAAGCAAGATGATCCTGTGGCCCCTGTGCATCCGCTTCCCTCCGCAGGTACGGTCACTTGGATTCTCCCACATCATCGCAGCTCTGATACCATGCATCCATGAACATCACACGCTACCGCGACACACGCGGACTGGACACAACCCGCCCGACATTCACCGATGCAGTCGTCAAAGGCATCGCGCACGGCGGTGGGCTCTATGTACCCGAGGACCTGCCTGCTATCGAGCTGGAGGAGATCCTCGCTCTTGTCGACATGCCCTACTGGCAGCGGGCCGCCACGATCTTCGAGCGCTTCGGCGTGGACCTGCCCGGCGCTCGCGTCGCTGAGCTCATGCGTGTGGCCTACGGCGACAACTTCGACGACACGCGCATCGCACCCATCGAGGAAGTCGTGGCAGGCATGCACGTGCTGGAGCTCTGGCACGGCTCCACATCCGCATTCAAGGACATGGCACTCCAGTGCATGCCCGTCTTCTTCTCGGAAGGGATCGCGCTCAAACAAGAGCGCGGCGAGCTCACCGACGACTACCTCGTGCTGGTGGCTACCTCGGGTGACACCGGCAAGGCGGCGCTTGAGGGCTTCGCCGACCGGAACCACACACGTATCGTCGTCTTCTACCCCGCCGACGGCGTCTCCGACATCCAGCGCAAGCAGATGGTGACGCAGCGTGGTAAGAACGTGAGCGTATTCGGCGTCCGCGGGAACTTCGACGACTGCCAGAACGCGGTGAAGGCCGCCTTCAACGACGAGGCATTCAACGCGGAGCTGCACGAGAAGCACGGCCTGATGCTTTCCTCGGCGAACTCCATCAACTGGGGCCGCCTGCTACCGCAGATCGCGTACTACGTGAGCGCATATGCCGACATGGTGACAAGCGGCGGCGTTATCGCCGGCGAACCCATGGACGTATGCGTACCCACCGGCAACTTCGGCAACATCCTTGGCGCCTACTACGCCAAGAAGACAGGTGTGCCCATCGGCAAACTGCTATGCGCCAGCAACGAGAACAACGTGCTGGCCGACTTCATCGCCACCGGTACCTACGACATCTCGGCGCGCACGTTCGTCACGACCCCCAGCCCGAGCATGGACATCCTCATCAGCTCCAACCTTGAGCGGCTGCTCTTCGAACTCACCGGCGCCGAGAAGGTCCGCGAGTGGATGGCGTCGCTTTCTGCAGAGGGACGGTTCCAGGTGGACCGCGAGACGTTCGGCCTGATGCGCGAGCACTTCATCGGTGACTGGGTCAGCAACGACGAGTCGCTCGGCGTTATATCGCGCGTCTATGATGAGACGGGCTACCTGATGGATCCGCATACGGCCGTGGCCTGGGAGGTCGCCGAGCGCCTGCGCGACGTCAACCCGGTGCTCGTGGTCTCCACGGCCCACTGGGCCAAGTTCGGCGCGGACGTCTACAAGGCGCTTTCCGGGCTGCTGTACGGCGACCCGCTGCCTGCCGATACGGCCGGTCTGACCGGCGTGGAGCTTCTGGGTAAAGTACAGGAGCTTGCCGAAGACGCAGTCGTACCCGAAGCTCTTGCAGGGCTTGATGACGCCGAGCAGCGCTTCGCAGGCGTGGTCGACGCGGGATGCGACGGCGTCGAAGATGCCGTTCGTGCCTGGCTCGACCAGTAGCCCGCGTGGAAGAGACTCGCGATCTTATCGAACGCATGCTTGATCAGCTCTTCCGGGAGACCCCCGTTGTCACGCGACTCGATGTGATCGTGCGCGCCGGGGCGATGGACCTGCCCGATGACGTCATGGAGCTCATAGACCGCATCCCGCCGGGACGCTACATCCGCGCCCGACTCTGTGACCAGCTCAACTCGGCGATCACCGCACACGGCTGGAGCCGCACACTCGGGACGTTCGACTGAGCGTCAGCGCTTTGCGGCGAGGATCTCTTGCGCTTCGCTGTCCTGATTGGGGAGCAGGGTCGGCGGAACGCTCTGTCTGCCCAGCGCACGCGCGAGCCTGTATCGCGCGCACTCCTGGATCGCTGAGTAACAGTACCGTTGACGATAACGCAGAGCGGTGTGCGGCATGCCCTCGAGCGCAGCGTTGAACACGGCACACCCGGGCGCGAACTCGCACGCGGCTGACATCGGATAGGCCTCCTCGTTTGCGGGTAGATCAGGCATTCAGCCTCCTCGATGAATGGTAATTCTAGTTAACCAAAAGGGACTGGTAAAGGGTCGAACGCGTTGTCCTACCGCTCGTCTTGCCCCAGAAGGCCGCCCGGATCCATCAGCTCCAGCCCGGCCCTCTCACTCACACCTTCATACACTGTCTCATTCCCATCGTCAGTCAATCTATCCAGTGTCACTTCCATCGTGCCACCCAAGGTCTCGTACACCGTCCCCTGCATCTCTCCCAGCACCGGGGAACGCAGCTGCCCGGGAGTCGCCCCGGCAGCAGAGACGGTGAGCCGATGCGTGTCGTCCGCGATGACAACCCGGACTTCCCCATCCTCGATATGCACGTGCTCCAGCTGGGCGCCTGTGTAGGTAGCGAACCGGAACAGCGTACCCTCCACCAATATCCCCGCTATGACGCCCGTGAATGCGCTGCGCATCCACGGGATGCGAGCCACTGACAGCGTGACCGAGACACCTGCCTGATCGAATCCATTGCACTGCGCCCAGACCCAGGCACGGGGAAAAGAACGGCCCCAGTCCTTCTCGGCATAGCCGCGACCGCCGTCAAAACGCTGCTGTCCGGCGACCGTTTCGATGATCCCGCTGACCTCATGGTCCATGCTAAGCACACCGTGATAGCACTCCATGAACGGAACGAACCGGTACGGCCCCATGATCCCGGGCGAGGTGAGCGTGACCGGCCACGGACTCCAGTCACTGAACGTGATCTCACCCACAATGTGCTCGTCTTCGCCTTCGAGGTCGAGCGATATCCCGCTCTCCGAGAAGTGATTGGGACCCACCGTGACCTCGAATTGCCGATCCGAGGCGCTGAACTCCGAAGCGGGATAGCGGAAGTACGACGTCGCACCACCGGAGCGGATGAACTGGACGAACGCGTGAGAGTCGCACTCTGCGGACAACGACAGTCCGGGGATGATCGCCACCGAGCCCTGATCTCCCGGCGCATCCAGCTTGAAATACCACCCCTCGAAGTAGCGAGATTTGCGCCTGCCGCCCTGATAGAGCGCGGGATGGTAGATCCTTCTGATGGAGTTCACTGTCTCAGCCCTCCTGAAAGGCTCGCTTCAGGTGATTCTACCCGGGAGCCCGCACGGGGACGCTACATCCGCGCCCGGCTACAGCGCTCGCCCAAGCGCGAGTCCGGCGATCGCCGCGATGATGCCCAGGACGGCGCTGCCGAACATGTTGACCGCAGCGGGCACCATCGCCCCTTGCTCCAGCAGTCTCACGCTCTCGAACGAAAGCGTGGAAAACGTCGTGAAGCCACCAAGCAGACCTATGCCGAGAAAGACCCGCCACGCAGCGCTCAGCACCGCGCGTTCGGAGGACAGTGCCATCAGAAGACCCAGCAGAAACGCACCGACGATGTTCACGGCAAGAGTCCCCCAGGGGAATCCTGTCCCTGCACGGGAGGTGACGAACCCGCCCACGATGTAGCGTAAACCCGCGCCTATCGCTCCGCCCGTGGCAACCAACGCCAACTCTCGCATGATCTCCCTCTCAGCCTGATTGCGACCAGTATATAGCGGGACTCCTCACACGACACTCCGGTTGCGGCGCGCCGGCTACAAAGATAGACTCATGCAACACGCTAAAACTTCTTATAGGGTAAGTGAGGTCATGGGAACGTACCGAGCGCTTGATCGAAGCGACCAGCTCAAGTCCATCGCCGACCCTCACAGACTTGCCCTGCTACGTCGACTCATGGCAGGTCGCGCGACGATCACGCAACTCGGCGCAGCATTCGGCAAACATCCTGCCTGGATCCGCTATCACGTGAAAACGCTTGAAGCGGCCGGATTGGTGGAGCTTGTAGAGACCAAGACCACAGGCAACTACACAGAGAAGTTCTACCAGGCCAACGCCAGCGCGTTCTCCCTGCAGATGCTCGTCACTCCAGAGTTTGGAGATCGAAGCAGCCTGGTAGTTGTTGGCAGTCACGATTTCGCCGTGGAGATGCTTGCCGATAACGTCAACAGCCACCACAAGATCGTCATAGTCCCCGTCGCCGTTGGCAGCCTCGATGGCCTCATCGCACTCAGACAGGGACTGGCCGACGCCGCAGGATGCCATCTTCTTGATGCAGATAGCTCCGAGTACAACGTCCCCTACATCCGCCACATCTTTCCGGACCGATCGATCACCGTCATCACGCTCTCCCATCGGGAACAGGGGTTGATCGTGCCTAGCGGCAACCCCCGAGACATCCGCGGGATCGAGGACATCGCGAGCGGGATCCGATTCATCAACCGGAACCCCGGCTCCGGCACACGGGTCTGGCTCGATCGCGAACTTGCCAGGCAGAAGATCCCGGTTGACGCGATCGCCGGTTTCGACGAGACCGCGCTGACGCACACCGATGTCGCCGTACGCGTCGCCACCGGTGGAGCAGATGTGGGTCTCGGTATCCGCGCTGCAGCGGACAGACTCGGACTGGCCTTCGTCCCCTTGTTCCAGGAACGCTACGACCTTGCCGTGCCCACCGCACGACTCAGCGACCCCATGGTGCAAGAACTGATCGAACCACTCACCAGCGCCGGCTTCTGCAAGAACCTGAGCAAGGTACCGGGCTATGACACGCGGCACACCGGCGACCTCGAACGGGTCGCTGGATAAGATATCGGAGCTGGTCAGGAATGACCGGCAAGAGGAATCGGAGGGAACCGCATGAGAGCAAGAGGAAGATCGGCACGCGGCGTCGCCGTGCTCGTCGTGCTTGCGATGCTGATGACCATGTCGGGGATCATCCCCGCGTTCGCGAGATCGTTTATCGACGGCGGGATCATAGAGTCGCCCGCCTACGTGATGAACGACCACACGCCGTTTCGGTTCCAGTTCGGGGTCCCCGCATCAGCCGGACTCGAGCCCGACACCGAGTATCAGGTGAAACTACGCATCGGCGATGAACCCGATTGGAGCGTGAAGTACGGGTACATCTCGGCCGAGAACTCGGGCTTGTGGACACAGGAGAACGACGACACGTGGAACACAGAGTCTACGAACTTTCCAGTGGTCACTACTGACGGAAGCGGAGTCATCGAGGATACCTGGATGTGGGGCAAGGTCGGTAATGAGAACCTTTCCGGGAACTACTATCTGATCGTCTCACTGACACCCGGTGCGGCCGGAAACACGCGATGCTGATCGGCATCGGCTTCCTGGTGGTCGCCTTGAGCTCCTTTGGCCTGAACGAGCTGCTCTCCTCGGAAGATGTGACCATCGTCAAAGATCCCGGCACCACCGAGATGGAGGTCATCACCAAGAGCGAGGGCAAGATCGAGCGGCTCACCGCAACCGACGCGACCGCCCGCGGGCAGGGCGCAGCAATCGGCACGGTCTACCGTCTGGACGACGGACAGGTCATCTGGATACCCGCCGAGGAGTAGAACCGCCCTCTACAGCAGCGGTAGATACTCCTCCAGCTCGAACGGCGTGACACGTGTGCGGTAGTTGTTCCACTCCGCACGCTTGTTGCGCAAGAACCACTCAAAGACCTGCTCACCAAGAGCCTCGCGCAGAAGCTCGCTGCCCTCCATTGCCGATATAGCCTCGGCCAGATCCTCGGGAAGTTGCCCGATGCCCCGCTCGGCGCGCTCGCCGACCGACATCTCGTATACGTCGTCAACGACGTCTTTGGGCAGCTCCAAGCCCCGCTCGATGCCGTCAAGGCCGGCGGCCAGCATCACAGAGAAAGCGAGGTACGGGTTGCACGCGGGATCGGGTGACCGCAGCTCCACGCGGGTCGCGTTCTCCTTGCCGGGCTTGTACATGGGCACGCGGACCAATGCCGAGCGGTTCCGGTGTGCCCAGCAGATGTAGACAGGGGCCTCGTAGCCGGAAACCAGTCGTTTGTAGCTGTTCACCCACTGATTGGTGATCGCGCATATCTCGCGGGCGTGGAAAAGCAGACCGGCGATGTAGGACTTCGCCGTCGCAGACAGATGGAAATCATCGTTGGCATCATAGAATGCGTTCTTGCCGTCTTTGAACAACGACTGGTGCACATGCATCCCGCTTCCTGCCTCGCCGTAAAGCGGCTTGGGCATGAACGTCGCATAGACGCCGTTCTCTTGCGCGATCTCCTTCACGACCACGCGATAGGTCATCACGTTGTCGGCCATCTTGAGCGCCTCGCAGTAGCGCAGGTCTATCTCGTGCTGGCTCGGGCCCACCTCGTGATGGCTGTACTCCACCTGGATGCCGAAGCGCTTGAGCGCCCGCACGGTGTCTTTGCGCAGGTCGATGGCGAGGTCACGTGTCGTCTGGTCGAAGTAAGTGGCGTGATCGAGAACCTCGGGATCGTGATCGCCTTTGAGGTAGTAGTACTCAAGCTCCGGACCTATGAAGAACTCGAAGCCAAGACGCTGCGCCTTCTCGATATTGCGACGCAAGACGTAGCGCGGGTCCGCCTCGTAGAAGCTACCGTCGGGACGGTGGATGTTGCAGAACATGGTGGCGACCAGCGCGCCCTTCTGACGCCAGGGCAGTATCTGCAGGGTCGTGGGATCGGGCAGCGCGACCATGTCGGACTCCTGGATCCGCGCAAAGCCTTGAATGGAACTTCCGTCAAAACCCATGCCCTCGGTCATCGCGAGTTCAAGTTCCTCCACATCGATCGTGAACGACTTCAGAAAACCGAGAACATCGGTGAACCAGAGATGTATGAACTCGATCTTCTGGTCCTTGATGGTCTTGATGACGTCCGCTCTGACTTCTGCGGGCATGTGGGTCCCCCATTCACCGGGTCGGATGTTGCGTATCGCTTTCCGCTGTGTTTCCAGTACGTTACGATAGCTCAAACTCAGGCGGCTGTATGCGCGCTCTACCAAGAAAACAGGGGGTAACGAATGAATCTTCAGCGACCCAACGCCAACGACGCCACTCAAACGACGAACCGCTCGCGTGATGTGGCTCCCGGTTCCGGCATATGCACGAGGTGTGTGGATGGCTGTCGCGGCAACTGTGAGGTATTCAAAGCTTCATTCCGTGGCCGAGAAGTGATCTACCCCGCCCCCTTCGGCGAGATCACCGCAGGCGGGGACAAAGACTACCCCATCGACTACTCGCATCTGAACATCATGGGTTACGCGATGGGTGCCGAGGGTCTGCCCGGTGGCGCGGTTGGAGACTCCGACAACACCCTGTTCCCCAATGCGAACACAGAGACCGTCTTCGGCGATGCCAACAAGGTCAAGATGCGCGTGCCCATCTTCACGGGCGCATTGGGCTCCACCGAGATCGCGCGCAAGAACTGGGAGCACTTCGCAGTAGGCGCCGCCATAAGCGGCATCTCGCTGGTCTGTGGCGAGAACGTCTGCGGGATCGACCCGCTGCTCGAGCGTGACAGCAAGGGCAAGGTCACCAAGGCCCCCGATATGGAACGTCGCATCGAGAACTACCGTCGCTACCATGAAGGCTACGGCGATATCCTCGTGCAGATGAACGTGGAGGATACGCGGCTTGGCGTTGCCGAATACGTCATCGACAAGCTCGGCGTTGAGACGGTCGAGCTCAAGTGGGGACAGGGCGCCAAGTGCATCGGCGGCGAGATCAAGGTCAACTCGCTGGAGCGGGCTCTCGAGCTACAGAGCCGCGGCTATCTTGTGACCCCCGATCCCAGCGACCCGGCGGTCCAAGCTGCGTTCAATGACGGCGCGATCCGCCAGTTCGAGCGTCATAGCCGCCTCGGCTTCATCGATGAAGATGGCTTCTACGCCGAAGTGCAGCGGCTCCGCGACCTCGGCGCCAAGCGCGTCACGCTCAAGACGGGCGCCTATGGTATGCGCGAACTAGCTATGGCCATCAAATGGTCGAGCAACGCCCGTATCGACCTCCTCACCATCGACGGTGCGCCCGGCGGTACGGGCATGAGCCCCTGGCGCATGATGGAGGAGTGGGGCATCCCCACCTTCTACCTGCAGTGCATGACCAACGACCTCATCAACAAACTGCGCGAATGCGAAGGCGCCTACATCCCTGACATCGCCATCGCCGGCGGCTTCTCAAGCGAGGACCACATCTACAAGGTCCTCGCCATGGGCTCACCACACACGAAGGCGGTCTGCATGGGCCGCGCGCTCATGATCCCCGGCTTCGTAGGGAAGAACATCGAGCTATGGATGAAGGAAGAGAACCTCCCCAAGACGGTCTCCGAGTTCGGTGGCAGCAAAGAGGAGATATTCGTCAGCTACGAGACCCTCAAAGCCAAGTACGGTGCCGAGATAGACAACATCCCGCTGGGAGCCATCGCGCTGTACACCTTCAGCGACAAACTCAGAGTGGGTCTGCAGCAGTTCATGAGCGGGAGCCGGAAGTTCGATATCCCGTCAATCAGCCGCAGTGACGTCTTCGCCCTTACGGAAGAGGCCGCGAAGGTCTCGGGGATTCAGTACGTCATGGACGTGCAGCGTGATGAGGCCATGCGCATCATCTGCGAGTAGGTGTAGACTGACATCTCGGCGCATACAGCGTCGCTTCGGGCCATCGCCCGGGGCGACGCTTGCATTTCTACAAAGGAGTTGAGTCCGTCACTGTGTCTGGCACCCCTCTCACCAAGCCCCATGAACCACAGGCTCCCCTGCCCCAGGACACGCCCACATACGAAGCGGACGTCTCCAGCCCTCCTCGGCGAATACTCCGTGGCCTCAAGACCTTTGAGCCATTCGGCTACCGCGACTACACGTACTTCTTCTTTGGAGCGTTGCTGTCCAACATCGGGACATGGACGCAGACGGTGGCGCTTGGCTGGGTCGTCTACCAGCTTACGGGATCATCGTCATCTCTCGGCCTAGTCAACTTCCTCACAGGCATCCCCGTCTTCTTGCTCACCATATTCGCCGGCACTCTTGCAGACCGGCTCGACCGCCGAAAGCTGCTGGTCGTCTCGCAGTTCATTTTGATGGGGCAAGCCATTGCTTTTGCAGCGCTCAACCAAACGGGTCACTTCACGATGGCATGGATCTATGGGCTATCGCTTGCTGGCGGTGTCGTCTCGGCGTTCATGTTCCCCGCCTGGCAAGCGATGGTGCCAGACCTCGTGCCTCGCTCTTCGCTGCTGAACGCTATCGCGCTCAGTTCCGCGCAGTTCAACGCCGCACGACTCATCGGACCTATGGTGACAGCCGCGATCATCGCCGCATTCAGCGCGAACGAACAACTGGGTATCACCGCGGTCTTCGTGATCAACGCGACAAGCTTCCTTTTCGTTATCTGGGCGCTTACCGTGATCAGGCCCAACCAGGTGCTACGCGCGGCGGATGCGCCGGATGACGGCGGCCTGGGCGCCGGTCTGGCCTACGCGCGCAAACACCCGCACGTCGCCATGCACCTTCTGACAGCAGTTATGCTCACCATCTTCGGGATGCCATTCATGACGCTTCTGCCCGCGTTCGCGGCTGACACCCTTGGTCTTGGGAGCACCGGTTACTCGGCGCTGATGGGCTTCAATGGCGCCGGAGCGCTCATCGGTGCGCTGACGGTGGCCTCGCTCCCCAGAAGCGTGAAGCGCGAGAGCATCATCCGCTACTCGCTCGCAGCTATGGCTGTAGGTGTCCTGGCGTTGTCCTTCGTACGCGCATACGTGCCGGTAGCTGTACTGCTTGTGGCACTGGGGGCGGTATTCCTGGCCTGCGTATCCAGCATAAACACCAACCTGCAGACGGCGGTTCCCAACGAACTCCGCGGTCGCGTCATGGCGCTGTTCGTGGTCTCGTTCATGGGAATGATGCCGTTTGGATCGCTGGCCTTCGGCGCGCTTGCGGATGCCATCGGTGTGACGTGGGCGATCTTCGCAGGCTCCATCGTGCTCCTGACATACTGCATCATGCTTCTGCTGAAACCACGCCTGCTTTGTGAGACGAGCGCCAAGAGCCGGTAGCGTCTCGTGACAGCCTTCACTTGTAACTGCGAGTAACATAGTCCCGTACCGCAGTTACAAGTGAAGGGGGTAAGGCATGTCCAACATGACCGGCAAGGTGGCAGTGGTCACAGGAGCAGGCTCCGGGATAGGTCGCTCCGCAGCACTGAGATTCGCCGAGAAAGACGCTTCGGTGCTCGTCTCGGACATCAGCGAGAAGGCCGGAGATGAAACGGTCAAGCTGATCGAAGAAGCCGGGGGCAAGGCGAGCTTTTTCAAGGCGGATGTCTCGGATGCTGCACAGGTCGAAGCGATGGTAAAGGCAGCCATCGACACTTACGGGCGTCTCGACTACGCGGTCAACAACGCAGGGATCGGCGGAGAAGCCAACTCTACAGCAGACTACTCGCTGGAAGGCTGGCACAAAGTCATCGGCATCAACTTGAACGGGGTCTTCTACGGGCTGAAGTACGAGATACCCGCGATGCTGGAAAGCGGCGGCGGTTCGATCGTGAACGTCGCATCGATCCTCGGCCTTGTCGGCTTCGCTCAGTCACCCGCCTACGTCACCGCAAAGCACGGTGTCATGGGACTCACCAAGGCTGCAGCCATCGAATATGCGCAGGCCGGTATCCGAGTCAACGCCATCAATCCCGGCTTCATCGAAACGCAGCTTCTCACTGATGCCGGCATCACTCCGGGTAGCGACCTGTACGCATTCCTCGCATCCAAGCATGCGATGAACCGTCTTGGCCAGCCTGATGAGATAGGCAAGATGATCGTCATGCTCTGTTCGGACGAAGCATCGTTCGTCACGGGCATCCCCTTCCCTGTCGATGGCGGATACACCGCTCAGTAGTCCGTACACATAACCAGTTGAAGAGACGGGACCTCTCCCGTCTCTTCTGCCTTTCTTGGGTATATTTACCTGCGTGAACCCAGTATCAAGGCCACATGATGGCCTCAATTGGAAAGGAGGGAGCACGTATGGCAGAACTCAAGCCAGGTTGTGTGACTCCTGCAAAAGGCCCTATAGGCGGCTCGGATCCTGCACCGACCGCTACCGAGACAAACAAGGAGGCGAAGCCACGGATGGGTGTCATGGTTGGCAAGCCAGCGCCAGACTTCGAGGCGAACGGCTATCAGGACGGGACTTTCCAGACATTCAAACTCTCGGACTACCGGGGCAAGTGGGTAGTGCTTTGCTTCTACCCCGGCGACTTCACGTTCGTTTGACCCACGGAACTCGCTGCGGTCGCAACGAAGTATGAGGAGATCACAGGATTGGATGCCGAAGTCCTCTCGATGAGCGTGGACAGCCACTTCGTACACAAGATATGGCAGGAAGAAGAGCTCTCAAAGATGGTGGACGGGGGCGTTCCGTATCCGATGCTGTCCGACCAGGGCGGTCGGATCGGAAGCGCATACGGCGTCTACGAGGACGGTGCGGGCGTGGATGTCCGCGGGCGCTTCCTCATCGACCCTGACGGCATCATCCAGGCGATGGAGGTCCTCACCCCCACGGTGGGCAGAAACGCCGCAGAGCTGATCAGGCAGCTTCAGGCATACCAACACAACAGAGCCACGGGCGAGGTCACGCCATCCGGCTGGCAACCGGGCCGCAAGACGCTCACTCCCGGTCCGGATCTGGCGGGAAAGGTATGGAAGGAATGGAAGCCCGAAGAAGCCTTCTAGGTGTCGCGGTTTTGGCATACACATTGCTTAATGCTTAACAGAGCTGAGCGACCCGCAACCCCTCCCCCCTCGGAAGCGGGACACGCCGCTCGGACTATGCGAAACGCGTCCCCCCCACGCGTCTCGCTCCTCTTCTTAAGAGGAACGCAAAAGGCCCGCTATCAGCGGGCCTTTTGTATGCACAGGACATCGGTTCCCTAGCCAAAGCGCCCGGTGATGTAGGACTCCGTACGCTTGTCGTCGGGGTTCGTGAAGATCTTCTTGGTCTCGCTCATCTCGATCAGATGGGCCGGCTCGTCCATGGACTCCCGCAACATGAACGCTGTCTGGTCGGATATGCGCGCAGCCTGCTGCATATTGTGCGTGACGATGACGATCGTCACCGAAGCCTTCAGCTCGGCTATCGTGTCCTCTATCTGCTGCGTCGAGATGGGATCGAGCGCTGATGCCGGCTCATCCATCAGCAGCACTTCCGGCATCGTCGCAAGCGCCCGGGCGATACACAGGCGCTGCTGCTGTCCACCCGAGAGCTCGAACGCATGCTTCTTGAGATTCTTCTTGACCTCTTCGTAGAGCGCCGAGCGACGCAGAGAGTCCTCGACCAGATCATCGAGCTCACTGCGCTTGCGGATTCCCTGGGTGCGCGGACCATACGCCACGTTGTCATAGATGGACATCGGGAACGGGTTCGGGCGCTGGAAGACCTGCCCCACACGCATACGAAGCTCTACGGGGTCCGAATCCTTGCCCATGATGTCCTGACCATCGAGCATGATCTTTCCACCGACCTTCACGTTGCCCAGTTCGTCGTTCATGCGGTTGAGACAACGCAGGAGCGTTGACTTGCCGCATCCGGACGGACCGATCAGCGCCGTCACCGACCGGGGCGCGATATACATGTCGACCCCCTCGATGACGAGATCACGACCATACGCCACCGATACCTCGGACAGCGTGAAGCTTCCGCTGGCATCGGCCGCGACCACCGTATCGTTCTCGCGCCCGGTCATCACCAGGGTCGGCATGGCCGTTGTCCTGGGTTCCACGTTGAGTGCGTTCACCAACGAATCTTCCTCCTCTGGATCGAGCGCCAGACCCCAGCGGCCACGCTCACGATACTGATTCCGGCAACGAGCACCAGGGCCGTGCCCCAGATGAGGTCCTCGCTCCAATTAGGGACGGAGGTCACCTCGGCATAGATGTGGTACGGCAGCGCCATGACCCGATCGAGCGGCGAGCGCGGCAGCTGCGGTGACATGAACACGGCGGCAGTGAACAGGATCGGCGCGGTCTCTCCCGCAGCGCGTGCCAGACCCAGGATCGAGCCGGTTACGATCCCGGGCATCGACGCAGGCAACACCACCTTGCGGACAGTGCGCCACTTGGTGGATCCCAGTGCCAGCGAAGCATGCCGCAGGTCCTGCGGTACCTGTCGAAGCGCCTCCTCGGTGGCGGTGATGACGACCGGCAGGGTCATGCATGTGAGCGTCAACGCACCGGAGAGTACTGACACCTTGAAGTTGGCGAGCATAACGAACGCGGCCAGCCCGAACAGCCCGTAGACGATGGAGGGAACGCCGGCCATGTTGGTGATGGCAAGTCGGATCGATCGCGTCAGAAGGTTCCGGGCCGCGTACTCCGATAGGTAGACACCTGCCAGTATGCCGACCGGCAGCGTGAACAGGGCGGTGAGAGACACAAGCCATACCGTCCCGCCAATCGCCGGACCGATGCCGCCCTCGCGTCCGAGCTTCACCGGTCTGGTGGTCAGGAACTCCCAATTGATGGCGCGATAGCCCTTCGAGACTATGTAGATAAGCACGGCGGCCGCGATGACGAGGACGGTCACCGCCATGAGGCCCAGAACGGTCTTCGCAATCTGCTCGGTGAGCCTGGCACGCTTCACCCGGTTCATCGACGCCACCTCTTCCGCTGCCGTTCGAGCACGAGATCGGCAGCCAGATTGATCACGAACGTCATCGCGAACAACACCAAGCCCACCGAGAAGAGGGCCGAGTAGTGGAGTCCTTTGCGGACGACCTCACCCATCTCGGCGGCGATGGTACCCGTCATCGTCCGGACGGACTCGAAGACACTCGTAGGCATGACGGCCGCGTTGCCCGTCAGCATCAAAACGGCCATCGTCTCGCCGATGGCCCGGCCCAGACCGAGCATCACGGCGGCGAAGATGCCGGAGGACGCGGCCGGCACGACCACCTTGTACGTCGTCTGCCAGCGTGTGTTGCCAAGCGCCATCGACCCCTGCCTCAGCGACTCGGGGACCGCGTGCAGCGCGTCCTCGGAGATGGACAGCACCGTGGGAATCGACATCACGCCGAGCACGATGCCACCGGTAAGAGCGGTCATACCGCTGTCGAGTTGGAAGGTCGTACGAACCCAAGGGATGAG
Source organism: Coriobacteriia bacterium (assembly GCA_016938135.1). Classification (GTDB taxonomy): domain Bacteria; phylum Actinomycetota; class Coriobacteriia; order Anaerosomatales; family Anaerosomataceae; genus UBA2279. The sequence continues at coordinate 46,968 of JAFGVD010000017.1, forward strand.
GACCGCAACGCCGATGAGGCCGTAGACGACCGACGGGACTGCCGCCATGAACTCGACCACGGACTTCGCGACCTCTTTGAAGCCACGACCCGCGAACTCAGAGAGGTAGACCGCAGCACCGATACCCACGGGTACGGAGACAAAGAGCGCGACGCCGGTGACGAACACAGAACCAAGGATGAGGGGGAGGAAGCCGAACTGCGCATTGTCCGACGTCGGGTACCACGAGGTACCGGTCAACATCGTGCCGAGGCCGACCTCATCGATCGAGCGCAGACCGTTCGTGAGCAGGAAGATGGCGATAGCGGCCAGGATGACGATAGCCAGCCAGCCGCATGTGAACACCAGTGCGCGAACGACGACCTCGGTCGCACGGCGAGTTGCCATGCGACCGAGTACCGGACCGCGCTTCGCGTCAGTCGATGTCGTCACTGTGCTACTGCAGCGGGACGAAGCCCTCGTCGGCGACGATCTGCTGACCGTCAGCGCCGAGGATCCAGTCGAGATAGGCCTGCATGACGTCGCTCAGCTCGCCGTTGCTGTACATGTACAGGTAGCGGCTGATCGGGTAGCTGCCGTCCTTGGCGGTCTCGATGGAGGCCTTCACGCCGTCCACCGCGACGACCTTGACGTCGGGGGTAAGGTAGCCCAGGCCGATGTAGCCGATGGCTGCTTCGTTCGCCTTGACCTCATCGGCTATCGCCTGGTTCGAAGGCAGGAGCTTGGCCTCCTTGGCGTACTCGGCGTCCTTGCCCACAACCTCTTCCTTGAAGTACTCATACGTGCCTGAAGAGCTATCACGCGAGAGGAGGACGACGGCCCTGTCTGCACCACCGACGTCCTTCCAGTTCGTGATCTCACCGCGATAGATCTTGCCGAGCTGATCCATGGTGAGGTCCGTGACGCCGTTGCCGGGGTTCACGACGACGGCGATCCCATCGATGGCCACTTTGTGCTCCACCGGATCGACACCATTGTCACTGGCCTGCTGGAGCTCCTCGTCCTTGATCTCACGAGAAGCATCGGCGAACTCCACCGTGCCGTTGATGAGCGCGGCGATACCCGTACCGGAACCGCCGCCCTTGACCGAGATCATCACGCCGGGGTTCTCGGTCATGAAAGCATCGGCCCACGCACCGGCGACGTTTACCAGCGTGTCGGAGCCCTCGACATTGATGGTGCCCGTGAGTTCCTCGGCAACCGGCTCGGTGGTGCCATCGGTCGTACCGTTCGTGGTGTCCTCGGTCTTGCCGCAACCAGCCAGCGCAAAGGCGCCAAGCAGCATTGCGAGCACGAGTCCGAGTGCGACTGCCTGCCTCTTGTTCACCGATCCCTCTTCCCTAGTCCGGATACGTTTCTTGTCGGAGATGCCTGATCTCCAACGCACGACCAGCGTATGCCGCGCGCGTTCCGGAGTGGTTGCACCGATGTAAACCCTTGTGCTCTCTATGTGAAACCTTTGTTAAATGCCTTTTACATACCAAAACAGAATGCGATGATGGGCTCAGGTCAGCTAACGAACAGGAGTCACTGGTGGCGCGCATACTGATCGTCGAGGACGACCCCATCATCAGACAGACAGTCGACTACGCGCTGCGCCGTGCAGGGTTCGATACACTGACGACCGGAGACGGGAACGAAGGGCTTGCGCTTGCCGAGAGCGAGCTGCCCGACCTCATCTTGCTCGACCTCATGCTGCCGGGTGTCGACGGCTACAGATTTGCCGAACGCATACGGCACAGCGACTCCGAGGTCGCTATCGTGATGGTCACCGCGCTAGACCAGGAACGGGACAAAGTCCGCGGACTTGACGCAGGAGCCGACGACTACATCACCAAACCGTTCTCTATGGAAGAACTCCTTGCCCGTGTCCGTGCCAACCTGCGACGAGTGCGGGAGCGTCAGATACTCGACCAACGTGATGTCATCGAGGTCGGCGACCTGCGCATCGAAGCAAGCCAGTTCCGCCTCTGGGTCGCTGAACGACTCGTGAAGCTACGCATGAAAGAGTTCCAGCTCCTCGTGGCGCTGGCCTCCAATCCGGGACGGCTGATGTCGCGGCAGCGGCTCGCAAGCGAGGTGTGGGGGTATGACTTCCTTCCCTCCTCGCGCACGATCGATGTGCACATCCGAAGGCTCCGCCAGGCACTTGAGGAGCACTCTGCGTACGACTACGTCCAGACGGTACATGGCATGGGCTACCGCTTCGAGATCACTCTGCGCATCCAAGGACAGGCCGAGGAACGATGAGCCTCGTGAGCCGTTGGAGATCCTCCTACCGCGTGCGCCTGGCGCTGGGCTACATGGTCATCGTCGCGCTCTTCGCGGGCGTATGGGGCTGGAGCCTGGCTGGACCCCTCAAAGACACGGTGATCGAGCAGCAGCAAGAGCACCTGCAGGGAGTCGCGCAAGCCGGTGCCCTGGCGGTGGAGCAAGCGGGTGTCGACCTTTCCGGCACGGTCGAACGACTTGTCGCTCATACGGAGCTGCGTATGACGGTGGTCGGCCCCGACGGCGTCGTGCTTGCTGACAGCGAGGAAGATCCCGGGTCTATGGAGAACCATGCCGATCGACCCGAGATCGCAGCCGCTCTCGAGGGGTCGATAGGGCGGGATATCCGGGAGTCGGCCACGCAGGGTGTCGATCAGATGTATGTCGCAGTGCCCGCCGCTCTCCAAGGCACGCAGGTGGTGCTTAGGGTATCCGAGTCACTCCAGCGCATCTCAGAGCTCACGGCGCAGTACAGAAGCACCGGGCTCGCGCTTCTAGGCGTGGCGCTCGTGTTGGCCCTTGCCGTTGGAGCCCATATCGCAACGCTTGCCGCAAGACCCGTCGAGCGGCTCGCCGACGCAGCGACCCGGATGGCGGCCGGGAATCTCAGTCCGGAAATCCCTGCCGAACATGGCGCGCTCGCGCCGCTAGCCGAGGCACTCGGAGGACTGCGAACCCAGTTACAGGACCGCATCGGAGCCCTAGAGTCCGAACAGGCCAACTTGCACGCGGTGCTCGATGGGCTCCAAGACGCAGTGCTGCTGCTGGAGGATCGCAACGTCCGTGTCGCCAATCGCGCCGCATCAAGCCTGTTCGCGCTGCCTCCGGGTAAGATCGAAGACCGACCACTGGCCCAAAGCGGCCTGCCTGCATCCATCGTGACGGCCATCATCGATGGTCTCTCGGCCGAAAAACCCACATCCTCTGAGATAGGCCCGGATCCGCGCGGTCGCTCGTTCAGGCTGAGCGCAGTCCCGTTGGAAGGAACCAGAGGACTGGAACGAAGCCTCGTTATCATCTCGGACATCACTGAACGTGCGCGTGTGGACGGTATGAGGCGGGATTTCGTCTCCAACGCCTCTCACGAGCTCAAGACGCCCACAGCAGGGATACTATTGCTGGCCGAATCCGCTCGGACCGCGGCCTCCGATGGAGATATGGAGCAGTCCCTCGTGTTCGTGGAGCAGATACAGGCCGAGGCGACCCGACTACGCCTGCTTGTGCAAAACCTTCTCGACCTCTCAAGACTTGAGGCCGCACCGAACCAAGAAGCGATCACCGACATCCGCGCCGCCGTGGGCCTCTCACTTGCTGCGCACTCACGCGCAGCGTCGGCGAAGAGCCTCATCCTGAAGGCCGACTTCACAGAAGTGGAGAGCGAGGACATCTTCGCCGCCGCGGACCGCACAGACACCGCTGTGGCATTGGACAATCTGCTCGCCAATGCGATCTCATACACCGAGACCGGGGAGGTGACCGTAGCGGTCACCGCGAATGTCGCCACCGTGTCCATCACCGTGATGGACACGGGCGTGGGCATACCTGCAGCCGATCTTCCCAGAGTATTCGAACGGTTCTACAGGGTCGACCACTCCCGGGTCCGAGACAGCGGAGGCACCGGGCTTGGTCTGTCGCTTGTCCGTAACGTCGTAGAACGATCCGGCGGAAACGTCAGCATCTGCTCAACGGTAGGCGAAGGAACGCAGGTAAGGATCGATCTTCCCAGGGCTCGCTAGCCCTTCTCGGGCACTCCCGCACCCCACGTGGCACCAAGGAAGATCATCATCGTTACCCAGGCGGCACCCAGCAGCCAGCCTCCAACGACATCACCAAGGAAGTGCACGCCCAGATACACGCGGGAAATACCGACCGATAGCACCATCAGCGTGCACAACGCGACGATGAGGGCCGAACGGCGCAAACGGTGTTCGCCGATGAGGGCGATGAAGCCAAGCACTCCGAAGAATGCCGTCGCCGCCACAGCGTGACCTGACGGGAAACTGTACGAATCAGGAATGGCGATGCGCGCCAGCTCAAGCGCGGGTCGGGCACGGTGCACGACAATCTTGAGCACTTCGCCCAGAAGCGCAGCGGACGGCACCGTCAGAAGAAGCAGGCGTGCCTCCGGTTCACGATGACGCACATGGAGATAGACGCTCGTCCCTAGCGTCAGAAGAGCCATCGGCCAGAAGCTGCCCAGCGCCGTGAAGAAGCGAGCCACGGCCTCCAGGGCGGGCGAAGACAACCCGCGCACCATCTCGGAGAAATGCGCGTCCAACGTGACGAACGCCGGCAACAGTAGAAGCGCGACGGTCAAGACGACGAACGAGACCACCGCGATGCCGAAGGCTATGACAAGCAGTCCAAAGCGCGGGTCTCGACGCCAGGATGCGGGACGTGGCACCATCGGGCTCATGCGCCCGCCGCCTCAAGCAGACGTGCAGCGACCTGCTTCTTGCGCGAGAGCACGCCATCCATCCACGCGGACCCATTAGCAAGTGAGACCCCTAGGCCTCTCTCGGCTATGCGCGTTCTTCCCTCTGCCACGATCTCGCTCCCCTCGGCAACGACATCGGTCACCATCAAGAGTACCAGGTCATAGCGGCGCGCCTCTCGCATCGCGCGCATCGCACCGACGATCTCATCACGATGCTCCAATATCTCGGCCGCGTCCACGGTCTCGACCTGGCCGACCGCGATGACAGAATCGCCGATGCGGTACTCCTTGAGGTCCGCGCTGAGGGCCCTTTCCGCCGAGAAGGTCTCATAAGCGGACCGGGCTCTGAACATCTCCATGCCGAACTCGAGCGGCTCCAGCTTCAGCTGTCCCGCAAGGCGCTCAGCCACGGCACGATCCACCGCAGTGGCCGTCGGCGACTTGAGCAGCACGGTATCGGTAAGGACCGCCGAGAGAAGCAGCCCGGCCACGGCTACCGGGATATCGACGCCCAGCTCGCGATATCGCTCGGCGACGATCGTCGCTGTGGATCCCACAGGCATATTGAGGAACAGGATCGGAGCCGCCGTCTGGATATCACCCACACGATGGTGATCCACTATCTCGATGACCGCTGCCTCTTCGGCACCAGGGGCGGACTGCGCGAGCTCGTTATGGTCGAGCAGCACGATCCGTCGGCGCATCCCTCGCGCCAGGTTGGTGCGCGTAATCATACCCAGCAGCTTGCCCTCGTCGTCCACGACGACCGCTTCACGATGGGGGGACTCCACAAGATCCTCGGCCACCTCGGACAGAAGCATGTCGGGACCCACCAAGAGGAGGCTGGTGTCCATGATCTCTCCCACGGTGTGGCTCAAGTTCACGAGACGCGCGGTAGCGTAGGTGTCGTGCGGCGACGAGATCACCGAGACGCCCCTGTCCGCCGCCAGTTCGTTGACGCCGTCTTCGGGGGTCGCACCGCCTGTCACGATCAGACACGCGACGCCGGCCTCGACAGCCATCGGCTGCGTCCGTACACGGTCACCCACGATCAGCGTATCCCCCGGCTTGATGTAGGTGCGCATCGTTTCCGGCTCCATCGCGCCGATAAGCACGCCTCCTGAAAGAATCGATGCGGGATCTCCCTGCAAGACCCTGCCGCCAAGCGCCAGCGCCAGCTGACCGACGGTCACGGGGAGTTCGGTGAAGTCGGCTACGTCGGTCTCCTCGATGTAGCGCTCGGCAAGAATGCTTACATTGACCAGTCCTCGCACCACTCCATCGTCATCGATGACAGGGAGCGCACGAACGCCATGCTCGCGCATGAGCCGACCCGCGACAAGCATGTTCTCATCAGGGGCCACCGAGATGACATCGTCGGCCATGACGTCACGGACGCGCGTCCGGACATGTGTTATCTCGGCGGGTAGATCGACGCCAAAGCGCTCGAACACCCACGCGGTCTCGGGAGGAACGGGGCCAAGACGCGCGGGGACGTAGACGTTGTCAGCGTCGGTCCGGTTCTTGAGATGCGCATATGCCACCGCGGAACAGATCGAGTCATTGTCCGGATTGCGGTGCCCGAAGACGAGGACAGGCCCCATCGTCACTCCCTTCGCGGCATGACTGCCGCCAAGAATCACTCGACTTTACGTATGGGAGCGTACCCCATCAGAAGGTTCTTCGTCCCGGCCTGTCCGCCGAAACGGATCTTGATGCGGTCGCCCTTTACCTCGAGCACCTTGCCCCGGCCGAACGTCTTGTGGTCCACGGAGTCCCCTACCGCAAGCGACACGTTCTCCTTCGGGCTCTCCTCACGACGTCGACCGGAGCCGAAGACGCGACCCTCGGAGCCGGAGGTACCCGCTGTGAACCCATTGGACCAGCGGACCGACCCGCCACGGTCGCCCCTCCCGCGTCCGGGTGCGCCCGCTCCAAAGCCGGCGGATCCGACGCCCTCGGTGCGCAAGCACTCATCGGGCACCTCGGCGATGAACCTGCTGGGCGGGTTGTACTGCGACTGACCGAACGGAGAGCGGGTGTTGGCGTGCGTCAGATAGAGTCGCTAGCGTGC
>JAFGVD010000018.1 GCA_016938135.1 Coriobacteriia bacterium
GCAGTCGACGTGAGCGTAGTGACGGTTGTCCGTCTCGTACTCGACGTGGGCGATAGCGATGGTGATGCCACGCTCGCGCTCTTCGGGTGCCTTGTCGATCTGGTCGAAAGGCGTGAAATCAGCGTAGCCCTTCTGCGCAAGGCAGGAGGTGATTGCCGCGGTCAACGTCGTCTTACCATGGTCAACGTGACCAATGGTACCGATGTTCATATGCGGCTTGGTGCGCTCGAACTTCTTCTTAGCCATCTGTACTCTCGTTCCTTTTCTACGAGCGCAGCCTACGCGTTGCCCTGGACCTTGCTGATGATCTCTTCTGCGATGCTCTTCGGTACTGGCTCATACGCCTTGAACTGCATCGAGTATGCAGCACGTCCCTGGGTGCGGGAACGCAGGTCGGTCGCGTAGCCGAACATATTCGAAAGCGGGACCTTCGAACGGATGACTTGGCCATTGCCGCGCTGCTCCATGCCCTCGATATGGCCACGGCGGCTTGAAAGGTCGCCCATGACGTCGCCCATGAACTCCTCGGGCGTGGTCACTTCGACAGCCATGACAGGCTCAAGAAGGACCGGTGAGGACTTGCGCATCGCCTCTTTGAATCCCATGGAGCCGGCGATCTTGAACGCCATCTCCGAGGAGTCGACGTCGTGATAGCTTCCGTCGACCAGCTCGATCTGGACGTCCACGATGGGGTAGCCGGCAAGAACACCGGTGGAGAGGGCCTCTTGGATGCCCTTGTCCACCGACGGGATGTACTCCTTGGGGATGACACCGCCAACGATCTTGTTGTCGAAAGCGTAGCCCACGCCGGGCTCGACCGGCTTCAGGTTGATGACGACGTGACCATACTGGCCGCGGCCACCGGTCTGACGGACGAACTTGCCGTGGACCTCGGATACCTGCTTGCCTGCGGTCTCACGGTACGCGACCTGCGGCTTACCGACGTTCGCCTCGACTTTGAACTCGCGCAGAAGGCGATCGACGATGACCTCCAGGTGCAGCTCACCCATACCGGCGATGATGGTCTGGCCCGTCTCCTCATCCGTGCGTACACGGAAGGTGGGATCCTCTTCAGCCAGCTTCATGAGGCCGGTAGCAAGCTTCTCCTGCTCAGCCTTGGTCTTGGGCTCGATCGCGATATCGATGACCGGATCAGGGAAGATCATGGACTCAAGCAGCACCGGAGCATCCTCGGCACACAGCGTATCGCCCGTAGTGGTGTTCTTGAGACCGACGGCGGCAACGATATCGCCGGCGCCGACCATGTCCACGTCCTCACGGTGGTTGGCATGCATCTCAAGAAGACGACCGATGCGCTCTTTGTGACCCTTGGTCGAGTTCTGTATGTAGGAGCCCGCCTCGAGCTTACCCGAGTAGACACGGAAATACGTCAGCTTGCCGACGTAAGGGTCTGTCATGACCTTGAATGCAAGCGCCGCAAACGGCTCCTTGTCACTGGCGGGACGAGCCACGGTCTCGTCGGTCAGAAGATCCGTACCCTGAATCGCCGGAATGTCCAACGGAGAGGGCAGGAAGTCGAGAATGGCGTCCAGCAGCGGCTGCACGCCCTTGTTCTTGAACGACGCGCCGCACGTGACCGGGGTAATCGCACAGTCGATGGTGGCCTTACGAAGGGCCGCCTTCAGCTCGTCGACAGTGATGTCCTCATCGGCGAAGAACTTCTCCATGAGGTCGTCATCGTACTCGGCGGCCGCCTCAACGAGCTCATGCCGGTACATCTCGGCCTCGTCCGCCAAGTCAGCAGGAATCTCACCGATGGTGGGGTTGATGCCGTTGTCGTCCTCATTGAAGTTGATTACGTTCATGTTCACCAGATCGACGATGCCCACGAACTGATCCTCAGCGCCGATGGGGAGCTGCAGCAGTACCGGACGGGTGGCAAGGCGTTCCTTCATCATCTGTACGACGTTGAAGAAGTCCGCACCCGTACGGTCCATCTTGTTGATGTATGCCATGCGCGGTACGCCATAGGTGTCCGCCTGACGCCACACAGTCTCGGACTGGGGCTCGACTCCGCCAACAGCGCAGAACACGGCGCAAGCGCCGTCGAGAACACGCAGCGACCGTTCGACCTCGACGGTGAAGTCCACGTGGCCGGGCGTGTCTATGATTTGAATACGATGGTCTTTCCAGAAGCATGTGGTGGCGGCGGAAGTGATCGTGATTCCGCGCTCCTGCTCCTGCACCATCCAGTCCATGGTTGCAGCACCGTCATGGACCTCGCCGATCTTGTGCGACTTTCCTGTGTAGAACAGGATGCGCTCGGTCGTCGTGGTCTTGCCGGCATCGATGTGAGCCATGATCCCGATGTTGCGGGTCTTGCTCAATGGATATCGCTTAGGAGCCATGAATAGCTATCCTTCTCTTCGCTGGCGGGCAACCCCGCAAGCTCGTCTTCGTGGTTTCTTCGTCTACCAGCGGTAGTGGCTGAACGCGCGGTTGGACTCCGCCATCTTGAACAGGTCCTCGCGCTTCTTCACCGAGGAGCCGGTGTTGTTCGCGGCATCCATAATCTCGCCGGACAGACGCTCCGCCATCGTCTTCTCACGACGCTTCCGAGAGAAGCCGACGATCCAGCGGATCGCGAGCGTCGTGGAACGACGGGAGTTGACCTCGATCGGAACCTGATAGGTGGCTCCACCGACACGCTTCGGCTTGACCTCAAGCGTGGGACGGACGTTGTCCATCGCCTTCTTGAACACGCTCAGCGGATCGCTGGCGGTCTTCTGCTCGATGATCGCGAATGCATCGTAGACGATGCGCTCGGCCGTGGACTTCTTGCCATCAAGCAGCACCTTGTTGATGAGCTGAGTCACCAACCGGTTGTTATACACGGGATCCGGCTGGACCTCGCGACGCTGCGCTGCTGCACGCCTTGGCATACTTCTCTCCTCCGCTGATACGAGCGGCCCGCTCCCCCATCAGGAGGGCGGACCGGTTCTCGAAGCTGGTTCTTACTTGGGCTTTTTCACACCGTAACGCGAACGGGCCTGAGCGCGGTTGTTGACACCGGCACAGTCGAGCGCCGCGCGAATGACCTTGTAGCGAACACCCGGAAGGTCCTTCACACGGCCGCCACGCACGAGCACGATCGAGTGCTCCTGGAGGTTGTGGCCGATACCCGGGATATACGCGGTGACCTCCATGCCGTTGACAAGACGAACACGCGCGACCTTACGCAGCGCGGAGTTCGGCTTCTTCGGTGTGGTGGTGTAGACACGTGTGCACACGCCACGCTTCTGGGGGTTACCCTTGAGCGCCGGCGTTGCACTCTTGCGTGCTGCCTGCTTGCGGCCATTTCTGACCAGCTGGTTGATGGTGGGCAAAGCACCCTCCTCGTCTCGTTCGTTCCAATTCGTATCACTACGACGCCTCTTGCGACGCCGAGCATGAAGTCACAAGGTCGAACTCTAACACCGACCCTGGTCCATGTCAAACCACGCATCCGGGCGTATCCAACCGTCCGGCTCCGATATAGCGGGTGCCCACCCATCACCAGGTGGGCACCCGCTGTTCTCGGTCTAGATCCTAGGCGTTTGCCTCGCTCTTGGCATGAACGCCGCAATAGTCACTGCCCTCTCGGGCCTTGTTCGCGCAGAGCTTCCCGTCGCCGGTCAGCGCCTTGCACAGACCATCGGTCTCAGCGAGCTTGGCGTGCACTCCGCAGTAGCGGGTGCCCTCCTGCGCCTTGTTGGTACACCGCGTACCGTCGCCCTTCACGCCTTCGCACTGACCCTCCACGGGCTCGTCTTCCTCGCCCTGAGCTGCGGGGGCCGCGTCGGCGGCGGGATCGAACACCACACCAGCAAACGCACTGATGTCTGCGGCAGAGCCCACCTCAAGGTCGGCGAAGAACGCTGCGGCTTCAGCCTCAGAGAGCGAGCCCTCTTCGGCTGCAGGAGTGGGAAGCATCGCCTCAAGCTCTTTGAGCTCATCAGGCGCGAAGTCCGGCAACGGCCCCTCGCTCTGATCCACGTTCCACTCAGCGGACTGGCCCTTGTAGGTGAGACGCACCGAGCGATAGCGGGTCATGCCGGTGGCAGCCGGAATGAGCTTACCGATAATGACATTCTCCTTCAGGCCCAGCAGATGGTCTTCCTTGCCTGCGATCGCGGCGTCTGTAAGGACACGCGTGGTCTCCTGGAAGGAGGCCGCCGACAGGTAGCTCTCGGTGGCAAGTGACGCCTTTGTGATGCCGAGCAGTACCGAGCTTGCGCTGGCGGGGTTACCACCCTCGGCTACCACGCGGTCGTTCTCATCAGCGAACACGAACCGATCGACAAGCTGTCCGGGCAGGAAGCTCGCGTCCCCGGCTTCCGTGATGGTCACCTTGCGCATCATGTTGCGCGCGATAACCTCGACGTGCTTGTCGTTGATATCGACGCCCTGGGAGGCGTAGACCTCCTGGACCTGCTGGACTATGTAGGACAGAACGGACTTGGGTCCACGCAGGTGGAGCAGGTCGTGGGGGTTCACAGAACCCTCCGTGAGCTGCGTTCCCGCTTCGACCTCGACGCCATCCGTGATACCGGGACGCATACGGACACGACGGGCTACTGTGTAGACCTTCTCCTCGCCATCCGCATCCACGACCGTCAACGTCCGCGTCTTGTCGCCGTCCTCGACGGAAAGCTTACCGGTGACCTCCGCGAGCATAGCCTGGCCCTTAGGCTTACGGGCCTCGAAGAGCTCGGTCACACGCGGGAGACCATGCGTGATGTCCTCACCCGCGACACCACCGGTATGGAAGGTACGCATCGTCAGCTGAGTACCAGGCTCGCCGATGGACTGTGCGGCGATGATGCCGACAGCGGTACCGATGTCCACCGGGCGTCCGGCGGCAAGATCCCATCCGTAGCACTTCTGGCAGATGCCATGACGCGCATGGCACGTCATGACGGTGCGAGCTTCAACGGAGACCACACCGGCGGCAGACCAGGCAGCCATCTCGGCGTCCGAAGCCACGTACTCGCCGGCTTCTTTGAGCACTTCGCCGGTCTTGGGATCCACAACGGGCTCATGCAGACAACGACCCACGAGGTTGTGGTCGATTTGATGCAGCTTGGGGTCGACCAGGAAGAAGGTCATGCTCTCGTCAGTGCCACAATCAGCCTCACGGACGATGACATCCTGGGCGACATCGACCAGACGCCTCGTCAGGTAACCGGAGTCCGCCGTACGAAGCGCGGTGTCGGCAAGACCTTTACGGGCGCCGTGTGTGGAGATGAAGTACTCCAAAACGGAGAGACCTTCGCGGAAGTTCGCCTTGATCGGGCGGTCGAGGATCTCACCCTTCGGATTCGCCATCAGGCCTCGCATACCGGCCAGCTGACGGATCTGCTTGATGTTACCGCGAGCACCTGAGTAAGCCATCATGTAGACGGGGTTGAACTTGTCGAAGTTCTCCGCCATTGCGTCACCCACGTCATCGGTGGCTTTGGTCCACACGTCGACGATCTGGCGGTGACGCTCCTCTTTAGTGATGAGGCCGCGGTCGTACTGCTGCTCGATCTTATCCACAACGCCACCCGCCTCAGCCAGGATCTCAGGCTTGTTCGGCGGGATGATGGCGTCCCAGACACCCACGGTGACGCCGGCACGTGTCGCATAGTGGAAGCCGAGGCGCTTGACCTCGTCCAAGATCGCGCCCATCTGAGTGGTCGAGTAGACGGTGGTCGCGTCTTCGATGATGCGGCCGATGCCCTTCTTGTCCACATCGTGGTTCACGAAAGCGTGGTCATCAGGCAGCGAACGGTTGAACGTGATACGTCCGACGGTCGTCTCGAGACGGTCGCCCACCTTGTGCTCACGGTATGCAGGCTTGCCGTTCTCGTCGATGTACTCCTCGACCATGTCCTTGACGAGGCGGATCTTGATCATCGCTTGAAGATCGAGGTCTGCTCGGCTGTCGTATGCCAGCACCGCATCATCGGCATGCATGAATGCGCGGCCTTCGCCCGGAGCACCTTCGCGAACCGTCGTCAGGTAGAACAGACCTATGACCATGTCCTGAGAAGGCACGGTCAGCGGGCGTCCGTGCGCCGGCGACTTGATGTTGTTCGTGGAGAGCATGAGGATGCGCGCCTCTGCCTGCGCCTCTGAAGAGAGGGGCAGGTGCACGGCCATCTGGTCACCGTCGAAGTCAGCGTTGAACGCAGTACATACGAGCGGATGCAGACGGATAGCCTTTCCTTCGACCAGGATGGGCTCAAAGGCCTGAATGCCCAGGCGGTGCAGGGTGGGGGCACGGTTCAGCATGACCGGATGATCCCGGATGACCTCTTCCAGAACGTCCCAGACCACGGACTTGCCGCGATCGACCATCCGCTTGGCGCTCTTGATGTTCTGCGCGTGCTCAAGATCGACCAGACGCTTCATGACGAACGGCTTGAACAGCTCCAACGCCATGACTTTAGGAAGGCCGCACTGGTGCAGCTTGAGCTCCGGACCGACCACGATGACCGAACGGCCGGAGTAGTCGACGCGCTTGCCGAGCAGGTTCTGACGGAAACGTCCCTGCTTGCCCTTGAGCATGTCCGAGAGAGACTTGAGCGGGCGGTTGCCGGGTCCGGTGACCGGACGTCCACGCCGGCCGTTGTCGAACAACGCGTCAACGGCCTCCTGAAGCATGCGCTTCTCGTTGTTGACGATGATCTCGGGTGCACCAAGATCCAGGAGCCTCTTGAGACGGTTGTTGCGGTTGATGACCCTACGGTACAGGTCGTTGAGGTCACTGGTCGCGAAACGGCCACCGTCGAGCTGGACCATAGGACGCAGGTCCGGCGGAATGACCGGGATGGCGTCCAATATCATCCACTCGGGTCGGTTGTTGCTGCTCTTGAATGCCGCAACGACCTTAAGCCGCTTGATGGCCTTCTGTCGCTTCTGACCCTTGCCTTCATCGATGATCTGCTTGAGCTCGGCGGCCAAGTCATTCAAGTCGATCTGCTGCAGAAGGTCCTTGATCGCCTCGGCACCCATACCGCCACGGAAGTACGTCCCGTAGCGCATCTTGAGCTCGCGATACAGCTGCTCGTCAGAGATGAGCTGCTTGACGCTCAGCTTGCCGAAAGCATCGAATGCCTCTTTGAGCAAGTCACGGCGCTCCGCGAACTCCTCGTCAAGGTCTTTGAGATCACGCTTGGTCTCAGCCTCGATCTTCTTGATGCGGTCAGCAGCGGACACGTTCTCGTCAGGCTCTTCGCCCTCCTGCGGCTCGACCTCGCCCTTTGCGACGGCGACCAGACGGTCACGCTCTTCCTCGATGACCCTCTTCTCCTCGGCGTACTCGGTCTCGAGTGCGGCGAAATCTGCATCAAGCTCGTCTTTGAGCATGGGCAGGTCAGTCTCGCGATCATCTTCGTTGACCGAAGTGATGATCGAGCTGGCGAAGTAGAGAACCTTCTCAAGGTCTTTTGGCGCGATGTCCATGAGGTAGCCAAGGCGGCTTGGAACGCCCTTGAAGTACCAGATATGGCTTACGGGCGCAGCAAGCTCGATGTGGCCCATGCGGTCACGACGCACCTTGGCGCGTGTGACCTCAACGCCGCACCGCTCGCAGATGATGCCCTTGAAGCGGACGCGCTTGTATTTACCGCAGTAACACTCCCAGTCCTTGGTCGGACCGAAGATCTTCTCGCAGAAGAGTCCGTCCTTCTCAGGCTTGAGCGTGCGGTAGTTGATGGTCTCCGGCTTCTTTACCTCACCGCGAGACCACTGGCGAATCTGCTCGGATGATGCGAGCCCGATCCGCAATCTATCGAAGTTGTTGACGTCGACGTCGAGCAACGTTACTCCTCCATCCGGTCCGTCCCCGTCGAGCGGGGCTTGACCTGCTTGTCCAGCAGCCTTCGCTGGCTACTCGTCCTCGCCGACCTCGTCCAAAGACAGATCGATCTCGGATATGTCCAGGTCACCGAGGTCCGATTCCTCCTCGGACTCTCCTGCCCCACTGTGACCGCTGTCGCCTCCACCGATACCGGTGAGATCGAGGCCTAGTTCCTCTGCGGTCTTGAAGATGTCCTCTTCGTCTTCCTTGAGCTCGATCTCTCCGCCGTCCTCCGAGAGGATCTCGACGTCGAGACACAACGACTGCATCTCTTTGACGAGGACCTTGAACGACTCCGGGATACCCGGCTCAGGGATGTTCTCACCCTTGACGATGGCTTCGTACGCCTTGACCCGGCCGAGGACGTCGTCGGACTTGATCGTGAGAATCTCCTGCAGCACGTAGGCAGCGCCATACGCGTACAGAGCCCAGACTTCCATCTCACCGAATCGCTGACCACCGAACTGCGCCTTACCACCGAGCGGCTGCTGGGTGATGAGCGAGTACGGGCCCGTCGAGCGTGCGTGGATCTTGTCGTCGACGAGGTGCAACAGCTTCAGGATGTAGATCTGACCAACGGTGACCGGCTCGCGGAACGGCTCTCCGGTACGCCCGTCAAACAGTCGGGTCTTACCTGCCGAGTCGATCTGCGGCACCAGGCTGTTAAGCACGTTGCTGCCGTATCGCTCCCCGGCCTTCATGCGTATGTTCTCGTCCGCGCGAACAAGAGCGTCTGCGATCTCAGCTTCACGCGCACCGTCGAAGACGGGGGTCGCGACATGGATCGGTCCTTCGACCGACTTCTTCGGCGCCTTCTCGGTGGACCAGCCGACATGGGCGGCCCATCCAAGGTGCGTCTCCAGCAGCTGACCGATGTTCATACGACTCGGAACACCAAGGGGGTTCAGGATGATGTCGACCGGCGTGCCATCGGCCAGGAAAGGCATATCCTCGATCGGAAGGATCTTGGAGATGACACCCTTGTTGCCGTGACGGCCGGCGAGCTTGTCGCCCTCGGATATCTTGCGCTTCTGCGCGACGTACACGCGAACCAGCTCGTTGACGCCCGGCGACAGGTCATCGCCGGCATCACGCGAGAACTGGTGAACGGCCATGACGCGACCGGTCTCTCCGTGCGGCACCTTCAGTGAGGTGTCCCGCACTTCGCGTGCTTTCTCACCGAAGATCGCGCGCAACAGCCGCTCTTCAGCGGTCAGCTCGGTCTCGCCCTTGGGAGTGACCTTGCCAACCAGCACGTCACCGGGGAACACCTCGGCGCCGATGCGGATGATGCCCTGGTCGTCCAGGTTTGCGAGAACGTCTTCGCCGACGTTCGGGATCTCTCGGGTGATCTCTTCCGGACCAAGCTTGGTGTCGCGGGCCTCGACCTCATACTCCTCGATGTGGATCGAAGTGAGGAGATCGGCTTTCACGACACGCTCGGAGAGGATGATCGCGTCTTCGTAGTTGTAGCCTTCCCATGGCATGAACGCCACGAGCAGGTTCTGTCCCAGGGCGAGCTCTCCGGCCTCAGTAGAGGGACCGTCGGCAAGCACCTGACCCTGATCGACGCTCTGTCCCACGCGGACCAGCGGTCGGTGGTTGATGCATGTGCCCTGGTTGCTGCGCTGGAACTTGGGCAGCGTGTAGCTGTCGGTGCCCGCGTCTCCCGAGATCTCGATAGAACGCGCATCCACGCGAGTCACGACGCCCGCGTTCCTGGCGACGATGATCTCGCCGGTGTCGACTGCCGCGCGGTGCTCCATGCCGGTACCCACAAGAGGCGCCGAAGGAGTCAGGAGCGGAACAGCCTGACGCTGCATGTTGGAGCCCATGAGTGCGCGGTTCGCGTCGTCGTGCTCGAGGAACGGGATGAGCGCGGTAGCGACGGAAACCATCTGCCGTGGCGAGACGTCCATGTACTCGACGCGCGTCGGCTCGACCTCCTCCGGCTCTCCACCCTTCATCCGGCACAGGACTCGATCGCGATCGAACTTGCCGGTCTTGGGATCGAAGATCTCGTTGGCCTGCGCGATGACCGTGCGCTCTTCCAGATCGGCCGTGAGGTAATCGATGTCGTCGGTAACCTTGCCCTTCACTACTCGGCGATACGGCGTCTCAATGAAGCCGTAGGGGTTGATCCGCGCAAAGGTAGCGAGCGAGCCGATGAGGCCGATGTTCGGGCCTTCAGGAGTCTCGATGGGGCACATGCGTCCGTAGTGCGACGGGTGTACGTCTCGGACTTCCATGCCCGCTCGTTCGCGGGAAAGGCCGCCGGGGCCAAGTGCGGACACACGGCGCTTGTGCGTCAGACCACCCAACGGGTTGGTCTGGTCCATGAACTGCGACAGCTGGCTGGAGCCGAAGAACTCTTTGATAGAAGCCACGATGGGCCGGATGTTGATAAGCGACTGAGGAGTGATCTGCTCGACATCCTGAGTGGTCATGCGCTCACGCACGACGCGCTCCATGCGGGCAAGACCGATCCGGAACTGGTTCTGGATCAGCTCTCCGACCGAACGCACACGGCGGTTGCCGAAGTGGTCGATGTCGTCGATATCGTAGCCGTCAGTGCCTTCCCACAGATTGACCAGGTACTGGACCGCAGCGAGGATGTCCTCGTTGGTCAGCGTGGCCTGATCGATGGGGAGCTCGACTTCGAGCTTCTTGTTCAGCTTGTAGCGACCGACCTTGGCCAGGTCGTAGCGCTGGGGGTTGAAGAAGAGACCGTCGATGAGCGAGCGAGCGCTATCGACCGTCGGCGGCTCGCCGGGTCGAAGACGCTTGTAGATCTCGATCAATGCTTCTTCGCGGGTCTCGGTGAAGTCCTTTTCGAGGGTACGCTTGATGCACTCGGCGTCACCAAAGAGCTCGAGGATCTCTTCTCGGGTCTCGGCGATGCCCAGTGCCTTGAGCAGCACCGTCACGGGCTGCTTGCGCTTGCGGTCGATTCGCACCGAAACGATGTCGCGCTTGTCTGTTTCAAACTCGAGCCATGCACCACGCGCAGGTATGACCTTGGTGGTGAAGATCGGCTTGTCCGTTGTCTTATCGCGCTCTTCCGAGTAGTACACGCCCGGAGAGCGAACGAGCTGAGAAACAACGACTCGCTCGGTACCGTTGATGACGAAGGTGCCGCGATCGCTCATGAGCGGGAAATCGCCCATGAAGACCTGCTGCTCCTTGATCTCACCGGTCTCTTTGTTGATGAAGCGCACCTCTACGAACAGAGGCGCCTGGAAGGACATGTCCTTCTCTTTGCACTCCTCAACAGAGTATTTGGCGTCACCGAACTCGTGACCGCCGAACTCAACGGCAAGATTGCCGGTGAAGTCCTCGATCGGCGATATGTCCTGAAACGTCTCATGGAGGCCCTCGGCGAGGAACCACTTGAAACTGTCAGTCTGGATTGCGATTAGATTTGGTACTTCTAGTATCTCTGGGATCTTGGCGAACGTTCGGCGCTGGCGAATACCAGCGGGAGCGGGGGAACCTGCTTCACGGCGCACCAGGTGATTCCTCCTTATGACACGGCGGCGGCGTTCTGAAGTCGCAAACCCTCAGTATAGCGACGGCCCTACCGGGGGTCAAATACGACATCTGATTCCGATAGCGGCTGAATGGTCGGCGGTCCATTTGGACCGCCGACCATATCCATTCGACTCTGGTTCGAGCCTCAAGAAAAGCGGTGTTACTTGAGTTCGATCGAGGCGCCGGCATCCTCGAGCTTGCCCTTGGCCTCCTCGGCCTTCTCCTTATTGACACCCTCAAGAACGGGCTTGGGGGCACCGTCCACGAGATCCTTGGCTTCCTTGAGTCCGAGGCTCGTGAGCTCACGGACGACCTTGATGACCTGGATCTTCTTGTCGCCAGCGCCGGTCAGCACGACGTCGAAGCTGTCCTTCTCCTCGGCGACAGCAGCATCGCCAGCCGGAGCGGCAGCAGCAGCGACGGGAGCCGCAGCAGACACGCCGAAGACCTCTTCCATCTCCTTGACGAGCTCAGCAAGCTCGAGAGCCGGAGCGCTCTTTACCCACTCGAGAATATCCTCACGCTTGATGTCAGCCATCTTGTATATCTCCTTGTCTTGTTAACCCTTCCCTCACGCAGCTGCGCGGGAAGCGTATTCCTGTCTTATGGAACCGTTACGCGGCAGCCTTCTGATCGGCGACCGCCTTGACGACACGTGCGAACGCGCCGGCAGGGGCGTTGAACATGGCCATGACCCCGCGAAGCGGGTTGAGCATGGACCCCATGAGCTTGGCGATGAGCTCTTCGCGACTCGGCAGCGAGGCGATCGCTTTGACGCTGTCGGCGTCAACCACGTGCTGCTCGATGTAGCCACCCTTGACCTCAAAGCCCTTGTGCGCCTTCGCGAAGTCCATGATCGCCTTCGCAGGAGCGACCGGGTCGTCCGTGAGGAACACCATAGCCGTGGGACCGACGAGCATGTCATCCATGGACGGCATACCCAGGTCACGTACGGCCAACTGAGTAAGCGTGTTCTTGTAGATCTTCATGTCGACGTCCATGTCGCGCAGTACCCCGCGAAGCGTCTGCATGTCCTTGACCGACATACCTCGGTAGTCGGTCATGATGATCCCCGAGCTCGCCTCGAGGCGGTCTTTGATCTCCGCAACGATGGCTGTCTTCTGTTCTGTTGGCATATGTTCCCTCCTTTCCTTCGCACGGCCCGCATGCTCACCCTCGTTGGGCGATGTGGGCCGCGACGCTCGCGCCGAAGCGCGGAAAACGACGTGGCCTCCGCCAGTAAGCGGAGGCCACGGAAGGTTCTCTTGGCGTCCACCTGGGCGGGCGGGACCTCTTTGGTCCCCTTAGACCCGGAAACACCGGGCACCTGCTGTCATTGGCAGCGGTCGTGCGTTGATTTTCAATCGTTAGCGCGAGCCATTATCGCTCGACGTGAACGGCAAAGCAAGTACGGATTACTCCTCGAGCAGTCCACGGGTCTTGGTGGAGTCAACGGGGATTCCGGGACCCATGGTGGTCGCCATGGTGATCGACACGACGTAGCGGCCCTTTGAAGATGCCGGCTTCGCACGCAAGATCTCATCAAGCACTGCGCCGTAGTTCTCAACAAGCGCCTGGTCGGAGAAGGACTTCTTTCCGATGGAGACGTGTGCGATACCGAACTTGTCCGCACGGTACTCGACCTTACCGGCCTTGAGCTCCTTGACGACGCGCTCCACGTCCATGGTCACCGTACCCAGCTTGGGGTTCGGCATCAGGCCACGGGTACCCAAGATCTTACCGAGACGACCGACCTTGCTCATCATGTCAGGAGTGGCGACCGTTGCATCGAAGTCCAGAAAACCCTTCTGGATGCGCTCGATCAGCTCATCGTCACCAACGACGTCCGCACCGGCAGCTTCAGCCTCACGGGCCTTCTCACCCTGAGCGAACACTGCAACGCGAACGGTCTTGCCGGTTCCGTGGGGCAGCACGACGCTGCCACGGACCTGCTGCTCAGCCTGACGGGTGTCGATACCCAGTCGGAAATGCACCTCGACGGTCTCGTCGAAGCGCGCAGGCGCGACCTCTTTGGCCAGACGCACGGCAGCCAGCGGCGCATAGAACGTGCCCGCCTCGATGGCAGCCACACCTGCAGCGTACTTCTTACCTCGCTTCATAGCTCCTCCTTGTGGTCAACGGGCCGCGAGTGCCCTCCCACGTCGACCTCCGGCAACAACCGGAGGAAAGTCACTAACCCTCGACGGTGACGCCCATGGAACGGGCGGTTCCCTCGATGATGCTCATTGCCGCCTCGATGTCGTTGGCATTGAGGTCCGGCATCTTGAGCTCGGCGATCTCGCGCACCTGCTGACGCGTCACAGACGCGACCTTGGTGCGGTTAGGAGTGCCGGAACCCGACTGGATACCGGCGGCCTGCTTCAGCAAGACAGCGGCCGGCGGCGTCTTGGTGATGAAGTCGATGGAGCGATCCTCGTAGACGGTGATCTCTACAGGGATGATAGTCCCCATCTTGTCCTGCGTGGCAGCGTTGAACGCCTGGCAGAACTGCATGATGTTGACCTGGTGCTGACCGAGCGCCGGACCCACTGGAGGGGCCGGGTTGGCCTGACCACCAGGAATCTGGAGCTTGATGAAGCCCACTACCTTCTTGGCCATCTGTCTGTTCACGTCCTTCTGAAACGAAGGCACCGGCGGCGCCCGTGGTTCCTACGATCTATCCAAAGCGGGCCTGCCCGAGAAGCGTCCGGGTGTTCTGACCCGGCGGACATGTACCCGTAGTGCTTTCTAGAGCTTGGCGACCTGATCGAATCCGAGTTCGACAGGGGTCTCTCGGCCGAAGATCGAGACCATGACCTTGATCTTGCCCTGGTCGGGATTGACCTCGGCGATGATGCCGTCGAACTCCGCCAGGGGGCCATGAGTGACCTTGACGGCCATGCCTTCGGTGAAGTCAGTCGACGTCTTCGGCTTGGCACCCGCCTCCATGCGACTCGCAATGCGATTGAACTCATCACGAGACAAGGCTACGGGCTTGGCCTGGGAACCGACGAAGCCGGTCACGCCGGGCGTGTTGCGCACGACGTACCAGGAGTCGTCGTCCAACTCCATCTGCACCAGGATGTACCCGGGAAAGACCTTCTTCTCGGTAGTCACCTTGCGGCCACCGGTCTTGAGGTCGGTCACGGTCTCCTTCGGAATGAACACATCGAAGATCTTGTCCTGCATGCCCATAGAGTCGATACGGTGCATCAGGTTGGTCTTCACCTTGTTCTCGTATCCCGAGTAGGTGTGGATGACGTACCACTTCTTCGCCATATCTACCGCCCGATCCCGGCGAGCAGATCGAGGAACAGCCAGGATGACAGGCTGTCGATCGCGAAGGTGAACACGATGAAGAACGCCAGCGTCATGACGACGACCACGGAGGAGTTGAGGACCTCGGCGCGGTTCGGCCAGACGACACGCTTCATCTCAGCCTTGACATCGCGAACGTACCTGCCGAAACGTGCGAACACGTTCGGTCGCGACGCTTTGCTCGCCTGTGCCATCGTTCATCCATCCTTCTCTGCCCAGATGTCGGGCATCGTATCTGCAGCCGCTCAAGGCGACCGATCATTCAGTGGCAGGCCAGGAGGGACTCGAACCCCCAACATCCGGTTTTGGAGACCGGCGCTCTACCATTGGAGCTACTGGCCTACGCGAGTGCGCAGGATGCCCTTTAGCGCGTCTCCTTGTGGAGCGTATGCGTCTGGCACCACTTGCAGTACTTCTTGAACTCGATGCGTTCCGGGTTGTTCTGCTTGTTCTTCTTGGTGGTGTAGTTGCGGCGTTTGCACTCGGTGCACGCCAACGTGACCAGCGTTCTCATCGATCCTCCTCGGCGACATTGTGTCTCTCGGCTCTATGCGTCCGAGAGTCGGTCGCACGGTGTCGTAATCTAACACCCGCTTTCAGGCACTGTCAAACCGCGACGTGCATGACAAGCGGCGAAAACGGGGCCTGGCACAAGGCCAGGCCCCGTCGGTTTAACGGTAACCGCGCTTACTTCAAGATCTTCGTGACACGGCCCGAGCCAACGGTGCGGCCACCTTCGCGGATAGCGAAGCGCAGGCCGTCTTCCATCGCGATCGGGTTGATGAGCTCACCA
>JAFGVD010000019.1 GCA_016938135.1 Coriobacteriia bacterium
CCAGCACGCGAATGAGGATAGGATCTATCGGCGCTGCCGCCAAGAAGAAGACGCTAATCGCAAGCATCGTGGTCAGCCACGGGAAGCCGAACAGGACAGCACCCACGATGAACCGCTTGTTGGATGCGACCGGGACATCGATACGCAGACCGGCGTCTGCATCGACGACTGCACGCTCACTCACCGGCAACCCCTCGCGCAGCTCACGTATGAAGCCGGGAGTCATGACGCACCTCCAAAGACATCCGCAAGGTCATCTTCAGTCTTCCCCTCGATCTCAAGCGTCTTATGCCGAGAAGTCTCACCGCGAACGACGTGCACCGCACTCTTGGGGACGCCCACACGCTTCGCCACGAGCTTGCACACAGACGCGTTCGCCTTACCGTCTTCAGGTGGCGCGGTCACCCTTACACACAACTCACCCCCACGCCAGCCGATGATCTCGTTCCGGCCTGACCTGGGGGTGACATGTAAGACTATGCGAGCGGACATCGACCCTAGTCGATCTCCTCGATGTCCAGGTCGTCATCCCGTTCGCCGAGAGAACCGAAGTCGAGTTTGAACTCGGTCGGGTCTTCAAAGACCGGCTCTTCAGGACCAAGATCGGGCTCCACGACCTCGCCAAGCTGGATCCCGGTCACGAATCCGGACTCCGGCGGCTCGATCGGCTGCGTATCATCACGGGCGGGAGCAGGCTCAGGTCGTGGTGCCGGAGCCGGTTCCGGAGCAAGGGCCTCAGCATAGCTCCTGCGCTCTGCCGCAGACTCCGCGGGAGCAACGGGAGCTGACGCAACAGGCTTCGGTGCAAAAGCCGTCTCTGTGATCTCCACCTCGGCCACGGTCTCTCCACCGGCCTGACCGGTAAGAAGCCGGACGTCCTCGGGCAGCTCTATCTCGCCCACACTGCGAAGGTGCTTGTCGAGCAGGTCTTTGAATCTAAGGCGGAACTCCTCCTCGGACTGCTTGATGCGCATGAGGTCGTTGGTGGCCTTCTGCTTCTGCTGCAGCGCACCGTGGATAACCTCTTTGGCCTTGACCTCGGCGTCTTTGAGCACGACGGCAGCCTCGTGCTCGGCCTTCGCGATGATGTCCTCGGCGGACTTCTGCGCGCTCACAAGCGTGTTGTGCAGCGTGCGCTCCATGTCCTGATAGCCGCGGACCTTCTCCTCGGCGACCTCGATCTTCTCATTGAGGTCGATGTTCTCTTTGAACAGCCGCTCGAGTTCATCGGCTACCTGGTCGAGGAACTCGTCGACCTCGGTCTCATTGTAGCCGCGAAGCGAGTGACTGAATTCCTTGTGGTGGATGTCGAGCGGAGTGAGCTTCATACCAATCGGTCCTTCCTGACCGTCACAGACCTAGACTCAAAAGGATTCTAACCAATAACGGCTGCACGAGTAACTGCAGTACAAGCAATGCCACCATTGGCGAGAAGTCCAAACCGCCGCCGGTGGGCACGATACGCCTGAACAACCCGATGTAGGGCTCGCACAGCGAACCCAGGACACGATACAGGTCATAGAAGACGCCCCGCGGACGGAACCACGACATGATGACGTACACAAAGATGAGTATTCCGTAGAACGAAATGATCTGGCTTACGATGCTTGCAAGTGACATACGTTAGGACCCCAGTTCTTTTGAGCGCTTGACCGCCGCGGCAACAGCTGCCGAAACGCTCGCGCGCATTCCTTCGGTCTCGAGTGCTTCTATAGCTGCGATCGTCGTGCCACCGGGACTGCTGACGGCGTCGATCAGCTCCTCCGGATGCACCCCTGTGCGCTCGATGAGCTCCACCGTTCCGCGAAGGGTCTGCATCGCCAACAGCTGTGCCGTGTCCCGCGTCAACCCGTGGCGCACGCCTGCACGCGCCAGAGCGTCTATGAAAAGCGCCACATACGCAGGCCCGCTGCCGGAGATGGCAGTAGCGGCGTCTTGGTAGCGCTCGTCCAGCACAAGCGCCTTGCCCAGCGCCCCAAACATCCCGCGCACCGTCGCAAGCTGCGCCGGAGTCGTCTCCGTGCCACCGGAAAGCACGCTCATCCCCTCCCCGACCAGGGCGGGGGTATTGGGCATCACGCGCACCACCGGCGTGCCCGCAGGAAGCAGCGACTCGATACGAGCGCAGCTCAATCCCGCAGCGATGCTCACCACGATAGCGCCAGCCGTGATGTCATCAGCAAGATGCGCCACGACCGCGTCCATCAACTGTGGCTTGACGGCGAAGATGATCACGTCAGCACCGGCGACCGCTTCGTGGCCGTCGGTTACGCACGCGACTCCGTGCGTAGTGAACACGGAATGCCGCGCGGCGTCAGGTTCCGAGACGGTGATATCGTCAGCACGTGCTGTGCCTGCCGAAACGAGCCCAGCAACAATCGCCTCGCCCATGCGACCGCCGCCTATGACGGCTATGCGCGGGGTGTCTGCCATGATGCTCCCCTCAGTGGTCTATACGCCCAGATCGAACAGGCCCTTCTCACGAAGCACGCGACGCTGCTCTGACACATCGACGTTCGCAGGTGTGAGCATGAAGACCTTCTCGGACACCTTTTGAAGGCCGCCATTGAGGCCATAGGTCAGGCCCGAGGCGAAGTCAATGAGACGACGCGCGAGGTCGGGCTCGGTCATCGTCAGATTCATGATCACGGGGACGCCGAGCTTGAACTTGTCCGCAATGGCCTGCGCCTCACCGTAAGTGCGCGGATCGACGATCTGCATCTTGACCTGCGGCACCGCCTGCATACCGGGGCCGGGGGACACCATCGAACGACCGGCATCACGTGCACGCTCAAGATCGGGTTCACGGGTGAGTCGCTTCACAGTAGTGTCGCCGCTCTCGTAGGGACTCCGATAGCTAGGCGCCGGCTCGTAGCCGTCTGCCCCGTCGTCGGCTTCGTCGTAGTCGTCGTAGTCGTCGTACTCGTCACCGAGTCCCAGTCTGGCTTTGATCGAGTCCCACACGCTCACTGTGATCTCCTTGTTCTGGAGTTTATCTGGCAGCTCAACGACCGAAAATGGCGGTACCGACCCTGATGATCGTCGCGCCTTCCTCGATGGCGACCGTGAAGTCGTTGGTCATACCCATCGAAAGCTCGCTCAACTCGACTCCATTGAAGCGCATCCCGTTCAATGTCGCAAAGAGTTCCGAAAGACCGCGGAACACCCAACGGACGGATTCCGGACGTGAAAGCGGCGCTATGGTCATCAATCCGCAGACCTCGACGCCGTGCATGTCGATGGAAGCGCGGAGCATCTCTTCAGCCTCGTCCGGCTGCACTCCGTGCTTGGATTCCTCGTGCGAGACGTTCACCTGCAGCAAGACCCGTTGCACGATACCCTTCGCCTCGGCCACCACATTGATCTTCTCCAGCAGCTTCAACGAGTCCACAGAGTGGATGAGGTATGCGCGACCGACGACATCTTTGACCTTGTTGGTCTGGAGCGTGCCGATGAAGTGCCACCGGACATCCGGGAACAGCCCGTACTTGCCGAGGAACTCCTGGACGCGGTTCTCGCCAAAGTCCGTGCATCCAGCCGTGACCGCCTGGCGCACCTCAGGGACTCCTACGTGTTTGGTGACAGCTACGATCGTGATCTCTTCGGGACGACGATCGGCGGCATCAGCAGCGTCTATGACCCTGGCACGGACTGAGTCATACCTCTCTGCTATCGCACCCACGGTCCTACGAGTCCGTTTCCGGTGTTCCTTCGCCCATCTGCTCGAACTCGCCGGTCACCATGTAGGTGATACGCTCTCCGATGTCTACAGCGTGATCCGCGATACGCTCCAGATAACGGGACGCCAGCACCATCGAACTCGCCCACTCAATGTCTTCCTCGGCCTGCAAACGTGCCAGCTCGCGGAAGAACTGCTTGTAGAGATGGTCGATGGGCTCATCGAGGAGTTCCAGCTTGCGTGCCAACTCAAGGTCGTTCTTCTCAAGCGCCTCCAGCATCGCTTCCAGCACGCGATGAACCAGATTGCCCTGCGCCTGGATGAGGTCGTAGAGCGTCTGTGGGCCTCTGCGGCTCGCTGTACGGCGGGCGGCCTTGGCGATGTTGACACCCAGGTCACCCATCCGCTCGAAGTGCATGGCGATATAGGCCAGCGAGTGCAACAGGCGCAGGTCGCGAGCCACCGGGAACTGCGTGGCCGTGATCTCCAAAGAATGTTCTTCAATGCCCAGACAGCGTGCGTCCAGGTCGTCATCACCGGCGATGACCTGGGCTGCCAGATCCACGTCGCCCTCCACGAGCGATCGCGTAGCGAGTTTCGTCACGTCGATGACGCTACGGCCTATGCCGATGACTTCAGCCTTCAGGTCTTTCAGTTCTTTGCGAAAACCCTCACGCATGGTGATCCGACTCCTCGTTTCGCGTTCGGTTTCCCGACATTATAGCCCCCACTCGCCAGGGAGCCAGGCAAGCAACCAACCTTTCACCAAGGCGTAACAAACCTGACCGGTGACCTACCCGAACCGACCCGTGATGTAATCCTCGGTGCGACGATCCTTCGGGCTGGTGAATATCTCCGCAGTCCTACCGAACTCGACCATCTCGGCAGGCTGACCCGTCTTCTCCTGCAAGAAGAACGCGGTCTCATCACTGACGCGTGCAGCCTGCTGCATGTTGTGCGTCACGATGATGATGGTGATGCGGTCTTTGAGCTCGTCCATCAGATCCTCGATCTTCTGGACCGAGGTAGGGTCGATCGCCGAGCAGGGCTCGTCCATGAGCATTATGTCGGGCTCTACCGCCAGAACGCGCGCGATACACAGCCGCTGCTGCTGTCCACCTGAAAGCGTCAGTCCACCGCGCGGCAGTATCTCCTTGACTTCCTTCCACAGGTTCGCACGCTCAAGCGACCGCTCCACGATCTCATCAAGCTCCGGCTTCTTGGTCACCCCGTGAAGACGCGGGCCGAATGCGACATTGTCATAGATCGACATGGGGAACGGATTGGGCTGCTGGAAGATCATCCCCACGCGGCGGCGAAGGTCGACAGGGTCGACACCGGGCGCGTAGATATCCTCCCCATCCACAAGGATGGTCCCATCGACCTTAGTGCCGGGGATGAGGTCGTTCATACGGTTGAAGCACCGCAGGAACGTGGACTTGCCACAGCCCGAAGGACCGATGAACGCGGTGACGCCACGTTCCTTGATGCCCACCGTGATACCGGTGAGCGCCTGGAAGTCACCGTAGTAGAAGTCCAGGTCCTTCACGCTGATCTTGTCAGCGCGCGGCCTGGTCGTGTCTTCTCGGACATCTGCAGATACGTGCATCATCCTTGCATCCTCCTGTTACGGCGGAGTAGCCAGCGAGCGGTCAGATTGAAGAAAAGGATCATGATCATGAGCAGGAGTGCGGTGCCATACGCGGCCGGAAGGTTGATACCCTCCATAGCGAGCATATACAGGTGTACCGTCATAGGGCGTCCGCTGTCGAGCGGCGAGATGGGCAGGTTGATCGCCTGTCCCATTGTGAAGATGACGACTGCTGTCTCGCCGACCGCACGTCCGGTGGCGAGGATGAGCCCGGTGAGTATGCGGGGCATCGCTGCGGGTATGACGATGCGGCTCACAGTCTGCCACTTGCTGGCACCCAGACCGTAGCTACCCCAACGAATGTACTTCGGCACCGCGCGGATGGCCTCTTCAGTGGTTCGCATGACGATGGGGAGCATGAGGAACGAGAGCGCGAGCGCGGCCGAGATCATAGAGAAACCGATATGCATGGTCTCCACGAACAACGCAAGTCCGAACAGGCCCATGATGATGGACGGCACGCTGGCAAGCGAGTCCGCCGCGAATCGGATGATGCGCACCAGACGGCCCTGAACCGCGTACTCCGCGAGGAACACAGCGGCGAGGACGCCTATGGGCGTGACGATGAGCATCGCAAGACCGGTGACATACAGCGTCGACACGATGGTAGGCCAGATGCCTCCCTCGGCATTGACGCCATGCGGCCACGTGAAGATGAACTCGGGGCTGAGTTGGCCGATGCCGTTCACAAAGACATAGATGATGACCGCGCCGAGAACGGCAACGGTGGTGCCCGCACACAACCACAAGACCGAGAGCGCTAGGCGATTGGCGGTACGCTTATTCATCTAGCCCTCCTTCTTCCTGTTGGAGATCACGCGCACAAGCGCGACGAGTCCCATGGAGATCAGGAACAGGATGACAGCCATCCCGAAGAGCGCGGTGCGGTGCGTCCCTGATGCATAGCTCATGTCGATGACGATCTGACTCGTCAAGGTAGAGACCGGCTCTCCTAGCCCCTGGAAGAACTGCGGCGCATTACCGGCTACCATAACGACCGCCATCGTCTCGCCGACAGCGCGTCCCATGCCAAGGATGATGGCATCTATGATGCCGACACTCGCGGCCGGCAGAAGCACCTTGTAGATGGTCTGCCATGTGGTCGCGCCCATCGCGTAACTCGCCTCGCGGATACCGGGAACCACGCTACCGAGCGCATCCTCCGTGAGAGTCGCGATAGTGGGAACGATCATGACCGCTAGGATGATTGCGGCGGTAAGGGGTCCGAAACCAAGTCCGCCGGTCAGATTCGCGATGATCGGTCGAAGGATGATCAGGCCAAAGAAGCCGTAGACGACCGACGGCACGCCCGCCAGGAGCTCAACGGCGGGACGCACGACGGAGCGGACTCTGGGCGAGGCGATCTCCGACAAGAAGACTGCAGTACCCACAGCGAGAGGTGCGCCCAAAAGCAGGGCACCGATGGTGATCACGAGCGTACCGGTCACCAGCGGCAGAATCCCGAACTGGTCAGTACTTGACGACCAGACCTTGCCGAAGAGGAACGCGCCAAGACCGGGATCTTGGATGATCGGCCACCCGCGGACACCAACGAAGAGGAAGATGAGGGCCACACCTGCAACTGCAGCGGTCGCGCATAGCAAGAACAGGTTCCGTAGCGCCGCCTCTTTGGCGTACATGGACTTGGACATGAGCTTAAGCGTGCTCTTGCTCTCCGATGGAGTGCTCGTTGTCATCGGCTCATCAGCCATCGAAGGCCTCCTTCGCCGTGATGGGGATGAAGCCGGCATCGCGAACCACGGTATCTTGGATGGCAGGCGAAAGCACGTAGTCGAGGTACTGCTTCACAAGACCCGTGGGCTCCCCCATGGTGAAGCAGTGGAGGATACGCGATACGGGATACGTGCCGGCCACAACAGCCTCTTCAGACGGCACGACGCCATCGATGACGATCGCCTTCACATCATCATTCACAAAGCCCAGCGAGATGTAGCCAACGGCGCCCGGGGCATCAGTGACCACGGCGCGCGCCTGACCGGTACCCGGCAAGATGACCGCCCCGATGTCGAAGGTCTCGTCGCCCATCACGATCTTATTGAAAGCCTCGCGGGTGCCGGACGCTTCATCACGATTCACAAGTCCTATCGGCAGATCCGGTCCGCCCAGTTCGCTCCAGTTCGTGTACCGACCGGAGAAGATGTCACGCACCTGCTCGGTGGTGAGTTCGCGGATCGGGTTGTCCGGATTCACGATGACCGCGATCGCGTCATAAGCGATGGGGGTGTCGACCAGTCCGAGGGTCTCCTCCTCGGTCTTAAGATCACGTGAGGATGTACCGATGTCCGACGAACCTCTGGTCACGGTCTCGATACCTGCCGAGGAACCAACGCCGGAAACGAGAACCGAGATCTCAGGATTCTCGTCCATGAACTGCTCGGCAGCGATCTCTGCGATCGGCAGGATCGTGGTTGAGCCGTTCACGATGACCTCGTCGGATGCCGAACTGCCATCGCACGCGGAAAGGGCCAGCATCGAGACTGCCAGAGCGCATGCAAGAACCACACGCAGGACGGTGCGTGGGCATGTCGATAGAAGGTGTCCCCGCGTAGAGGGGCGTCTGTACTCAGCCATGATCAGAATGATGCTCCGGAAATCGCTGCAATGGCGCAGTGGCGTCCTGTGAGGGCTTCCTCGGCACGGTATGAGAAGAATCTGTCTGTGTTGTCAGCTGTGCACATATCGAGTCGTCTCTGGCTCTCCATCGGCACTCCCGCCCGAACAAGGTCTTCAGCGACCGCAGCCGCCAGATCGAGGCGGCCACAGACCGGAGTCAGCGTAGCAAATCGGCTGCGGAATTGCGACAACAGATTGTCGCTGACTTCATAGCAGCACTCCCCGATATGAGCCCCGGTGAACGTCATCAGGTCGCTTCCCCCTCCCAGCGCCATCAGAGAGCGCGCCGCGTCGCCGACTATCCCCGCGATCGCACCGCGCCAGCCGGCGTGGACCACGGCTATCGCCGGTACAGACGGCCGAACAAGAACGACCGGCACGCAGTCCGCAAAGAAGAGCATGAGCGGCGTATCCCTCAGCGCAGTGTAGAGCGCGTCGATCCCGGCCAGTGCCGGGCGGGTGTGGGCGAGCGCGGACCTGCCGGACCCGACGAGCCCTTCTGTCACGCGCTCGATCCCGGTGCCATGAACCTGTTCCGCACACGTCAGGCGAGGCTGCAAGCCTGCAAGGCCGAGCGCCGCGAGGAATCGGGTGCGATTCTCCTCGACCGCCGCCGGGTCATCGCCGACGTGGGCAGCAAGATCAAGCGACTCATACGGGGGCGCACTGACCCCGCCGGTGCGCTCGGAGAACGCGACCGTGATGCCGCTCTGAGCGAGAAGATCGTCGTCACGCCAGAATGCGATGCCGTTGATGCTGTGTCTGGTCAGCTCATGCATGTGCAGCACTTCCTACTTGGAACTGGTAAAGGCGATGCTGTTGGGGCAAACTAATCGTATACGTTGCGACAACAAACCGTCGCACAAACGTTGCTTACTGAACTGCTGCCGAGAGGGGGTGACTCACAATGAAGCAGTCTTCCAAGTTGTCAGCCTCACTACTCGTCGGTGCGGCCACCGTAATGAGTGCCGTTCCGGCTTTCGCCCAAGACTACAGCTATGACGGCGGAGCGGACGCTGCTGCCGGTGGTATCGTCTGCGGGATCTACGCCTGCATCATGATCCCGGCTCTCCTCATCGGTGTCTTCCAGATATGGATGCTGATCGATTCGATCATGCGCCAGGAGTACGAGTTCCCCAACTCTTCGGGAAACAGCAAGTTGATCTGGATCTTGCTGATGGTATTCCTCGGCGGTTCTTCGATCTTCTACTACTTCATGGTATTCCGGAAGATCAAGAGGGGTAGCATGACGCCCCCGGCCGGTGGCGGCTATGTTCCGCCCCAGGGTGGATACCAGCCCCCGCCCGGCAACTACCCGCCGCCTCCCGGGACGGGTACTCCGCCTCCGGCGCCGCCGGCACCACCTGCACCTCCCGCGGAATAGGAGAGCAGGCGCATTTGCACCGAAGAGCGCCCGTCCCGCATAAGCGGGGCGGGCGCTTTGCGTTCTGGACGCAAGACGATCAGCCGCGACCCTGTACCCGAAGAACCCCGGGCCTTCCAGGACTCCGCAGCCAGAAGACCCTGCCCATAAAACAGGATCGCCGTACGGCGAGCCCTCTCACTCGTCGTACGGCGATCCATAATGAACGACTGAGCAAAGAACCCTGCCCGGTCGCGTTTGAACTAGAAACTCCGGCGCTTGAGAAACGCCGGGATATCGAGCTCTTCCTCAGCGATCGGCTCGAAGGTGGGCATCGAGACACCCTCATCGACCGATTCGAACTCCATGGTCTCCTGCTTGCGCTTGGCGCCGAAACCGGTCGCTATGACCGTGACGCGTATCTGATCCATAAGCGAGTCGTCTATGACTGCGCCGAAGATGATGTTCGCTTCAGGCGACGCAGCAGCCGCTACGACCTCTGCCGCTTCGTTGACCTCGAACAGGCCCAGGTCGCTGCCACCAGAGATGGAGAGCAGCACGCCCTGCGCACCCTCGATGCTCGACTCGAGAAGCGGGCTGGATATCGCAGCCTTCGCCGCTTCATGCGCCCGGTTCTCGCCGGTGGCAAGACCGATGCCCATAAGAGCCGAACCGGCGTCCTGCATGATGGTACGAACATCTGCAAAGTCGAGGTTGATCAGACCCGGAACGGTGATGAGGTCGGTGATGCCCTGGGTGCCCTGACGAAGCACGTCGTCGGCGATCCGGAAGGCGTCCAGTATCGAGGTCTTCTTCTCCGCGACCTGGAGCAAGCGGTCGTTCGGAATGATGATCAGCGTGTCAACGTGCTCTTTGAGGCGCTTGATGCCCTCCTCGGCCTGCAGCGCGCGCTTGCGACCTTCAAAAGCGAACGGTCGCGTGACTACCGCAACCGTCAAAGCACCGATTTCTTCTTTTGCGATCTGAGCGATGACCGGCGCAGCACCGGTACCGGTGCCTCCACCTTCACCCGCGGTGATGAACACCATATCCGCACCTTGAAGCGCTTCTTTGATCTCGGCCTTGTTCTCATCGGCTGCCTGATAGCCCACATCCGGGTCGGCTCCAGCGCCAAGACCTTTGGTCAGCCCAACGCCGACATGTACTTTGTAGTCCGCATCCGACATGAGCAGCGCCTGCGCATCAGTGTTGACTGCAATGAATTCGACGCCCTTCACGTTGGCTTCGACCATACGGTTGACCGCGTTGGTCCCGCCGCCACCCACACCGACGACCTTGATGACCGCGAGGTAGTTCGCCCCCGTATCCAGCATCTGTGTTCCTCCCAAAGCCGATTGTTGGCCTTGTCTAAACCTCAGGTTTACGTATACTGTTCAATAGCAAATGTCAATCTTGACACAAACCTTACTCTAGAGACAAGGCGTTTGCAACACTTTCTCACGGCAACTGGAATCGCACTGCACTCCGCGCAGAGAGAGCAGCACCATTCCCGAATACACAGCTACGTCATAGCCCCCGGGACACTGGGTTATCGACAGACCGAACGTCGATGAAGATGACCTTCCCTGCCTGCTCAGTCATGATGCTCAGCGCCAGAAACGCCTTCTGCTCCAGGTCGACTGCCTCCCCTATGAGTATCTCGATCGCGTCAGTCGTAAGCAGGGTGGTCTCATCAACACTGGGCGCGGAAATCGCACGGACCTTCTCCTTGAGCTCCTCACTGATCCCTGTGAGCACCGCAAGGGAATTGTCGAGAGTATCCGACGAAGACTCGCGGCCCGGCTTTGGATCGAGTCCCTGAACGTCGCGGATCACAACCAGGGTAGCGCTCTCTTCAAAAGACTGCTCCCCGAGCACCATCCCTGAAGCGTCTACCACCCAGAACTTGTCTCCTGTGTCTACAAGAGCCACGGGCGTCCGTTCAGTGACCCTGATCAGCAACGTGTCCGGGAAATCCCTTGTGACTGTCACAGACTCTATCCACGGGTCACTCTCAAGTCGCTCAACGATATCTCCTCCGGGATACCGCAACAGCGTGGCGTCCCCGGGCACAGCGGCAAGCGTCTGCACCTCCTCGGCCGTCAACTGAGAGACACCCTCGACCTCGATAGTCTGAATCGTGAACAGCGGCGCGCGATACAGCGCGATGGCTCCGACGATGACCGCCACAAGCGAGACTCCAACGACCAGGACCCGCGTGCGACGCTTCTTCGAACGCTCAGCTAGACGTCGAGCTCGCTCCTCCCGCTTGGCACGTGCTGCGGCGTCTCCCATGCGTGCGGCGTTGCCGCCTCGAGCAGAAGACGGTGTACGGCGACGCCCCTGAGCAGCGGCTTTCGGTCTTTCCTCAACCTTAGGTTTAGGCTGTGGCTCGGCACTGGCGCGTCGGCTCGGCACGCCTGTTCCTACGTGCACCTTTTTGCGATTACCCGAGTTCGCCGAGGAACCGGATCTCTGGTTTGAGGTCGATGCCATACGTATCCTTCACAGTCATCTGTATCTTCCCGACAAGTCCAAGCACGTCCGCAGCGGTCGCCCCGCCGTCGTTGACGATGAAGTTGGCGTGTACGTTCGACACGCACGCTCCACCCAATCTCATCCCTTTGAGTCCGGCTGATTCGATCAAACGTCCTGCCGAATCGCCCTCAGGATTGACGAACACGCTCCCCGCACTCGCGACACCAATGGGCTGCGTCTGCCTCCTGCGAGACAAAGACGCCTCCATCTCCGCACGGATTCGTGCCGGGGCTGCAGGTGAGAGATGCAACACACTCTCAAGTATGACACCCCGCTCACGCAGACCGGACGTGCGATACGCCCAACGTATCTCATCACCGCGTAGGCGAATCAGGCCATCGCCAGGCACGAACAGAGTGACCGACTCGGTCACCGCACCGATCCATTGCTCCCGTGAGCCCGCGTTCATGGCAAGCGCACCACCAACGGTGCCGGGTATACCTACGGCGAATTCCATGCCACCCAGACTCTGAGCAAGAGCATCCTGCACCACGTAGGCGAGGATGCATGCAGCCCCGGCCTCAAGGCGGTTGCCGTCCCGAAGGTGCTTCTTGAACTGCTTGCCCAGAACGACTACAGCTCCCCTGTATCCTTCGTCAGAGACCAGGAGATTGGAGCCCTTGCCAAGTGCGGTATAGGGTATGTGCTCTTCGGTGAGGACTGTGAGCGTCTCGGCGACATCGGCGGTGGTCTCACAGACTACATAGACATCCGCAGGACCACCTATGCGAAACGAGGTATGTTTCGCCATCGGCTCATTGCGGCGCACCTCGCCTGAGACTGTGCGCGCCAAACGACTGTATGCGGCGGCTAGCGACACACGACCTCCCCTGCTCCACCGTCGCGAGCGCCTATCTCACGCACCAGTTCCCCACCCAGGGTAGTAACATCGCCGGCGCCCATCGTCAACACAAGATCACCCGGACGCACGCGATCGGCGACATAGCTCGCGATATCGGCGCGGTGCGGGAAGTACGCCATTCGCGCATGCGGCGTGTGATCGAGCACGGCATTGAGCACCGTCTTCCCCGATACGCCGGGCATCGGCGCTTCACCCGCACTGTAGACATCCATCAGCACGACCTGATCGGCCTGGGTGAACGAGATACCAAAGTCCGACTTCAGCGCTTCAGTGCGACTATAGCGATGCGGCTGGAAGATGACCCATACACGATCGAACGCCCCTTGCCGCGCTGCGGCAAGAGTGGCGCGGACCTCGGTGGGATGATGCGCGTAGTCGTCGACCACGGTCACGCCGCTCATCACGCCCACTTCGTCGAAACGACGACGCACACCGCTGAAGCGCTCGAGTGCTGACGCAGCGGCGGCGGTATCCAGACCGAGAGCCCATATGGTCGCCAAGACGCCCGTTGCGTTGACCACATTGTGAACTCCGGGAACCCGGACGTGAGCCTCACATGAGGTGCCATCAGGGAACGTCACCGTGAACCGGTGGCCCAGTCCCACGGGCTCCAGCGCGGTACTGCGCACATCGCAAAGATCGCTCGTGCCATAGGTGACCACACGACGACCCTTGGTCTCACGTGCCAGCCCGGGCAGCCCGGGGTCATCTCCGCATACAACGGCCGTACCGTCTGCGGGTACCTTAGCCAGGAACGCCCTGAACGTATCAACGACCTCGGCCAGGTCTTTGTAGTGGTCGAGATGGTCTGCCTCGACGTTGGTTACCAGCGCGACATGCGGGTCCATGTACAGAAACGAACCGTCTGACTCGTCTGCTTCTACCACATAGTAGTCACCCGTACCGCAGCGGGCGTTCGCGCCCATGTCGTTGAGCTCTCCCCCGATGAGGAACGTGGGGTCCAGCCCCATCCCGTCGATAACGGTCGCCAGCATCGAACTCGTCGTCGTCTTGCCGTGAGTACCGGCCACGGCAAGCGTCTTATCCGAACCCGCCAGGTGCGCCAGCATCTTCGCCCTTGGCCAGACTTCGATACCCCGTCGGCGAGCCTCCGCCAGCTCGGGGTTCGATTCAGGGATCGCTGAGGAGACCACGACGACTTCAGGATCACCAAGATTGGCCGCGTCGTGTCCGATATACACCACCATCCCCGCCTCCTGAAGCGCCGTGGCGTAACGCGAGGCCTTCAGATCCGAACCGGTCACGGTGATGCCCCGGTCATGCAGGACACGGGCGATGCCGCTCATGCCGGCACCACCCACTCCTATGAAATGCGCGTATGTTGCGCTCACGCGTCTCCTTCCAGAAAGCTCATGACAAGAGCCGATATCATCTACTCCCGGCCGACTGCAACAACAACGTAGCCAGCTCTCGGGCCGCGTCAGGTCTGCCCAGTTCCTTTGAAGCTGCCGCCATCCGCACGCGCTGCGCCGCATCGGTG
This sequence comes from Coriobacteriia bacterium, assembly GCA_016938135.1. Taxonomy (GTDB): domain Bacteria; phylum Actinomycetota; class Coriobacteriia; order Anaerosomatales; family Anaerosomataceae; genus UBA2279. Next base: position 14,229 of record JAFGVD010000019.1, read on the forward strand.
AGCAACTCTCGCAACCGGCGGGCAAAAGACTCCGAATCCAGCTCGGCGTCAGCGACCATGATCGCTCCACCGCCCTGGGCGACCGCTCTGGCATTCAGCGTCTGATGATCGTCTGTCGCGTACGGATACGGGACGAGCACCGCCGCCCTGCCGATCGCGGTTATCTCGGCGATCGACGTCGCACCTGCCCGTGCCAAGATCGCGTCGCAGGCAGCGATGGCGTCACCCATGCCCTCAATGTACTCGAAGACGTGGTAGCGTTCCGAACCATCACCGATCGCGGTGATCCTCTCCTGAACCGAAGCGGCCTCAATCCTACCCGCGACATGTACTACCTGCAAACCGCTGATGTCCATCAAAGAAGGCCAGAGCGCCACCATCGTGTCGTTGATGTGACGCGCTCCCCTGCTCCCTCCGAAGACGAGGAGCACGACCGCGTCTGCCGGGATCTCCAACTGCGCGCGCCCGGTCGACCTATCTGCCGAGAGAACCGCCGACCGCACCGGGTTGCCCGTGAGCACCGCGCGCTCCGGCCGCTTCAGGTGTGACCGCGACTCTTCGTAAGTGATCGCCACTGCGCGAGCCCAGCGGGAAAGCAACCGGTTGGCAAGCCCGGGAACCGAGTTCTGCTCGGCCAGGACCAGCGGCGTGCGGGTCAGAAGCGCTGCTACTCCCACCGGTAGCGAGACGTAGCCGCCAAAACCCGACACGACATCCGGGCGATATCGACGGACAAGAGCCACTGCCCGCACAAGTGACGCAAGAACGGTCAGGCCGGCCGTGACCAGGGTCCACGGACGCGCCCGATCGAACCCCTTTGACGGCACCGAGAAGAACTCAACGCCCGCCTCAGGGACGAGACGGGCCTCAAGACCGTGCGGCGTGCCGACGAATCCTACTTCATGCCCGCCGTCGGCTAGCTGCTCGGCCACCGTCAATGCCGGATAGATGTGACCCGCTGTTCCTCCGCCGCTCATCAGTACTCGCACGCGCACTTCCCTTGCTCTCGGAGATACTCTTACCCTTGGCGCGTCCAGCCCCCTTGGAATGTCTGGAGACCGCTACGATAAGGCCGATACAGCCCATGGTGAACGTCAGTGAAGAACCGCCGTAGCTGACCAGCGGCAACGGGATGCCTGTGATCGGCATAAGCCCGGTGACGGCGGCCATGTTCATCACCGCCTGCGTCGCGATCATCGCCGTAAGCCCACCGGCCATCAGTCGGCCGAAGGGGTCCTTGCAGTCAAGCGCGATACGTGTGCCCGCATAGGCGAACACGACGAACGCCGCCACGACTCCGATAGTACCCAACAGGCCCGCTTCCTCACCGATGATCGCGAAGATGAAGTCGGTGTGCGCGGCAGGCAGATACGAGAACTTCTGCCGAGACAACCCAAGACCCACACCCGTGATGCCGCCGGAGCCGAACGCGTAGATAGCCTGAATGATCTGATACCCGGTCCCCAGAGGGTCCGTCCAGGGGTCGAGAAAACCGGTCACGCGATCCATGCGGTAGCCTTCGACATAGATCATGAGAACCGCCAACGCGGTCCCCCCGACACCCGTGGTAAACAGAACGCGCCAGTCGATGCCGCCCAGCCACAGCAGCAGAAACACCGCGATCAGAATCGACATCGTGGTACCCATGTCAGGCTGGAGCATGACCAGCACGACCACCGGCGTGAGCATCGATAGCAGCCGGATCAAGAACTGCTTGCCGTCGATATCACGGCGGTTGTACTTGGCAAGCAGTACCGCCGTCACAAGCAGACACCCGAGTTTGGCGTATTCGGAGGGCTGCAGAGGGATCGAGCCCGCAAGCAACCAACGCTTTGCACCACCGGCCTCGATGCCGATAAATGGAACCAGCACAAGACCGATCAACGAGACCGCCCACACGGCCCATGCGCCCAGCTCCGCGTTGAGCAGCCCCTTCGTCCGGAAGTTCCATCGCGACGCGAGAAGTAGCGCCGCCGTGCCAAGAGCGACAAAGCGGAGCTGTCGCCAGAGATAGTAGTAGCTGTCTCCTTCTTTGACATACGCCGAGACAGAGGACGCCGAGTAAATCATCAGCAGCCCACCGAGAAGGAGCGCAATCGAGGCTCCTAAAAGCAAATACGTGGGTAAGCTCATCGCCTTCACGCGACGGGCCACCTCACTCACCGCCCTGGCCCATCGAAGCGACGATCTCCCTGAAGCGGTCACCGCGCTGTTCATAATCGTCGAACTGGTCGAACGAAGCACAGGCCGGAGAGAGCAATACGACATCGCCGGGATGAGCAAGCTCAAAGGCCGCGCGAGTCGCCTGCAACAGGTCTACCGTACGCACGATCACGAACTCCTCATCGCCGAACGCCGACGCTATGTCTGCAGCAGACTCGCCGAAGACAACGACCGCGCGGCAACGCTCGCGTACTTTCTCGGCAAGCGGGCGGAAGTCGTTACCCTTGTTGCGCCCCCCGAGGAGCACCACGACACCCCGGTCTGTAAACGACGTCAACGCCTTGAACACGGCATCAGGATTGGTTGCCTTGGAGTCATTGAAGAACTCCACCCCTCCGATGTCCCCAACAGGCTCTAGCCGATGCGCCACCGGCCTGAACGTACGCAGGCCTGCCCGGACACCCTCAAGGCTTGCACCGGCCGCCAGCGCCGCAGCGGCAGCAGCCAGTGCGTTGCTGACGTTGTGTTCTCCTCGGATGAGAAGATCGTCGGTAGAGACGAGTTCCACGAGCGCATCGCCGTCATCCAGGCAAAGCATGCCGTCGACCACCGTAGCTCCGTACGGCAGCCTGAGGGTCTTGCTCACACGGCGTACGCGCACGCCCTGAGCCTCGACGAGATTCGCATAGGGAGCCGCACCTTCATCATCGATGTCGATCACAGCAGTGTCGCCCGCCTGCTGATTGGCGAACACCTTGGCCTTGTCGGAAGAGTAGACCTCCAGCGAACCGTGCCAATCGATGTGATCCGGCGTGATGTTCAGCAGGACTGACACACGCGGATGGAAGTCGTGGGTATACGCCAGCTGGAACGATGACACCTCGGTGACCAGGACCGTCGCCGGCCCCACCTCGGCGACAAGTCCCGTGGCGGGTGAACCGATGTTGCCCACCGCTTCGCAAGGCACGCCGGACTCCCGCAGCAGATGCGCCACAAGCGAGGTGACCGTGGTCTTTCCATTGGTGCCGGTGATAGCCACAAAAGGCGAGACCGCAAGTCGGTAGGCGAACTCGACCTCCGAGAGGATCGGCACTCCCAGCGCGACTGCGGTCAGCATCAGCGGGCTGCGCGGCGGGATGCCGGGGCTCACGACGATCAGGTCCACATCATCGGGAAGCTCAACCGTACCCAGGCGGACGTCGACGCCACATGCGTGCAGCGCTTCAGCTCGCTGCGCCAGACCCGGACCCTCTTTCGCATCGACCGCGCTTACGCGCACATCGATGCCGGAAGCCGCATCCGACGCGAGACGTTCCGCCACGGCCATCCCCGAACGACCGAGCCCCAGTACGAGCACATGTCCCGTGATGGCAGACATCTAGGTCCACACCGATCCCACGAAGTAGAGAGCGAAACCGCCGCCCGCCATGATCCCTGTGATGATCCAGAAACGGACCATCACCTTGGTCTCGCTCCAACCCTTCATCTCAAAGTGGTGATGGATGGGGGCCATGCGAAAGATCCGCTTGCCGGTCAACTTGAAACTGGCGACTTGCAAGATGACCGAGAGACCCTCGATCACATAGATGCCGCCGATAAGCACGGAAAGCAGTTCCGTCTTCGTGACGATCGCCAGAGCGGCAACCGCAGCACCAAGGCCCAGAGAGCCGGTGTCGCCCATGAATATCTCGGCGGGGTAGCTGTTGTACCAGAGGAATCCTATGCAGGCACCCGCGATAGAGGATGCGAACAGCGCGACCTCAAGGTGGTTCTGGCGATAAGCGATGGCGGCAAACGCCAGCATGATGATCATCACCGTACCGGCGGCCAGGCCATCCAGACCGTCCGTGAGGTTCACGGTGTTCGAGAACGAGATGATCATGAAGAACACAAGGCCCACATACAGCCAGGGGATGCTCAACTCAAAACCACCGATCGGAAAGGTGCTCGCGACGACACCAAGGTCAAGCTCGGAACCGAACGGAAGAGCAACGACAGGTGAGATGTGTGCCCAGTTCACTGCAATGATGCCAAAACTCGCAGCGATCACCGCCTGCCCGAAGATCTTCGCTCTGGGGCGCAACCCCAAGGAGCGCTCGTGAACGACCTTGGCGTAGTCGTCTACGAACCCCAGCAAGCCACACCCGATCAGGACGATGAATGCGATGATGCCGAGGCGACCGACGTTGCCCATGCCCAGATAGACGATAGCCACCACGAGCAAGATCAAGACACCACCCATCGTGGGCGTGCCCTGCTTCACTAGATGACCTTGAGGTCCATCTGCACGGACTTGCTGACCGATGTTCCGGAACCGCAACAAGCGGATCCACAAAGGGAAGAGCATGCCGGACAGTAACATCGCAGCGATGGCAGCCAGAAAGACCTGGTAGGTAGGATAACGCGCTATGTCAGGTATAAAGTTAAACATGAGGTTGAGTTATTCCTTCGACGACGCGTTCAAGACCCATCACACGGGACGCCTTCACCAAGACCACATCTCCCGCCTCAAGCAGATCGTCCAGCACTCCGCTCGCCTCCTCGGCTGTGGCACACGGACGCACGAATTCAGCGTCCATACCGGCGGCCGTAGCTCCTTCGGCGATGCGCCGTGCACGCTCACCGACCGTCACCAATGCCTGAAGATGCAGCTCAGCGACGTACTCCCCCATCTTGAAGTGAGCGAGCTCGCTTAATGACCCAAGCTCCGCCATATCTCCAAGGACGGCGACCCGCTTGCCCGTTGCCCCGATCTCAGCGAGTGTCTGCAGTGCCGCCTTCATCGAGGTGGGATTCGCATTGTACGCGTCGTTGACCACGTGGATTCCGGACGCGCTTGAGAAGGTCTCCATGCGCATCTTCGTGAAGACAGCTGCCTGAAGCCCATCCACTACATCGCCAAGGCTCAGCTTCAAGTCGAGACCGAGGGAAGCCGCCGCGAGCGCATTGTATACATTGTGCCGACCGGGGACATTGAGAACTACGTCCGCACAACCCTGTTCGGTCACGAGCGTGAACGAGGCCATGCCTTCCTCGCTGACAACGATACCCTCCGCCCGGACGTCACACGTCGGCCCTGTGCCATAGCGGGTGATCGGCGCTTCCGACAAATCGGCGAGCAGATCGGACCACCCGTCATCTCCATTGAGGAACACCCTTCCCCGCTCGGGAATGGCGTTCACGAGCTCGCCTTTTGCCGAGGCGATCGCTTCTTCGCTACCAAGGATCTCGACGTGACTGACACCGACATTGGTCACCAGACCTGCGGTAGGACGGGCGATATCGCAAAGGGACGCTATCTGTCCCTTGCCCCGCATCGCCATTTCCACGACAAGAACCTCGGTCTCGGCCGACGCCTCCATGATCGTGAGCGGAACGCCGAGTTCGTTGTTGCGGTTCGCTTCAGTTGCGACGACCTTCAGCCGGGTACCCAGTACCGAGCGGACGAAGTCCTTGGTCGTGGTCTTGCCTGTGGACCCGGTGATCCCGATCACGGGACACTGCAGCCGTTCGCGGTGATGCGAAGCCAATGCCTGCACAGCGGAGAGCGCGTCGTCGATCAACACCAACGCAACGTCTTGCCGACGTGAAGTAGCCACCAGCTCCCGGAACCCGTCGTCGTCCCGTGTCACGAGCAACGCGCGTGCGCCCGCTTTGAGAGCGGGCTTCAGAAACGCGTGTCCGTCAGCATGCTCCCCGGAGAATGCCACAAACGCCGCACCGGGAGTCACGTCCCTGGAATCAGTGGCCAGTCCGTTGACCATCGTCTCCTCAGAGCCGGCCAGCAATTCACCACCGACGACATCGCAGAGTACACCTACCGAAAGTGTCAGCACAGCGTCTCCAACTCCTCTCGCGCCACTTCGCGATCGTCGAAGTGAATGGTGCGGTCGAGGAATACCTGGTAGTCCTCATGACCTTTCCCCGCGATCAACACAGAATCCCCGTCGCGCGCTTCGGCAAGCGCCATAGCGATAGCGCGACGCCGATCCACTTCCACTGAGTACTCCGTGCCTGTGGGCCGCAGTCCATCCTCTATATGAAGGATGATTCCCACTGGGTCCTCGGTCCGGGGGTTGTCGCTCGTCACGATCACCAGGTCGGAGCCCTCTCCTGCTGCAGCGCCCATCAACGGGCGCTTCTCCGGGTCCCTGTCTCCACCGCAACCGAACACAGTGATGACCCTCCCTGTGGTGACGGCCCTCACCGCACCGATCGCCTTCTTGAGGCTGTCCGGCGTATGCGCGTAATCGACCAGCACGGAAAACGACTGGCCCGCGTCAATCCGCTCGAGTCTTCCGGGCACCTGCGGTGCGCTCTCAAGTCCAGCAGCGATGGTCTCAAGGTCCACACCAAGCACCAGAGCGCATCCCGCGGCAACCAGGGCATTGCTGACGTTATACTCGCCGGCCAGCGGAAGACGGATGTCGACCTCCCCATCCGGCGTCACCAGCGTGAATCGAGTCGAGGCAGCATCGGGTCTCTCGACGTACGCGCGTACATCGGCATCCACGCTCCGACCCACTGTCAGCGTTATGTCCAGTTCGGTCGCCAACATGCGTCCGTACTCGTCATCGATATTCACCACCCGCCCGGAAACGTCCAGGTCGCTCAGCAATCTGCGCTTGACGGCGAAGTACTCCTCGAGTGTGTGATGGTAATCAAGATGGTCCTGCGTCAGATTAGTAAACGCGGCGACGGCAAAATGCACGCCGTCCACGCGATGGAGGTCGATGGCGTGCGATGACACCTCGATGGCGGCTGCGTCCACTCCATGATCCAGCATCTCGCAGAACAGCGCCTGCAGATCTGCTGACTCAGGCGTGGTACGCGCCGAGGAGAGCCTCTCACCGGCGACACGCGTCTCTACCGTCCCGATGATACCTGTGGTGCGTCCTGCGGCCCTCAAGATCGCGTCCACGAGGTATGTCGTGGTGGTCTTGCCATTGGTCCCTGTGATACCCACAACGTCCATACTCGCGGTTGGCTGCCCGTACGCGCGCGCGGATGCGAGCGCGAGAGCCCGTCGAGCGTCAGGCACAACAGCCTGGGGCAGATCGACGTCCACCGGATGCTCCACGACAAGCGCTACCGCACCCCGCCCGGCAGCATCAGCGGCGAAGCTGTGCCCGTCCACTTTGAATCCGGGAATGCAGAAGAACGCGTCGCCTTCGCGGACGCGGTCGGATCGGTATGCGACGCCGCCGACCACGGGATCACCCGTAGTCATAATCGCTTCGATATCAACCAAAAGCGTCGAGAGAATCGTCTCATCCACCGCATTCCACCGCTCGTGAGTCGCAGTATTCTAGCATAGCCGCAACACTCCTCAGCTCAGTGAGCCGTAGCCTGTGAACCGCCTGTTACCGTGGTCGAATCGCTACTCATCCCAGCGCTCGGTGGCACCTTCAAGTGCGCCACGCAAAACGACGCAAGGTTGCTGAACGCAGGTGCAGCAACTGTCCCTCCGTAGTAGCCGTTCTTGGGCTCATCCACCGTCACGACGATCAAGACCGCAGGGTCATCAGCCGGCAGGAATCCGGAGAACGACGCAACGTACTTGCCTGCGGCATATCCCGCCACCCCGTCGGTTCGGGCCTTCTGCGCCGTCCCTGTCTTGCCGGCCACCTCGTAGCCGGCGACCTTGGCAGCAGACCCTGTACCCTCCGAGACGACAGCCTTCATGACCTCACGCATATCGGCCGCTGTGTCGTCCGAGATCGCTCGAGTGGTGGGCCATGAGAGCTCTTGATCGGGCGAGTCAGGCATCGACCGCAAGAAGTGCGGGGTCACCATTTCGCCGCCATTCGCAATGACCGATAGACCACGGGCCAGCTGCAGGGGCGTCACCGAGATACCCTGCCCGAAGGGGATGTTCGCGATCGAGGACGCCGACCACTTGTCCACTGTGGGCAGATACCCGGTCGCTTCACCTGGGAAATCGACGCCGGTCTTCTCGGTCAAGCCGAAGAGCGAGAAGTAGTCATAGAGCTTCTGCTCACCCAGTGCGAGGCCGAGCTTGACCGCACCAACGTTGGAGGAGTTCGTGACGATCTCTGTGAGCGACCAGTCCACACGGTCGCGGTCATGCGACTCGTGGATAGTGCGCCCACCCACCTCAAGAGTGGACGGCAGGTCGAACATGCTCGTGGGCGTGAACAGACCCTCCTCGATGACGGCGGCGGCCGTTATAGACTTGATGGTGGATCCGGGTTCGTATGAGTCCACAATGGGTGTGTTGCGATACGCGGACTCGTCGGCATCTCCGAACTCGTTGGGATTGAACCCCGGAGTAGACGCCATAGCCAGGATCTCCCCGTTGTTCGGGTCCATGACCACAACCGAGCCACCCTTGGCGTCCCACTCTTCGACCGTCTTCTCTAGCTCCAGATGAGCCTGGTACTGGATGTCTTTGTCTATTGTGAGCACAAGGTTCTGGCCGTCGACAGGCGCCTCCTCGAACGTCACTCCATCGGGGATCGGTATGCCGCTACGCCCACGCTCGGCGATAAGCCGCCCCTCCACGCCAGACAGGACCTCGTCATAGTACTTCTCTAGTCCGGCCAGCCCCTCATCATCGATGCCGACGAAACCCAACACCTGACAGGCGAGTTCATTCGACGGATATACGCGGTTCGAGTCCTCCAGGAAGGCGATGCCGGCCAGATCCAGCGCCTGGAGAGCATCCGCAGTCTCCACGGAGACCTTTCGAGCGATATAGACGAAGCTGGTATCCTTCTGCAGCTTCGCCAGATAGTCCTCACTGTCACCGCCCAATGTCTCGGCGAGTTGAGTCGCCACACCCTGGGCGTCAGTCACCTGCGCTGGAACCGCATAAATCGTCCGTGCGTCCATAGTCACTGCGAGCGGTTCGCCCTCACGGTCGAATATCGAGCCTCGCCGAGGCGTAAGAACCACGTCCCGCGTCCGCTGCTGTTCAGCAGCCTCAGCGTACTCGGGAGCTTTGATGACCTGGATGTACACGAGACGCCCAACCACTGCGGCAAGGGCCAGCGCCACGATGACGAACAGGCCAGCGTAGCGACCGACATGAGGAGTTCGCGCCGCTGCCCGTCGTTTGCCGGTCACCGTCGCCTCCTTTGCAGGGCTGTCATCACTTGACTGAAGCGATGCCGACGTCGCCGACCAACAGTACCTGAGCCTCGCCCACGGCTACATCCATAACGGTGGAGATGACACTGGCGACCGTTGTGGACTTTGCGGACTTGGTTTGGGCGACCTTCTCTGTGGATGGCTCTACAATCGGTTCATCACCGACCTCGACAGCAGGGAGGTCGATGTAGCAGACCTCATCCGGCTGCGCCATATTGAGCGACGAGCTTGCTATCGACTCAATCCGTGACGGAGCTGCAAGGGTGCTGCGATCAGCCTCCAGAGCTGTGGCGACCTGCTCCTCGGCCTTGATCACAGCGAGCAGGTCGTTCGCGTCGATAGCCGCCTCCTGGGCCTGGACGGCAAGAGTGATCCGCAACATCCCGACGATCGTCAGAGCCGCCATGACCACGCAGAATACGCGGAAGGCAGAAGCTGCATCCTTGCTGTGTCCGCTGCGAGAGTTACGCTTCGTTGCCGGGCGAACGTGCGACTTGACGAGTCGAAGCTGCGGGCGCGCGACGGCTGCATGACGAATCGTGAGCTTGCGTGCTGCCTCCCCCACGTCCGCGCCTCCTCTCCCGTTCTTCGTCAACTCACGTCGTACTGTCTGCCAGCTTCTCCGCCACCCGCAGCTTTGCGCTGCGTGCACGCGGATTCACTTCTATCTCAGCTGTGGTCGGAACCACAGGCTTTCGTGTAACGATTCGGAGTACCGGCGAGTTCCCGCACCTGCAGATGGGCAGATCGGGAGGACATACACACCCCCCGGCGTACTCGGCGAAGATCTGTTTGGTGATGCGATCTTCAAGCGAGTGATAGCTGATCACAGCAATGCGTCCGCCGGGTCTCAACCATCGTATTGCGGCCCTTAGACCACGCTCCAGAACCTCGAGTTCACCATTGACCTCGATCCTGAGCGCCTGGAACGTCCGGCGGGCAGGATGCGGACCCTCTCGGCGGGCACCTGCCGGAATCGCCGCCTTCACGATCTCAACGAGTTCCGCAGTCGTCTCGATGGGTTGGCGGGCACGCGCGGCTACGATGAATGCTGCGATGCGCGTGGCCCACCGTTCCTCGCCGTAATCTCGAAGGATCCGTGCAAGGCTTCCTTCGTCGTACGTGTTTATGACGGCGGCCGCGGTAGGCTGCGTCGATGAGGCGTCCATGCGCATATCGAGCAAGACATCCTCGTGGTATGAAAAACCGCGGCCGCGTACGTCCAACTGGGGTGAAGACACGCCGAGGTCGAACAAGAAACCATCGACGTAGGGGATCCCGGCCTCGACAAGCAAGTCGTCAAGATCTCCGAAGTTCCCCTTTATCAGTACTGTCTGCTGGCCGAGGCGGAGTGCGTCTGCTGCTGCGGCAAGTGCGGCGTCATCTTGGTCGATTCCCACGAGAATCCCCGTGGGCGCGATAAACTCTGCCATCCGCTTCGCGTGTCCTGCCCCGCCTAAGGTACAGTCGACGATGATCGATCCGTCATGGAGTGGTAGCTGCTGTGTGACCTCGGCCAGCAAAACTGGGGTGTGCCGGTATTCCATTTTCAAGGCCCTACAAGATTCCGAGCTCGGCAAGTTCCTGTGTCACGTCTTCGATCTGATCGGTCGTCTCTCCGTTGTAGGCCGCCCACTTCTCGGCATCCCACAACTCGATCCGATCACCGTTACCGATAACCGCGACGTCCTTGTCGAGTCCGGCGTACTCACGAAGGTTCGACGAGACCGAGATGCGACCCGCCGAGTCGAGTTCAGTCTCCAAAGCGCCAGACGAGAAAAAGCGCCGCACCTTGCGGAACTTGGGATCGAAATCCCCCCTGTCGGTCAACTGACCGAGGAACTGGGTGTACTCGTCGGACGAATGCACATACAGGCAGTTCTCAAGCCCCTTGGAAACGACAAGGCTACCCGTCATCTGCGCACGGAACTTGGCAGGCAGCGAGACACGTCCTTTGGCGTCCAGCGTGTGCTGGTGCTCGCCTAGAAACATCCCGTCCCTCCCTGCTCCTCCGGGGCCCACCTTACGAGGCGGTGTACACCTCGACAGGCACAACTCTATTCCACTTCATCCCACTTTGCAACACTTGCATGGGAAAACACCCCACCATCCTCCACCGGTCTGACACTCTTCGCCACAAACTGCCAAACATAGGCAGAACCCGACGTGCAAATCGAGCGTCTTACGTACTGCAGGCAGGAATCGGACGTTGATAGCGGAATAGAAGAAGGTGAGGAAACGCTCCAGATACGGGTAGTTGCCCGCATAGGACTTGGAGCGATAGAATCGAGTCATGTCCGCGGGCTCTCTGGAGGTGAACCGCCCCCATGTCACTGCTCATAGCTGCTGGACCCGTTCTCGGCTACAACGTCGCGAGTATCGTATTTCAGTTCCTTGTAGTCGCCTTCTTCGCTGTCATCGCGATCGCGATCGGCTTCCTCGTCTACGCTGCAAAGCAGCTCAAGGCGCGCGAAAGCTCCGTCAGCGAGTAGCGAACCCGCTATCATCGCACCACCGACGCCCCACCGCCTGCATCCAGTAGGCGGCTTGGGGCGTTTTTTGTTGGGGATTACGGTAGTGTGGGACGTGAAGGCCCACCGGGAAAAGGAGTTCACGATGTCTCGGATCCGTTCAAGAACCTTCGTATCCACGGTGCTCGTATGTGCGCTTCTCGCGCTTGCTGGCTGCTCGGCGATCAGCGGAGACAGCTCAGACAGCGTGGCTACCATCGATCAGGAGTTCGCCGGAGCACCCGAAGAGATGCCGATGACCTCGGACGGTGTCATGAGCAAGAACTCCGAGGACGAGATGCTGGCTTCGGACACTGCGGAACGTTCCGGAGACGTCGCTGTCCACGCCACTGATCGACTGATCATCCGCAACAAGACGATGCGCATCGAGGTAGAGGAAGTCGACTCCGCCGTCTCGATGATCGAGAAGCTCGCCGCCGACCACAACGGAATCATCACAGCCATGCAGGTCGCCACAGACAACGACACGCCCGTCTACCGGTATGATGAGACCACCTACTCAGATGGCGCGGCCCTGCGCGGGTATGTGACCGTTCGTGTCCCTGCTGAGGAATACAGCACATTCCTCAAGGGCGTCACAGGTATCGGCACAGTGCTCTATCAGGCCGAAGACGCTCAAGACGTCACACAGCAGCATGTAGACATGGCCGCCAGACTGGACAATCTGATCGCCGAGGAGACCCGTCTTCGCGAGTTCTTCGACTCGGCAACCAACGTCGAGGAAATGCTCTCGATCGAGAGGGAGCTCTCCCGTGTCCGCGGTGAGATCGAAAGCCTTGACGCGCAGGTGAAGTACCTGGAACGACAGGCAGCGATGGCTACGGTGACGATCGACCTGACCGAGCCCAAGCCTCTCGTTCGCCCCTCCGGCGATGACTGGGGCTTTGGCGAAGCCATCACAGACGGCTTCCGTGGCGCTGCTGGCGTCGTTCGCGTGGCCATCATGCTGGCCATCGCCACCGCACCACTGTGGCTGATCGCACTGCTGGCGTTCTTCGTCGTGCGCGCCCTTCTGCGCAAGCGAGCGCTCAAGCGGTCACAGGAAGTCGCACCCGCCGAGCAGATGAACGAGGGCTAGCGTGCTGCGTCCATCTCTGAAGATGCCACTTTGGGCGGCGGTCGGGCTTCCGGCCGCCGCCTATGTGCTAAGAGGGATCCTGCGCGGGATGTACTTCGCTCCCGACCTTCCGGCCGACGCTGTCGTGATCGGCGTCTGGATTCTTGTCATCGCTGTCGCTGCCGCTGTCCGCACGTCGTCCACGAATCATGGCGGCGATGAGCTGACCGACGACATGGACGACGAACGCGGCACCGAAGGCCACTAGCGGGAGCAGTCCAAGGTCCATCCATGGGTCAAGCTCTGTGGCTCCCGGCGCACTGGCGCCACCCACAAGCGTCAACCAGCCACCCAGCGCCACGCCGACAGCCGCTCCCACCGCCCAGCCCGCTGCCCACATGAGCGCACGTCCAAGCGAGAACGGCTTCCCGCCACCCGCGACGAGCGCCATCATCTACTCCTTCTCGTATGGCTTGCCAACCGCGGCCGGACCCACTGCGCGTCCGATGACACCCGCAAGCACCACAACGGTCAACACGTAGGGCAGCATGAGGAAGAACTGGGGCGGGATGTTGATCTCGCCTCGGAAGATCTGCAGCTTGATCTGCAGCGCGTCTGCGAAACCGAAGAGCAGCGAGGCAAGATAGGAGCCGACAGGCGTCCAATGGCCGAAGATGTTCGCGGCAAGTGCGATGAAACCGCGGCCGTTGGTCATGTTCTCTGTGAAGCTCCCAACCTGCTCCAAAGTCAGATTGGCACCAGCCAGCCCAGCCAGCCCGCCACTCATAAGGACCGCGATCCAACGACCGCGAATGACGCTCACGCCAACGGTATCAACGGCACGCGGGTGCTCGCCCAACGCCCGCAGGTGCAATCCCCAACGGGTACGGAACATGGCCCACTGCGCCACGATGGCGATGATGATAGCCATATAGACGATGGGTGTGTGTGAAAGGAATATGCCGTTGATCCAGTTCCATATCGTTCCAAAGAATCCGTCATCGGACATCGCGAACTTGAAAACAGGCCCCAGAGTACCCGTGGGGTCAGTGGTTCCCGGATGACCATAGAGACGCTCCATCATGAAGCCCGTCACGCCAAGCGCCAGGATGTTGATGGCCGTACCGGAGACTACCTGATCCGAGCGCAGGTTGATGGACGCAAACGCGTGTATCGCCGAGACCGCAACTCCGGATACGACCGCCGCGATGATGCCGAGCCACGCGTTGCCCGTTGCCAGAGTGATGACTGTCCCGAAGAATGCACCGACCAGCATCATGCCCTCAAGTGCGATGTTCACTACGCCCGAACGCTCGCAGATCGTGCCTCCGATGGCCGCAAGCGCCAGCGGTGTGGCCATGCGTAGCGCCGAGGCGAACAGATCCGGTGTGATGATGTCACCCAGCATGGCTCAACGCCTCCTTCTGGCGACGCTTGATGAACCATTTGAAGATCTCCTCGGCAGCCACGAAGAAGATGACCAAGGCCTGAATGATCAAGATGATCTTCTGGGGCACACCCGCCTCTAGCTGCATGGTACCCGCGCCGGCCGTCAGCCCTCCGAAGAGTATGGCAGCGGGAATGACGCCGAGCGGGTGATTCTTGGCCAACAACGCGACTGCGATGCCCGTGAAGCCGAATCCGGATGAGAACTGATCGAATATGCGGTAGTGCACCCCCATCACCTCGACGGCGCCCGCCAATCCGGCGAATGCACCCGAGATGCACAGAGCCTTGACCGTCGTCCACTGAACGGATATTCCGCCGGTCTCCGACGCCCAGGGGTTGAAACCCACTGCGCGGTTCTCATAGCCCAGGGTCGTGTACTTGAGAATGAACCAGACGAACAGGGCAGCCACGAGAGCGACCACGATGCCCAGGTGCGTCCGCCCAAGGTTCAAAAACGGGAGAGCATCCAACGTGGACTCGCCGAACAGCGTCTGGATTCGGGGAAGCTGAGCACCGGTCGGCAAGGCCACAGTCTGCGGAATCTGCCCCGGGGCCTTCAGGGGGCCAACGACGAGCCACGAAACGATGTAGCGGGCGATATAGCTGAACATCATCGTCGTGATGACTTCATGCGCACCCACCCGGGCTTTCAAGATGGCCGGCACGAATGCCCAGGCTGCCCCGGCAAGCATCGAGGCTAGAAGAAGCATCGGCACCATGATGATCCAGGGCAGACCGGTGACGGCTACGCCAAGCCATGCTACAGCCAGTCCACCCATGAACAACTGACCTTCGGCGCCGATGTTGAACAGATTGGCTCGAAACCCGTATGCCAACGCAAGACCAGTGAGTATGAGCGGCGTCGATCGGAGCAGCGTATCTCCTATCTGCTTCGGGCCACCAAAAGAGCCTTTGAACAATGCGGCGAAAGCCGCCACGGGGTCGTACCCCGAGGTCCACATGATCACAGACCCTACAATGATCGCCAGAACGACCGAGGCCAGTGGAATGCCCACCTTCTGGGCGACCGACATCCATGCCTTTTGGGCAGGCAGCGTCTCCCTTGTCTCGCTCATGAGTCTCCCTCAGTCATCTCGACATGCTCTGCTTCGCCATCCAGCTTCGAGCCTCCGCCGCCTGTCATGTAGTAGCCAAGCGTCTCCTCGTCCACTTCGTCAACCGTGAATTCCTGCACGATGCGGCCTTCAAATATGACGAGGATTCTGTCCGCCAGCGACAGCACTTCTTCAAGCTCCAGGCTGACCAGCAAGACCGCCTTGCCGTTCTCTCTCTCGGCCAGGATCTGCTTGTGAACGAACTCGATGGAACCCACATCAAGACCACGTGTCGGCTGCGCCGCAACAAGAAGCTCAGGGTTGCGCCCTATCTCACGGGCAACGACCACCTTCTGCTGGTTGCCCCCGGATAGGTTGGATGCCAGCACGTGCCACGAGGGCGTGCGGACGTCGTAGTCTTCGATGCGCCTCTCAGCAACACCGGCGATGGCCGAGGGGTGCATTATCCCGTGGGATGCGAACGGCGGCAATCGGTGGTCACCCAGGATGAGGTTCTCCGCCAGGTCGAATTCAAGCACGAGTCCTCGCCGGTGACGGTCCTCGGGGATGTGCGAGACGCCAGCCTCGATAGAGGCTCTTGCGGAGGCATGCGTGATATCGAGGCCTTTCAGCTGCAGGCTTCCAGAAGAGGGCCGTCGTAGCCCCACGATGGCTTCGACCAATTCGCTCTGCCCGTTGCCGCTGACTCCCGCGAGTGCGACGACCTCGCCTCCGCAGACCGTGAAGGACACACCCCGCACCGCCTCAAGTCCCCTGTCGTCACGGACTTCGAGGTCAGTGACCTCAAGCACCTGCGCACCGCAGGTGGACGGGCCCTTCTCCACGCTCAAGACCACGTCACGTCCGACCATCATGCGGGCGAGGCCCACATCATCGGTCTCCGACGGCTTCGTCTCCCCCACGACCTTGCCGTCGCGCATGACGACGATTCGGTCCGAGACGGACATCACTTCCTCAAGCTTGTGGGTGATGAACACCACTGACAGCCCCTCGTCGACCAAAGAACGGACGACCCGGAAAAGCTCCTTGACTTCTTGAGGCGTGAGGACGGCGGTGGGTTCATCCAGGATGAGGACGCTAGCACCCTGGTACAACGCCTTCAAGATCTCAACGCGCTGCTGCATGCCAACGGAGAGATCCATGATCTTGGCATCAGGGTCTACCTTCAGCCCGTAACGTGCGGATATCTCCTGGACCTTCTGACGCGCAGTGGCAAAATCGATGACGCCAAGCCGCCCGGGCTCGCGGCCGAGGATGATGTTCTCGGTCACCGTCAACGGCTCCACCAGCATGAAGTGCTGATGCACCATCCCGATTCCGAGGTCGATGGCCTGACGAGGGGACTTGATCTTGACCATCTCGCCATTGACGAGTATCTGACCGCCGTCGCTGGACATCAGCCCGTATACGACGTTCATCAGCGTGGACTTACCAGCGCCGTTCTCCCCTAGCAGAGCAACGATCTCTCCACGCTCGAGTTCGAGCGAGACTCGATCATTGGCTACGACACCAGGGAAGATCTTCGTGATCTCACGCAGTTCGAGTACCGGCATCGGCGGTCCTCTCGAATCGTCCTGACATCGGCAGAAAGATGAGGGACGACTGGACGTACCAGCCGCCCCTCATAGTGTAGCGCATCAGCGACAAGCTAGACGTCGCTGAAAGTGATGCCTACGGGGCCTCGGGGACTGTGACCGCACCGCTAATGATGTCCGTACGAGCGGATTCAACAGCGTCCTTGATCGCCTGGGGCACCTTGGTCTCAAAGTCGTGGTAGGGAGCAAGGTCCACGCCACCCTCAGCAAGACCGAACACCTGGATCTGACCACCAGGGAACGACCCGTCAACCATAGCCTTGATGGTCTCATAGACCGCGTTGTCGACGCGCTTCATCATCGAGGTCAGCATGACGTCACCCGAGTCAGGAACGGTCAGGTACTGGTCAGCGTCAACGCCGATGAACAGCGCACCCTTGTCCTTGCACGCCTCGATGGTACCCAGGCCTACTGCACCGGCCGCGGCATAGATGACATCTGCCTTCTGCTCGATCAGCGAGTAGCCGAGTTCCTTACCCTTTGCGATGTCGGTGAAGTTGCCCGCATACAGCGAGATGACCTTGACATCAGGGTTGACGGATTTCGCGCCGGCGATGAATCCAGCCTCGAACTTCTGGATCAACGGGATATCCATGCCGCCTACGAAGCCGATCGTGTTGTCGCTGTTGAGCTTGCTGTCAAAGGAGTCAAGCGTGGCCAGACCGGCGACGACGCCAGCGAGGTAGCTACCTTCCTGCTCCTTGAAGTTCAGGCCCACAACGTTGCTCGGGACGGGATCGAAGAACTCATCCACGCCACCGAAGTTCGTGTCCGGGTACATCGGTGCAACCTTGGCAACGGTATCGGTCATAAGGAAACCGACGGCGAAGATCGGGTTGTAGCCAGCAGTAGCGAGCTGGTCGATGTTGGACTCGTAGTCAGTGATCTCTCGAGACTCAAGCACTTCGATCTCAACGCCAAGCTCCTGCTCCGCGCGCTGAAGACCTTCGTATGACAGGTCGTTGAAGGACTTGTCACCCAATCCGCCGACATCGGTGACCATGGCAGCCTTGATATCGGTCTTGGGCTCTTCGGTCACCGGCTCTTCGGTCGTCGGCTCTTCGGTGTCGTCACTCGCACAACCAGGTACAAAAGCGACAAGCAGCGTCAGAGCCAGCAGTACTGCGATTGTAGATCTCCACTTACGATTCACGCTCGATCCGCCTCCTTGGAAAGACAACCGGCACACCCTATTCATTCTAACCCTCTCCGCATGCATCTAACACTGCTGTACGTGCCCAATAGCAGAATTCTTCACCCGGTAGCACCCTATCTGAGCCTTGCCCTTGGGTGAGTAGAGAGGTACTCCTCCCTGATATGGGTGCGGTCCACGTGCGTATAGATCTGCGTCGTTGAGATATCAGCATGGCCGAGCATCTCCTGAAGCGCCCGCAGATCGGCTCCTCCTTGCAGCATATGCGTTGCAAACGAGTGCCGAAGCGTGTGTGGATGCAACTCAAGTCCCACCAGACCACCGTAGCGTCGCACCATGATGAAGACAGCCTGTCGCGTCAGTCGTTGACCTCGCTGATTGAGCAGCAGTGCCGAAGGATCCTGTCGCAAAGTGGCCTTCTTGGCGCGCAGGTACGGACGCCCATGTTCCAGGTACTCGCGCAAAGCCAGATCCGCGGCTCCGCCTACAGGAACCAGCCGCTCCTTGCTCCCCTTGCCGAACACACGCACGAACCCGGAGTCCGGATCGAGATCGGAAACATCCAGGCCTACAAGCTCACTCACGCGCATGCCGCAGCCGTAAAGGACCTCAAGCATGCAGCGATCCCTGTATCCAACCGGCCCTTCAGGAAACGGCTGTGAAAGCAGCTTGTCTGCCTCAGCCACGGAGATCACATCCGGAAGGCGCTCCGGCACCTTGGGGAGCGGTAGTAGCGCGGTAGGCAAAGAATCGGTGATCCCCTCTCGGACAAGGAACTTGTGGTAGCTCTTCACGGCCGAGACCTTGCGCTCCACGCTGGCCGGCGCCAACCCCTCGGCCCGTAGCGTGCGCACAAAAGAGCTCAGATCCTCTCGGCCGGCACAAGACAGCTCCTTGACGCCGCGGGCGCCCAGCAACGCGGCGTACTGGGTCAAGTCGCGACGATACGCCTCGATAGTGAGCGGAGACGCCCCACGCTCGACGGCAAGATGGCCGAGAAACTCCTCAATAGTAGGATCCATAGGTCGATTATCGCACCACGGGCGGGTTCCACCAGCTTCAAGCACAAAAAGGGCGACCCGAGGGCCGCCCTTTGCGTTCGATGTCGCGATACGTTAGATCAGACGATCGAGCGGAGTATAGTTCATGCCGTGCGCGTCGGCGACGGGTTTGTAGGTGATCTTGCCGTCGAGGACGTTGACGCCCTTGGCCAGCGCTGCGTCGTCGGTGACCGCCTGCTGCCAACCCTTGTTGGCGATGGCCAGACCATAGCGGAGCGTCGCGTTGGTGAGCGCCACCGTCGAGGTGTTGGGAACCGCACCCGGCATGTTCGCCACACCGTAGTGCAGCACGCCATCGACGAAGAACGTGGGGTCCGCATGCGTCGTTGCGTGCGTGGTCTCGATGCAACCGCCCTGGTCGACGGATACGTCAACCACAACAGAGCCGCGCTTCATGCTGGGGAGCATGTCCTTGGTCACCAGGTACGGAGTCTTGGCACCCGGAAGCAGGACGGCACCGATCACGAGGTCCGCCTCGAACACCGCATTCTCGATGTTGTGCTTGCTGGAATAGATAGTGCGCATCCGGTTGCCCCAGATCTCGTCGAGGTAACGCAGACGGTCAAGGTTGACGTCCATGATCGTGACATCCGCACCCATCCCCATCGCAACGTATGCGGCATTCGTACCAACGACACCGCCGCCGAGAACGACGACCTTTGCGGGGTACGTGCCGGGAACGCCACCCATGAGGACACCGCGTCCGCCGTTCGGCTTCTGCAGATAGGCTGCACCGACCTGTGCGGCCATGCGACCGGCGACCTCGGACATCGGCGCCAGCAACGGAAGGGACCGGTTGGGAAGCTCGACGGTCTCGTACGCGATGCAGACGGCGCCCGACTTGATGAGGCCCTGAGTCTGCTCGAGGTCTGGAGCAAGGTGCAGGTAGGTATAGAGGATCTGACCGGGGCGCAGACGCGCGATCTCGACGGCCTGGGGCTCTTTGACCTTCACAATCATGTCAGCCCGGGCGAAGATCTCCTCGGCAGAATCGATGATCTCGGCACCAGCAGCAAGATATTCATCATCGGCGAAAGAAGAACCCTCCCCCGCTGACTTCTCCACGAGAACAGAATGACCATGCGCCACGAACTCGCGCGCACCACCCGGGGTCATGCCTACCCGGAACTCGTTGTTCTTGATCTCCTTTGGCACACCGATAATCACGTTCGTCTCCTCAGCTCAGGATTGCCATACATTGACGTGCATACGCGATGCGGTCAACGGCATCGAGCGCCGTATAACTTGACCACATGAGAACCTTGGTAAGTGTATCCCAGCCGCGCACCCGGCACCAGTCAGAAACTACGATATCCGGGCCGCTGCCGCACAACCCGCAGCGACCGCCGCGGCGAAGAACACCGGGTCGTCTTCAGCCCCCCTGCCCATCGAGCGCATGCTGATGCCACGCGTGTCCGGCATGCCGCCGATCTCCACACGCTCAATGTGGTGCTTCTCGGCGATCATATCGACTGCAAGGGCACTGACCATCCCGTCGATCATAGGCGATTCCAGCTCCGGCACTGGTACGACCACCCTCACGAGCGCGATCTTCCCAAGAGCGGTAAGCGTGTGGTGACTGACCCCTTGATGCCTGGGTCTGGAATCAGCGGACGAGACCCGCAAACAGGCCACAGGCACGCCTCCCAGCGACCCCACTGCGTTCATGGCCTCCCCCTGCGCGACTCCACCGTGTCCGAACGGAGTGGCGGTACCTACCACGCCCGGCCCTATGGCCACCACGGCCACATCTGCTCCGGCCACATGACGCGCAGCAAGAAGCGCCGAGTGAAGATTGACCGCTTCGATATCCCCGCCAAACGCCTGACCGGAGGTGATCGTCGCGTTGACGAGTCCTGCTGCGGTCATGCGGCTGACGACTTGCGAAAGCGCCAGAGGAAGCGCAGCTCCATCGGTCATGACGTAGGCGACGCGCGCCTCAGGACGAGCCCGCTTCACAGCGGCGGTTACAGGCAGGACCTGACTATGCAGGCCACAGCAGACCACCGGCATCCCATCCAGCGTAGTGGCATGGGCCATCGTATCGTGATGAGGACTCCCCTGCTCCTCGACCGAAAGCACGTCACGTTGCAGGGGCGTGTAACGGAGCTTCATGATATGGCCCGCTGAGGGTTCGTCGAACACGACGCCCCGGATTCCCCGGGCGACAACCAGATGGTCGCCGCCGGTCCCCAGGCCGAGGTCTACGGCCGTGGTATTGACCAACACGCGGTCTCCCCGTGCACAGCGGCCGCTGAGCATCGTGTAACACAAGGCCTGCGGCCCGGACTCGCCCTCGTCAAGCAATACATCCAGACGCTGGAGTCCCTCCAGATCCTGCACGATCTTGCCGACGGTCGCCCAGACCAGACGCATTGCTATCCCACCGCACGGAGGACGACTGCCTCCAGCAGGTCGGCAAGCAGCCCGAGCTGACGAAGGTCAAGACTCTCGTCCACGCTGTGAACGTCGGTCATGCCGCTTGACAGGACGATCGTGGGTACGCCTTTCGCCGAAAGGATGTTGCCATCACTGCCGCCACCGGTCCCGAACAGCCGCGCAGGGACACCGATATCGGCACAGGCTTCGGTCACCAGGGATATCTCGGGTGAATCATCGTCAAAGCGGAAGCCTTCGTACTCCAGGACCCACTCCACATCAACGGTGCCGCCCATCTGCTCCGCCGCACTGCGCATCGCCAGATCCATCGAATCACGGACGGCGCCTGCTCGAGCGTGACTGAGCGAACGGCACTCACCCGTCACGACACAAGAGGGCGCAACCACGTTGGTGGCCGAACCGCCGACTATCGTGCCGATATTCGAGGTCGTCTCGGCGTCCAATCGTCCAAGCTCCATCGCGGCTATGGCACGCGATGCCATGATGACCGCCGAGACGCCACGCTCAGGCTCCACACCCGCGTGTGACGCCCGGCCATTGAAGGTGGCCTCGAAGGTATAGTGGGTCGGAGCCGCGGTCACAACGCCGCCCACATCTCCGGCCGCATCCAGGACTAGACACAGGTCGCCAACCAGTTCATCTGCGCTCATCGCCTTGGCGCCAAGCAGTGCGCTCTCCTCGCCCACAGTCATCAACACGCGTACCTCTGCGTGCTTTCCACCGTTCTGCGCAAGGCGCTGCATGAGCTCGATGATCGCCGCGATCCCCGACTTGTCGTCTCCGCCCAGGATGGTGTCGCCCGACGAATACACAACACCATCGCGCACTTCCGGCTTGACACCGCGGCACGGCTCGACGCAGTCCATGTGCGCCGAGAAGACCAACGTCTTGCCGGGAGCGGTCGCCGGAAGCACTGCAATGAGGTTGCCGGTATCAGAGCCCGTTTGCGCCTGCGTATCGTCGAAACGAACAGCGCATCCCGAGTCGCTAAGAGCCGCAGCGACATAGCGTGCGACCTCGCTCTCGTGGCCGGACGGGCTGTCTATGCGGACGAGGTCCAGGAAAGTCTGAGTGAGACGATCGGTCACTGCTACCCCTTCCGAGCCTTGCGATACTCGGTCGCCGCACCGATGAAATCACGGAAGAGCGGCGCCGGCCTTGTGGGGCGGCTCTTGAATTCAGGGTGGCCCTGATTGCCGAGGAACCAGGGGTGGTCGGGCAGCTCGACCATCTCGACGAGCTTGTCATCAGGAGACACGCCTGAGATGACGAGGCCGGCATCCACCAACTGCTGACGGTACGCGTTGTTGACCTCAAAACGATGGCGATGACGCTCATATATGACTTCCTCGCCATATGCTGCGAAGCCTTTGGTGTCAGGAACCACCTTGCACGGGTACGCGCCCAGGCGCATCGTTCCGCCCATATCGCTCACGTCATGCTGGTCGCGCATGAGGTCGATGACCGGATGCGGAGACACCGCATCGAACTCCGCTGAGTTCGCATCCTCAAGACCGGCCACGTGACGGGCGAACTCGACGACTGCCACTTGCAGGCCGAGACAGATGCCGAAGTACGGGACCTTGTTCTCCCGGGCGTAGCGCGCAGCGCGCACCTTGCCCTCGATGCCGCGGATACCGAAGCCGCCCGGCACCAGGATTCCGTCCATCTCGGAGAGCACCTGGTCCACTTCTTCAGGAGTAAGCGACTCCGCATCGACCCAGTGCAGATTGACCTCGTGGCCATGGAAGATGCCCGCGTGATCCAGCGCTTCCGCCACCGAGAGGTACGCATCGGGCAGCTGGACGTACTTGCCCACCAGAGCGATGTCGACCGTGTTGGTGAGCGACTGGCTGCTTCCCACGAACTTCTGCCATTCACTGATGTCGAACTCACCGCACTCAAGATCGAGGCGCTCGATGACCATGCTGTCCAGGCCCTGCTCATGAAGCTTGAGCGGCACCTCATAGATGGAGGCCGCGTCCTGCGCCGAGACGACCGCTTTGGGATCGACGTCGCAGAACAGGCCGATCTTGCGGCGGATACCCGCGTCTATGGGGCGATCCGACCGGCACACGATGAAGTCAGGCTGTATACCGATGGAGCGCAGCTCCTTGACGGAGTGCTGGGTGGGCTTGGTCTTGAGCTCTGCGCTGGCTGCGATATAGGGCACGAGGGTCACGTGGATGTAGCAGACGTTCTCGCGGCCTTGATCCTTGCGCAACTGGCGGATGGCCTCAAGGAACGGCAGCGACTCGATGTCGCCGACGGTGCCGCCGACCTCGGTGATGATGACGTCGGGCTGGGTCTGCTCGGCAAGGCGCTTGATCCGCTCCTTGATCTCGTTGGTCACATGAGGGATGACCTGCACGGTCGCGCCCAGATAGTCGCCTCGGCGCTCCTTGGTGACGATCGTCTGATACACCGAGCCGGCAGTGACGTTGCAGTCACGCGCCAAAGACTCGTCGATGAAGCGCTCGTAGTGGCCGAGGTCGAGGTCGGTCTCTCCCCCGTCATCGGTCACGAAGACCTCGCCGTGCTGGAAAGGACTCATCGTGCCGGGGTCGACATTGAGATAGGGGTCGAGCTTCTGGATGGTCACCTTCAGCCCACGGGACTTGAGCAAACGACCAAGCGATGCCGCAGTGATTCCCTTGCCAAGCGAACTGACAACGCCTCCCGTGACGAAGATATGTTTTGCCATGCGGTCCTCGTGCCTCCCTATGCCTCGAATCCTTGCCGATATGATACCGCGCCCTGCTGACGAGGGCGCGGGTTGTTCCTATGTGTCTATCGTATCCGGCTCCTGCGTCACGCTACCGCGCACAGCATCCGCATCACCCGGAGGCGAGGATTGGTCGCCCTCTATGTCCTTCAGTCTGCCGAGAGAATCCATCCACCGCAACACAGGTGTGCGCTCGATCACCGCTGAGAACGATATCCGTTCTGACGCGAGATTCAGCAGGAGCAGCAGTGTCGCAGCCACTCCGAATCCCCAGAGCGGCAGCACGCCCACCAGCAGAAAGCCCACGACGGCGCCAAGGACGTTGGAGCCTGCGTCCCCGAGCATGCCCTGCTCACCAAGGTCGTATCGCCAGACAGCCAGGATCGGACCGAGGAACATCAGCAGACTGGCCACGATCATGGTCGTCCACTCGACAGAGCTGATAGCGGACGCAGCACCCACCGTATCCCCTATGCCGGCGGCGAACTCCGAGTACCCGCGCATTATGGTGACGGCAAAAGCGGTCCCTAGCGGGACGATGAACAAGACATAGGACTTCAGAGCCCGTCCGGGGCGAAGGTCCAGCAGATTGAACAAGTTGGTGGACAGCCCGATCACCAGTGTTGCCAGTATCCACGCCCCGATGCGCATGAAGGTGCTGGCGGTGTCTGCAGCCCCTGTCTCAACCACACGGGCGCTGGCGGACCAACCGTAGAAGACCGAGACCAGACCCACGCCGAACAGCTTCAACGAGCCCGAGGTCATCCGTCCCACCCGGAACGCACGAAGATGGCCCCTGAAACCCTTGTGGCCGATCGTCCCGAACGCGTCATCGATCAGCCCGAACGCGAACGCGAATACGACCAAGAGGAGCGGCATCCCGCTGAAGACCACACCCAGCGCGCCCGAATACAGGTGGAAAAGCGCATCGGGTGCCTCGGGAAAGATAGTGCCGACGGCCTCCAGGAGAGCACGCATCGCCATGATGCCCGCCGCCCACACGACCCAGCTGAGACCAAGTCCAAGAAAGACCGGCCTGCCCCGGAAGTTCTGCATCGTGCGACCCTCGGCGAGGGATGGCACAAGTGCCCGCATCGCCACAGAAGGCAGCATCCATGCCACGATAGCCGCAAGGACGAGGGTGACCGCATCGGCATAGAGCGGGCTCACGCTGCCTCACCCTGCTCCGCGGCGGCGTCGCTGAGCATCAGGTACAGGATGCTTCCCGCCACATACAGCATGACAAGGGCAGGGATCACTATCCCTGAGTCCTCCGTGAAGTAACCGACCAGACTGCCTATGAGTGCGGCGGTCATCGCTATGCCGAAATTGGGGTACTTGTTGAGCGCATCGGCGAAATCGCCATGCGGGCGCCAGCGCATATATGCAAGGAAGCCGAGAATGGCGAACAATAGATACGACCAGTTCGACGCGCGCAAGACGCGCATGTTCGTCTCGGCTTTTCGGGCGACGATCGTCCATAGCGCACTCACGCCGCCTTCTTCCGCGCTCTCCCACGCGCGGCCAAGATGCGTCTGACCGCCGTCGCCGGCCGCCGAGAGGTCGTAGACAGAGAACAGTCCGACGATGACCACGACGCTCAATACTCCCAATAGCGCCATCTTCCAGGTCACCTTGTGTCCGTTCATCTGAAGCCACGCAATGCCGAAAGCAGCAAAACCCCATGCGGCAACGCCCACGTTCGCACCCCAGAACGGCGCAGCCGTGACAGCGACGACGAGCAGAGCGAACACGGGGAGGACCCACTGTTTCACCGGAGTGACCCAGCGGGCCTCTCGGAAGTGATCGAACATCAATGCGACGCCAACGAGCCCGCCGCCCACAAGGATGCTCGCGCCCTCGTTGCCGATCCCGTAGTAGCGCGCACCCCACAACGGGGAGTAGCTGAAGAGCCCCGAGAAGGAGAGCGGCGCACCAAGCAGCTGGTCGACGATGAGCACGAACGCCGTCACGAGCCCAACGGCGCCGGCGGCAAAACCGGGTCCAAATCGCCGCGCCACGACGATCGCAGCAAGCCATAGAACCGCCGAGACGCCCACCAGCAACAGGAGGACCAGCGACGGTGAGTCCGGCCTTGGCACGACGAGGTACATCAGCGTCGCAGAAACGGGGACGCACAGCATGAACAGCAGCCCGTTACGCAGCAAAGAGAACACCTTGTGCGCCCACGCCGGGCGGCGACGCTTGATCCGCAGCATGAAGAACGTCCCTACGAGCAGGAGCGCTATCGTGATCCCGATGTAGGTGTTGGTGACCGTCAGCCGCACGGTGTCCACGGCGACCGCCATCGTGTTGAGCGATTCGAGCTCAGTAACCCTTTCGTCCAGCGACAGGCTTGAGCCGTCCGAGCTGATCGCGTTGCCGAGCATCGCCACAGACCGAGCGATGCCAAGCTCGGCAAGGACGGTGGGCGCGATGTCGAGTTCCGGTGTTATGCCGACCCTGTGAGTGGAAGGTGTCGTGATGACGCCCTTCCATCCGTCACCGCTCACGATGAGCGGCGCAAAGCCGACGGGGCCGGATTCCGGCGTCGCCGGTATCTGAGACAGCACGATCAGCGTGGCATCGGCAGGCAGGTTGTCTCGGACCATCCCCACGATCTGATCCGTCTTGACGTTTGCCTTGACGCGATGCTCCACTGCGACATCATCAGCCACGTCTGTCGCGAATCTCTGAGCGCGCTCCGCATCGCCAGGGTCGACGACCACGAGTCCCGGACCACCATCGGTTGCGACACCGCGCACCGCGCTTGCGAAAGCAAAACGCATCACTTCAACGTCGGTAGAGACTCCATACGGCGCGTCAGGATCGCTCATGAGCAACTTGGCCGACACATCGCCGTAGTCGACAAGCCCTTCGCTGTCCATCGCCACAAGCGCGGCCGGCCGGCTCTGCCATGTCTGACGGACCTCATACCCGTAGTCCGAGTTGCCCAGAGCAGCCGTAGCGCCGCCTGCGTCATGGATCGCCTGACCGAGCGCACCGATCTGCGTATCGAGGGTCTGTGATTCGTTCGCACGCTGTATCCTGGGCAGGCCCAAGAACACCACTGCGCTGTCTCCCGGATTCCGCCCCATGAACCGGTCGTAGGCATCTGCTGCATCGCCCACCTCGTAGTGCTCCGTGACCGAGTAGGCTGCAGGAGCGCTGGCGTCAGACGCCGATGAGGACGATGCCGAGATGGTCAAAGCGGCATGCGTCTGCGTGACAGTGCTGGTGAACCGGGCACTCGCGCAAGTGTTCAGGTTGCCGATGGCACCTTCACGCGCCAACTCGCTCGTCTCGGGCATCGTGCCACCCAACACATCTTGCCAGGTCAAGTACGGCGCCAGGACGATAACGACCACGCCGGAAGGCTCAGTCTCAGTACCGGTGGATGCAGACGCACCCACGGCAGGGAGCATCAGCAGGGCCACCATAGCCACCGCGAGCAGTTTGACCGTGCGTTTCATATAGCCTCCAACGGCCACCGCATACCCGCAGGGCATACGTCTACCGTCATGTCGAAGAACGGGGAACAAATCCGGATCCGGCGCCAGGTGGCTGCCCGGGCATTCGGGGTGCCCGTTGTGTAGTATACCGAATCCCTACAGCAGGAAGCACGCCGTACGGTGACGGGTCGGTGTCAGCTACACTATGAGCGTCCGATCGTCTGAGGAGGCACCCATAGCAACACCATCCGTAGCGAGATCGACGGCCACGATGTCGATCTCCACCGCGATATCGCGGATCACCGGTTTCGTCAGAGCCTGGGCGATGGCCTATGCCCTGGGCGTGACGCTGGTGTCCTCCTCCTACAGCATCGCGAACAACATCCCCAACATGATCTTCGAGCTCATGGCCGGCGGTGTGCTCTCTAGCGTGTTCATCCCGCTGTTCATCGAGCGGATGCAGCGGGACGGAGAGGAAGACGCCTGGCGCTTCGCAAGCTACCTGTTCAACATCATCGTTCTCATACTCGGTGTGGTCGCCGCCGTAGGCACGATCTGGGCAGAACCATTCGTACGCACCCAGACTTTTCTCATCTCTGCCGAGAAGGCCGAACTCGCCATCTACTTCTTCCGCTTCTTCGCGATCCAGATAGTCTTCTACGGCGCAGGCATGGTGTTCACGGGAGTACTGAACAGCTATCGGAAGTTCCTTGCTCCGGCAGTGGCGCCCATCTTCAACAACATCGTGGTCATCGTCACGATGCTTGGATTCTATGTCCCGTTCCGCGACACCAACCCGGAGATGGCCAAGATCGGTCTCGCCATCGGCACCACTCTTGGCGTGCTCGTCATGACGCTCATCCAGATCCCCAGCCTCATCAAGCTGGGTGTCCGATACACTCCGAAGATCGACTGGCACCATCCCGCGCTGCACAAGATCGTGACGAAGATCGGCCCGACGTTCGTTTACGTCATCATCAACCTCATCGGGGTGTCCTTCCGCAACGCGTACGCGTTCCAGGCAAGCGACACCGGGCCGGCGGTCTTGCAGTACGCCTGGATGTTCTACCAACTCCCCTACGGCATCTTCGCGGTCGCGCTGGCCACCGCGATCTTCCCTGAACTAGCCGAGAGAGCCGACCGCGGCGACTGGGACGCGTTCAAGACCACCTTTTCAAAAGGCTTCCGGGCCACCGGGGTCATCATCATCCCGCTCGCCGCCATGTTGATCGCACTCGCGTCGCCTCTGATCACACTCTACGTCTTCGGACGCTTCACGTCTGCGGATGTGCCTCTTGTCTCGGAGATACTGGTCTGGTGGGCGGCGGGGCTCTTCTTCTACGCCGGGTACATGTACGTGCTCAAGACGTTCTACTCGATGCAAGACACCAAGACCCCTATGTTCACAAACGCGCTGACTACGGTTCTGCAGGTGTCGCTATACGCAGGGCTGACCGTGGGAATCGGCACATGGGAAGGCCTGGGGCTCAAAGGGATCCCGATCGCCGATGGCGTCTTTTTCATCGTGCACCTCACCATCCTCGCGCTCATATTGCGCAAACGTATCGGAGGATATGACTTCAGGGGTATCGCCTGGAGCCTGGGCCGCGTCATCGCGGCATCGGTTCTTGGCGGACTGGCAGCCATCGGCATCATGAACCTCACAGATGGACTTGCGGCGCTTCGTCTGGGCTTCGTGGCTCAGCTTGCGATCGCCGGAACCGTGGGTCTGACTGTTGCCTACGGCCTCGCCTGGGCTATGCGGGTGCCAGAGGTGTATCTCGTATTCGGCAAGATAGCTGGCCGCTTCGGCGGTCGTAGGGAGGCATCGTGAGCGTCATCGCCCTCGTCCCCGCTTTCAATGAATCTGAGCGGATAACCGCAACCGTCAGATCGGCGATGGAGATAGCCGGCGTCGACCGCGTCCTGGTGGTAGACGACGCCTCAAGCGATGACACCTCCGCACGTGCACGCGCCGCAGGCGCCGAGGTCCTCACGCTTCCGTCGAACCTGGGCAAGGGTGCTGCACTGGATGCCGGGCTTGCCTACGTAGCCCAGGACGCAGACATCCTGCTGCTGCTGGACGGCGATCTGGCCGAGACCGCCTTCGAGGGCGAGTCCTTGCTAGCGCCTGTCGTGAGCGGCGAAGCCGACATGACGATAGCCACGTTCCCCCACCCTGTTGGCAAGGCCGGATTCGGCCTGGTGAAGGGGCTCGCACGTTTTGGCATCGCTCGACTGGGCGGCGGCTTTCTTGCCGAGGCACCACTGTCCGGACAAAGAGCGCTCTCTCGCACCGCGTGGACCCGCGTCACGCCTTTTGCCTTCGGATATGGCGTGGAGGTCGCACTGACCATACGTGCCCTGCGTAGCGGCCTTACGATCCTGGAAGTACCGACAACGATGTCTCACGCGGCCACTGGCAGAGACCTGTCAGGATTCATGCATCGGGGTCGACAGTTCGCGCACGTCCTGCGCGCATTGATCCGTCTGGCTTTCGAGCGCACACCGACTCGCGACTAGAAGGCCTCGGGTACCGCGCTCAACACAGGAAACACGCTGTCCGCACCGTCACGGATCCCGAAATAGCCCGTCGAACGTCCGGCAAGCACCCAGGCGAGTGACACAGCACCCTGCGGGCTTGAGACATCATCAACCGCCGAAAGCCCCGCCGCGTTCACCGCTTCCACCACGCCACTCACACGGCTACTCGCCTCAACGCCTGCTACCGGGAATCCAAGCTCGGACAGCCGTACGGCCAGCGCAAGGCCGACGGGATCGGCACTGTCTCCTGTGGACGCAAGCAGGGCCATTCCGGAGATCGTCTGTGTGCCATCGATGCTCTCCATCCCGAGCTGACCTGAGGTCACAAGGAGGTCGATCACGGGCCGGTCTTCCTCTGGAGCCGTCAACTCGTGTGCCAGAGCCTGGGCAACAGCATTGATAGGATCGATATCCTGGCTGTCCCAGGTGGCCGAGTCTTCTCCGGAAGACGCGAACAGAGCAGCGTTCAGTGCCTCGGCGTCGATCTCATCCAGCCCAAATGAAGCGTTCTCGGCGGTCAGCACCATAGGAATCCCGCCAGCCTGCTCGATGATCGATGTCGTGGCTGCCAGTCCGTCCGCGCGGCCAGTACTGGACAACACAAGCACCGTCTGGCCTTCCAGCGCACCGCTCACGATGACCGGCACCGCGTCGGTAGCGAACAGTCGGTCGCGTTCCAAACCTTCGCGCAGATCCGCATTGTCCTGCCGCAGATCTGAGAACTCCTGCTGTAGGTCGTTGACGATCTGAGTGCCCTGGTTAGTCAAGACGCCACGCTCGACCACCACCGTGCCGAGCAGCAGCCCCACCGAGAGCGCAAGGAATACGGCTACAAGCGACGCTATGTGGTAACGGAGGTTGTACATTGGCCCTCCCGGGTCACAGTCCGATGGTCGTTCGGAGTCTCAGTATGAGCAGCATGACAAAACCCCTGGCCGAAGGCGAGATGAGGATAATCGTGGTGATCACGGTCAGTGCCGCACCAACCAGATAGATGAGCTGAGCAGGCTTCACCGTTGCACGCCACAGCTTGCTTACGCCCTTCGCGTCCACCAGACGGGGGCCGACTTTCAGTCGCACGAGGAACGTCGAGGCCATCCCTTTGCGTCCTTTGTCCAGGTACTCGACCAGGTTGGCATGCGTGCCAACGGCGACGATCAAGTCCGCCCCGGCTTCGTGCGCAAGGAGCAGAGCGAGGTCTTCGCTGGTCGCGCTGAGCGGCCACGCGATCCCCTCCAGGCCCAACTCGTCCAATCGCTCCATGCCCGGACAACGACCGTCTGCATAGGCATGAACGATGAGCTGCGCACCGCTCGAAAGAGCCGCATCCGTCACAGAGTCCATATCACCCACGATGATGTCAGGCATGAAGCCGGCCTCCATGATGGCATCCGCGCCGCCGTCCACCCCAATCAAGATGGGACGCATCTCTCGGATGTACGGCTTGAGCGCCTGGAGGTCTTCTTTATAGTCGTAGCCACGGACGGCCACAAGAACGTGCCTGCCGACAAAATCAACCTTGGTCTCAGGGATCCCCGTGCCCTCGGTAAGAAGCGCCTTCTCCTTCTCAAGGAACTCGATGGTGTTGCGGGCGAAACGGTCGAGCTGCTCGCCAAGACCCGCCTTTGCGTCTTCCATGGCATGCTCTACCAGGTCGAAGGTCATACGCGTCCCACTGGCAACGACAACCCCGTCTTTGAGGATGTTGTCATCCACCACCTCGATGTCATCACCGTCGTGGATGGACTCGAACACCTCTTGCCCCACGTGGTCTATCAGACGTACACCACCACGAACAAGAAGAAGCGGTCCAACGTTAGGGTACGCCCCCGAGATAGAGGGAGCGGCGTTGATGACCACTTCGACACCGGTCTCGAGAAGCCCCTCGGCACTCACGCGATCCATGTCGATATGGTCGATAATGGCGATGTCGTTGCGACCAAGACGCTTGACCAAGTCCTTGGTCCGCTTGTCCAGCCGAGCGGTGCCCGTAAAGCGCATATGGCTCCTTTCGCCTACCGCAATGACGCGGAGCAGGCGGTTCGGGTCCTTCGGACCCAGCGAGCAGCGAGTTTACCAGATTCCCCCCGCGGCCTCACAACAACGTTAGCGAGCCGATACCCTGTCCAGAAGCTCACGTGCATGAGCCACGCTGGCCTCTGACTCCTCACCTGAGAGCATCCGCGCTATCTCAGCAACCCGACTAGCGCCTGCAACCTCACGCGTACGAGTGACGGTTCGCCCGTCCTCCTCGGCTTTGAACACCACGATCTGACGCTCCGCAAATGATGCCACTTGCGCCAGATGGGTGACCGCCAGCACTTGCCGCCCGCTTGCCAAAGAGGACAATCGTTCACCCACGGCTGTCGCGGTAGCGCCACCGATGCCCGCATCCACCTCGTCGAATACAAGGACGGGCGTCTCGTCTGCGCCACCCAGAACGCCTTTCAGCGCCAGCATCACGCGGGACACCTCGCCTCCGGACGCGATCTTGGCCAGAGGACGTGCGGGATCACCGGCACTGGCGCTGAACAGGAACTCCACCCGTTCAGGCCCGCTCTCCCTCCACTGCTCGAATGGCAGCTCGATTCTTTGGACCTCGAACACCGCCTTGGAGAGCGCTAGGTCCTGAGCCGCCTGGGTAAGTGCCGTCTCGAACGGAGTGGTGACCGAGTCACGGATGGCCATCAGGCCGGCGCCGGCGCTGCGGAGAGCGGATTCAGCCTGTGCCACACGTCCACGGGCCTCGGAAAGGCCCTCTTCTCCCGCATCCAGCATCGCAAGCTGCTGTTCCGCCTGGGTCTTCGTGCACAAGACATCATCAAGAGAGGGGCCGAACTTGCGCTTGAGAGCCGCTATAGCCGCAAGCCTGGATTCCGTGTCCTCCAGGGCACGGGGGTCATGCTCGACGCTTTCCGCGTACTCGCGCAAACGACCAGCAAGATCCTCTACGTCATCCGTGAGATGAAGTGCCGCATCCCGCATCTCATCGAATGCAGGGTCGAGCCCCGCTGCCGGACCAAGCAGACTCACCGCCTCGGCGAGAAGATCCACCGCGCCGGCCTCTCCTTTAAGAGCCTGATAGCCCGCGGCGGAAGCCGTGGTGAGGCGCTCACCGAATCGAAGCCTTGGC
Organism: Coriobacteriia bacterium; assembly: GCA_016938135.1. Taxonomy (GTDB): domain Bacteria; phylum Actinomycetota; class Coriobacteriia; order Anaerosomatales; family Anaerosomataceae; genus UBA2279. The sequence continues at coordinate 47,681 of JAFGVD010000019.1, forward strand.
AACAGAGCCTCAAGCTCAGCATCCTCTCCAGGCCTGGGCGAAACACTCTCGATGTCACGGATCTGGAACTGCAGATAGTCCGCCTGCCGTTCGCGATCAGCAAGCGTCGCCTCAAGCGTCGCAACCTCCTGTTCGGCGCCCTTCAAAACTGAATAGGCGTCGGCGTACGCAAGCAGGGCAAGACGGGCAGGCTCACCCGAGAACCTGTCGAGATAGCCGGCATGGTTAGCAGGCGAGAGCAGTGATTGATGGTCGTGCTGTCCGTGGAGATCGACGGCAGGTCCCAAGAGCTCAGCGATAGCACCGACCGTGGCCATCTCCCCGTCCACAGTGCATCGCGAACGACCCTCCGCACTCACCCGGCGACGAACGAGTACCTCTCGGCCATCAAGGTCGAATCGACCCTCGACGACAGCCTCGTGAGACCCGCTGCGGACCAGGGTGGCGTCAGCGCGCTCACCCAGCAGCAACTTGAGGGCACCTACGAGCACGGTCTTGCCTGCGCCGGTCTCACCGGTAAGGACCGTGAGCCCGGGACCGAACTCGATCCAGGCATCATCCACGAGTGCAAGATCTCGGACGTGCAGCTCAAGAAGCACGGTCAGCTCCGAAGGAACGTCGTTGACAAGACATCATAGAAACCGCGGCCGTCGAGACGGAGAAGCCGCACGTCGTGCTCGCCTACGACGATCCGCACGCCGTCGAGCACCGAGCGGCACGGTGCCTGATCGCCATCGATGGTGACACATGCATCGCTGCGTGCAGGATTGGGACATGTGATCTCAACAAGATCGCCGGGTGCGGCGACTATCGCCCGGGCACTGAGAGTGTGCGGCGCTACAGGCACGATCACCATCGCCCGTATATCCGGGGAAACGAGCGGCCCGCCTGCGGAAAGCGAGTACGCCGTCGAACCTGTGGGGGTTGCGACGATGACACCGTCAGCTACATATCGCCCGACGATGACGCCGTTCAGCTCCACCTGGATGTCTATCGCCCTGCCCGCCGAGCCTCGGCCCACGAACACCTCATTGAGTGCCTGATAGACCCCTGCCTGGCGGCCACCGATATCAACCGTGGCCGTGAGAGTCTGGCGTAGCTCTATCTTGACTTCACCGGCAAGGGCAGAGGCGAGCGCCTCGGCGAGCTCATCCCCGTCGGCTCCTGAAAGAAAGCCAAGCCGCCCGAGGTTGATCCCAAGAACGGGCGCCTCGATATCGCCGAGCAAGTGCACGGCCTTCAGGATCGTACCGTCGCCACCCAGCGCTACGACGAGTCCCGGTTCACCAAGCTCGACTCGAGAGACACCGCGATCGAGAAGGTCGCACGCTCTGGCGTCCTCCATCACAAGCACCGGTTCGTAGCCACCGGCGGACAGGATCGTAGCCGCACGGACGGTCGCTTCTACCGATCTATGGTTGGCCGGGTTCGGCACCAGAAGTACGCGCACGTCACTCCCCTAACGTCTCATGGGCCTTGGCGACGACATCGCCGCAGTCGACATCCGTGTCGCCATCCGGCGCGATCCATGCCCAGAACTCTATGTTACCTTCGGGACCTTTGATAGGCGACCAGGTGAGGCCGCGGACGCCCCATCCTGCTTCGCGCACGACTTCCACGACCGCTGCCAAGACGCTTTCGTGGACCGCGGGATCCCGCACGACCCCCTTCTTACCAACTCGACCTTTCCCGGCCTCAAACTGTGGCTTAACCAAAGCCACTACCGAACCGCCATCGGCGACGAGGGGGATGATGTTGGAGAGAATCTTGGAGAGCCCGATGAAGGATACGTCGATCACCACCAACTCGAACGGGGCGCCGATCTTGTCCACATCCACATGCCGGATATTCGTACGCTCGAATACCGCCACACGCGGATCTTGTCTCAACTCCCAGGCAAGTTGACCGTATCCGACATCGACCGCCGCCACGGAGACAACTCCACGCTTGAGCAGACAGTCCGTGAAGCCCCCGGTCGATGCACCTACGTCCAGCGCCCTGAGTCCGACGACATCAAGCCCGAAGGCCTCCAGCGCTCCCTCAAGCTTGTGACCGCCCCGGGACACGAATCGTCTGGCCTCAGCAACTTCGATCGCCGCATCGTCAGCAACGACATGCCCGGCCTTCGTTACCGGATGTCCATCGACTTTGACTTCACCGGCAAGCACAGCGGCACGGGCCTTCTCACGTGATGCGAAGAACCCGCGATCAACGAGAGTGAGATCGATCCTTTTGCCGCGCATCTACAAGGCCCTCCGTCGATTCCGCCGCGTCACCGTCATGGTCCATCAGTCGGCCAAGCACGGCTCCCCGCACCCCTTCGGCAGTCAGGCCCAGCTCGCCCAGAAGTCGATCCGTCGCCCCGTGTGTCACGAAACAATCGGGTACAGCCAGGCGCAGCACCGGCGCGTCGGAGCCAAGGTCGGACAGGCTCTCCAAGACGGCTGCCCCCATGCCCCCGATCACGGTGTTCTCCTCCAGGACGACGATGAGCTTGTGCCTCGCCGCTTCAGCGACAGCCTGCATGTCGATTGGCTTGACCCAGCGCATGTTGACGACTGCGGCATCCACGCCGTCTTCCGCAAGGAGCACCGCAGCCTTCTCGGCAACGCCGACCATTCTACCCAGCGCCATAAGCGAGATGTCAGCACCCTCCCGCCTGACCTCAGCGCGACCGGCCTCAAAAACGACCGGTGAGGATGGTAGCTCTACGCCAGAACCCTTGCCGCGCGGATAGCGGATCACCACCGGACCGTTGGTCGCAAGCGCTGTGTGGAGCATGTTGACCAGCTCGGCCTCATTGGCCGGAGCCATGATCGAGAGGTTGGGAACGGTGCGCAGGAAGCTCACGTCGAAGACGCCGTGGTGCGTGGGGCCATCCTCGCCCACCAGTCCCGCACGATCCAGCGCGAATATGACCGGTAGGTTCTGAAGCGCTACATCCTCGATCACCTGATCGAACGCCCTCTGGATGAACGTGGAGTAAATGGCGACGACAGGGCGCAGTCCTCCGTGCGCAAGACCCGCCGCAAGACCCACGGCGTGCTGTTCTGCGATACCTACGTCAAAGAAACGATCAGGATAGACCTCCGAGAAGCGCGACAGACCGGTTCCCGCAGGCATCGCGGCAGTGATGGCTACGACCCGGTCGTCTGCGGCAGCTTCGTCAAGCAGCGCGCTCCCGAAGGCGTCAGTGAAAGATATCGCACCTCCGGAACCGTTGACCTTGCCAGTCTCTATTGAGAAGGGACTGATGCCGTGGAATGTGTCTGGCCTATCCTCCGCGTGGACATATCCCATACCCTTCCGGGTCACAGCGTGAACGATAACGGGGCCATCGCTTTGCTTTGCCCAGGTCACCGCGTTTTGGACCTGCTGGACATCATGGCCGTCTATCGGTCCGATGTATTTGATCCCAAGCTCCTCGAAGAGCATTCCGGGGACCAGCAGCTGCTTCACGGACTCTTTGGCAGCCTCACCCGCGGCGACCATCGCAGCGCCTATCTTCGTCTTGCCCAGCGCCGATTCAACGTCATCACGCAGGCGGCGATAGCGGCGATCGAGACGGACTCTTGCAAGATAGCTGGAAATGGCTCCGACGTTAGGGGCGATCGACATCTCGTTGTCGTTGAGCAAGATGATCAAGCGGGTACCCAGATGGCCCGCCTGGTTCAGGGCCTCAAACGCCATCCCGCCGGTAAGCGCTCCGTCGCCGATGACCGCGACGACCGTCTCGTCCCCACCCACGACGTCACGGGCGCAAGCGAGCCCCAGCGCGACCGATATCGAGTTGCTGGCATGCCCTGCGTCATGAACGTCATAGGGGCTTTCACTCCGCTTCGGGAAGCCGCATACGCCGCCATACGTGCGCAGGGTTCCAAAACGATCACGACGTCCGGTGACGAGCTTGTGCACATAGGACTGATGCCCTACGTCCCACACGATCTTATCGGCAGGGCAGTCCAACGCCCGATGCATTCCGAGCGTCAGCTCTACCACCCCGAGATTGGGTGCAAGATGACCGCCCGTCGTGGCGACGGTCGATATGAGCTCTTCTCGGATCTCAGCAGCTAGCTGCCTGAGCTGTCCGGCATCAAGAGGCTTGAGGTCGCTTGGCGACTCGATGGAGTCGAGGAGGCGCTCAGCGCTCAACGGCAACAACTCCTGCTTGTCGTGTGGTGCGGGCGGTCTCCCGCGGCACCATCGTATCATGCGATATGGTGCACAGCTGCACCGTCATACCCCCGTTACGAGGACGAGGACGACCTGTGCTCCGCGTCCGCTGACTCTCCAGTGGTATCTGCAGCGTCACGGAGTTCAGCAACCGCCACATCCTCCTCATCTGACGAGCCCTCTCCAGCCGGCACATCATCAGCGGCTGGTTCGTCAGTGGACTTCACAGCGGACTGAGATTGGACCGTGTCGCCGAAGTCCGTATGATCCACGAGCTCGGTACACATGAGCGCGAGTCGGGCGCCCTCTTCGAGAAGATCGAGGCTCTTCTCAAGAGTCGTGTCCTTCTTGCGAGCCTGGACCGCTATCTCCTCAAGGCGAAGCCGGGCCTGCTCGAACGTGTAGCGCTCATCTGCCATCCGTTACTGCACTCCCTCGTTCTCATCGACCGGGTCGGTCTGTTCGACCGGCTCGGCTTGCACGACTTGCCCGGCGGAATCGTCTTCGACATGACGCAAAGCGATCTTGCCCAGCACTCCGTTCACAAACTTGGACGAATCCTCGCCTCCATAGAGCTTGGCCATCTCAATAGCCTCATTGATGACGACCGAATCCGGGACCTCCGGCTCGAACAAGATCTCGTACACAGCGAGACGGAGAATGTTGCGGTCCACGAATGGCATCCGGATGAGCGACCAGTTCTCAGACGTGCCCTCTATCTCGGCATCGATCTCCGAGAGGTGCTCCTCGGCGCGCAAGGCCAACCGTCGCGAATACTCCGAGGGCTCCCCGTCCTCATCGCTGTAGGACGACTCTGCCAGGATTCGATTCACGTCGTCACCGGTGATCTCACGCTGATACAACATCTGAAGCGCCTGTCGGCGCGCACGTGTTCTCTCAAGCATCAGGCGCGCACTACTGTTCTTCAAACTGGATGCCGTCGATGAACACATCCACCGCTGACACCTTCTGACCGGTCTGTGTCAGCAGCGCATCGCCAACCGTGCGCTGCACTGCAGTAGCGACATCGCGCAATGGCGTGCCGTACCGGACCGTCAGGTGCAAGACGACATGAAGCGAACCATCTTCTACGACGCTGACGACAACGCCGCGTGTGCCGCCTTTGGGAACCAGCCCTGCCAAACCCTGCGAGCCGGGAATGCATGCAACACCATCGACGCTCTGCGTCGCAAGGGCGGCGATTGTCTCCAGAACGCCCGGCGCCACGCCGAGTCCTTCAAGCCTGATCTCCTCAGACATCGCTCTCCTCCTTGTCAGCCTTCATCGTGCCGGTCGCGTGCGCCTCGACATCCTCTATCGAGGCGTGACGCTCCACGAAATCAGTATAGACTTCCCCCCGAACGAAATACTCGTTGTCCACGACATACTGATGGAACGGGATCGTGGTCGGTATGCCGATGATGATGAACTCGTCCAGAGCACGTCTCGCCCTGGCAACAGCCTCATCGCGCGTCTCGCCCCACACGATCAGCTTGCCGAGAAGGGAATCGTAGTAGGGCGGAACATCATAGCCCGAGTACAGGTGACTATCCACCCGTACCCCAAAACCACCGGGGGCGTTGAACAACTCCACCCTACCAGGATGCGGTCGGAAGTTGGCGAACGGGTCTTCTGCATTGATCCGGAACTCGATCGCATGGCCTCGCAAGACTATGTCCTCTTGCCTGGTGTGCCGCATCGGCTCACCTGACGCGATGCGGAGCTGCTCTTTGATGATATCGACTCCCGAGACCTGCTCAGTCACGGGGTGCTCGACTTGCACTCTCGTGTTCATCTCCATGAAGTAGAACGAGCCATCCTCATCGAGCAAGAACTCGACCGTACCCGCGTTAACGTAGTCAACCGCGCGGACAGCGGTCAACGCCGCGGTACCCATTCGCTCCCGGATGTCCGCACTCAAAGCCGGCGACGGCGCTTCCTCGATCAGCTTCTGATGACGTCGCTGGATCGAGCAGTCGCGCTCGAACAGATGCACCGCGTTGCCATGAGTGTCCGCGAGGACCTGGATCTCAACGTGGCGGGGCCTTGTCAGGTACTTCTCGATATAGACCGTATCGTTGCCGAACGCCGCTGCCGCCTCGGTCTTGGCTGCAGTGAAGTTGGCCTTCAGTTCCTTCTCGTCTTTGGCGACACGCATCCCCTTGCCGCCGCCACCGGCGGAGGCCTTGATGAGCACAGGAAAGCCCACCTCAAGAGCGAACTCCAGCGCCTCTTCGGGGGTGTCGACCGCGCCTTCACTGCCGGGTACGCAGGGGACGCCGGCATTCATCATGGTTTGACGGGCGATAGCCTTGTCGCCCATACGCTCGATGGCATCAGGCGACGGCCCGACGAAGACAAGCCCCGAATCCGCGCACGCGCGAGCGAACGCTGCGTTCTCAGCCAGGAATCCATAGCCGGGGTGTATCGCGTCGGCACCCTTGACCAGTGCCGCCGAGATGATATTGGGCATGCTGAGATAACTGAGCGCAGAGGACGCCGGTCCGATGCACACGGCCTCATCGGCCATGCGCGCGTGCAGGCTGTCTTTGTCCGCCTCGGAGTACACGGCCACAGAGGCGATGCCCATCTCCTTGCAGGCGCGCACGATGCGGAGCGCGACCTCGCCGCGATTGGCGATAAGGAGTTTGCGGATCTTACCTGGCACGTTAGACACCCGGTTCGTAGTAGAAGAGCACGGTCCCGTACTCTACGGGCTTCGCGTTCTCGACTGCGACCTCGCGGATGATGCCGTTCTCCTCGGCAGTGATCTCATTCATCAACTTCATCGCCTCAAGGATGCACAGTGGCTGGCCCTCTTCAACGACGTCTCCCACTTTCACAAACGGGTCGGCACCGGGAGCGCCTGCTCGATAGAACGTACCCACCATGGGGGCGACTACCGCCTTCCAGCTCGTGGGACGTGCGGCTCCGGCACCCGCATCGACGTCCTGAGGAGACTCGGGGCTCACCGGCATGGGCGAAGCCGCGGCCGCAGGAGCAGCCACGGGAGCGACCGGAGCGGGAGCGGCAGCCGCGCCGCCTCTGCGAACAACGACTCGCGAGTCACCCTCTTCGATCACTACTTCACTGACATCCGAGGTCTCTACGAGCTTGATAAGCTCGTGAATCTGGTTCATGTCCATGGAATCCGTCTCCTCCATCACTGTATTGACCTCTTCGCCCATCATGAAGACCGCCTTCTCGGCGCCTTCCTGATGGGTCTGAAGATACGCACGAGCCTCGTTGGGGAAGAGGGCGTACATCAAAACGTCCTCTTCGGAATGAGCCAGATCACCAATCTCCTCGGCCATCTGCTCGTATGTGGTAGTGACCAGCGCACCGGGTCGGACATCCGGACTCAGCGGTGACTCGGAGCCGAGGACCTTTGCAACGATCCGTTCGTCCATGGGTCCCGGAGCCTTGCCATAGCTGCCCTTGATGTAGTCCTTCATCTCTTGCGGTATGACCGCCCAACGCTTGCCTGTGAGCACGTTGATCACGGACTGCGTGCCTACGATCTGCGACATAGGCGTGACCAGAGGCGGATACCCGACCTCAGCACGCACCCGGGGGATCTCCTTCAAGACGTCAGGCATGCGGTCGGTGGCCTTTTGAAGCTCAAGCTGGCTCGCCAGGTTGGAAAGCATGCCGCCCGGGACCTGATGACTGAAGACTTCCATGTGCATAAGGGAGGTCACGCCGCGCTTGAGCTTCTTGCGCTCACGGACGGCCTCCCAGTACTCAGCAATCTCGAACAGCAGGTCTATATCAAGACCGCTGTCATACGGGCTCTCTTTCAGCGCGGCCACGATCATCTCGACGGCCGGCTGGCTGTTGCCAAAAGCGAGCGCAACAACGGCGGTGTCGATGATGTCTGCACCGGCCTCCGCCGCTTTGAGGTAGTTCATTGGCGCCATACCACCGATGTAGTGGCAGTGCACGTGTACAGGAAGCCCGATCTCCGACTTCAGGGACCGGACCAGCTTCTCCGTACGGAACGGCGTGAGCATGCCCGCCATGTCTTTGACACAGATGGTGTCCGCGCCCATGTCCTTGAGCTCCTGCGCGAACTCCAGGTAGCTGTCCAGCGTATGGACCGGACTGACCGTGTAGCTGATAGCACCCTCGAAGTGCCCGCCGCACTCCTTGATGGCCTCGGCAGAGACCTCAAGGTTCCTGCGGTCGTTCAACGCGTCGAAGACGCGGAACACGTCGATGCCGTTGCGCTTGGATGCATGGACGAAACGCCGAACGATATCGTCACTGTAGTGACGATATCCTACCAGGTTCTGACCGCGAAGCAGCATCTGCAACGGCGTCTTGGGCGTGTGGCGCTTGATAATCCGCAACCGGTCCCACGGGTTCTCGTCCAAGAAACGGAGTGCAGCGTCAAACGTCGCGCCACCCCAGACTTCCAGCGACCAGTATCCCACCGAGTCCATCTTCGGCAAGATCGGCAGCATGTCTGCCATCTGCATGCGCGTCGCCCACAAGGACTGGTGCGCGTCGCGCAGTGTGGTGTCGGTTATATGAATCGGTCGCATGGCACCATTCCCTTATCGGGCGACTACGTCTTGAGGAGGCCGAGACGACAGCCTCGTTGTGTTCGAGACAGTATACAGAAGGCTACACGCGGGTGATATACCGCGCGTCTCGCGTATCGACCCTGATCACTTCGCCTGTGTTCACGAACATAGGGACCTGGACGACAGCTCCGGTCTCCAGCGTGGCCGGTTTAGAGCCACCCTGTACCGTGTCGCCTTTGAAGCCCGGCTCTGTCTCGGTCACCTCCAGCTCGACGAACATAGGGGGCTCGACGCCGATCAGTTCATCCCCCGCATAGAGCAGTTGCGATATGTCGTTCTCCTTAAGCCACACGGCAACGTCGCCGACGATCTCCTTCGCCAACTCGACCTGCTCATAGGTGTCCGTGTTCATGAAGTGGAACATATCCCCATCGTTGTAGAGGTACTGCATGGACTTCGTCTCCATGCGGATATCTTCGAGCTTCTCCCCTGCACGGAACGTGATATCGACCACACGACCGCTCTTGACGTCTTTGAGCTTGGTGCGCACGAATGCGCCGCCTTTACCCGGCTTCACGTGCTGGAAGTCCACCACGGTCCACAGCTTGTCGTCGTACAGAATGCACATACCGTTCTTGAGGTTGTTGGTAGAAACAGCCATTGTTCGACCTTCCTAGATCTCGATGAGCGCTTTCGGGGAGTGAGAGAGCAGGCGGCAACCGCCTTCCTCGACCACTACCAAGTCCTCTATTCTAACACCGCCGAAGCCCTCGACGTAGACGCCGGGCTCAATGGTGACCACAGAGCCCGCCAGCAGTGCGTCGTGGCTCTTGGGACCGACGGTCGGGCGTTCATGCACATCCAGCCCCACCCCGTGCCCCAGGCCGTGGGTGAAATACTTCACCAATCCGCGGCTTTCAAGCACCGCACGGGCGGTCTCGTGCACTTCCCGGGCTGGAATGCCCGCCCGGACCGCGGCGATCCCGGCCTCGTTGGCCGCAAGCACAGCTTCATACATCTCACGATGACGATCGGTCGCCGGGCCTATCACAAGAGTCCGCGTCATATCGGAGCAGTAGCCGTTCACTCGCGCACCAAAATCCATCTTGAGAAACTCACCGGCCTGCACAGGGCGATCCGTCACACCGGCGTGCGGGTGAGCGGAGTTGGGCCCACCGGCCACGATGAAGTCGAACGCGACGCCGTCAGACCCGTTGCGCCGGGCGAAGAACTCGAGCTCCAGTGCGACCTCGCGTTCCGTCCGTCCCGGCCGCACGAAGCCCAAGACGTGCTCAAACGCACGATCGGTCAGTGCGGCGGCCCGGGCGATGCAGTCGAGCTCATCATCGGTCTTGACCTGGCGGATCTCCTCAAGCCAACCGTCGATGACCTTCACGCTGCCGAAGAACTGTTCCGAGATGAACTGGAATCGACCGTATGGCACGGACGACTCGACCGCCAGTACGCCGATCCCCATCGCCTTGAGGTCTTCGCACAGCTCAACGTAGAGGGATTCCTTCTGGACATGGAGCTCCCACGACGTTCCGACCGCAGCCGTCTTGGATGCTTCGCTGTACCTGCGATCGGTGTAGAACCAGGCCTTGTCCTGGGTGACCAGGCACGCAGCATTGATTCCACTGTCGATCACGCCCTCGAACCCGGTGAGATAGCGCAGATTCGATACGCTCGAGACAACGATCGCGGGCACATCCTCCGCGACAAGACGGCGCCGCAGCGCCTCCAGTCGGTGTTCGGCCATCATCGGGCTTCACCGGCCAAATAGTCAGCCAGCGCATGAAGGCCCCGGATGTATGAGTCCGCACCGAAGCCGGAGATCTGACCGACGCACACCGGTGCGACAACGCTGACCGCTCGGAAGTCCTCACGGCTCGCGATATTGCTCAGGTGGACCTCTACCGCAGGAATCCCCACTCCGGCGATCGCGTCACGCAACGCGTAGGAATAGTGCGTCAGGGCACCGGGGTTGATGACGATACCGTCCTCATCATTGCGCGCAGCATGGATGCGATCGATAAGGGCACCTTCGTGGTTGGATTGAAAGAAGGAGACGCTGACCCCAAGCTCGTCGGCGTGCCGGATGACCGCAGCTTCTATATCGTCAAGCGTCTGCGACCCGTACACGTCGGGCTCCCGGGTGCCCAACAGGTTCAGATTGGGCCCGTTCATCACCAGAATACGCTTCACGCGATACCTCCTTCTTGAAACCCCGTACGCCACCACTCGATGACCTCATCGAGTACCTTGTCGTCTACCGGACAGACGGTCCAATCGCCGGGACTGCGCACAAGAACGAAACGGATGACCGAGTCCCGGTTCTTCTTGTCGGCAAGCATCGCCGTTTTCAGATCGGCGGCCGTGAACTCATGGGTGACCCGGGGTATACCGAACGAGCCCAACAGCGTGCCGATACGTCGTCCCGTCTGGATCGGTGCATCCAAGACCACCTCTGCCAGCCTGGAAGCGAAGCGCATACCCTCGGCCACTGCAACGCCATGGGGGATCGTCCCGTAGCCGGCCAGGTTCTCGATAGCATGTCCCAGTGTGTGCCCGAAGTTGAGACACTCTCGCCTTCCGGCCTCACGTTCGTCGTCACTCACAACGTCGGCTTTGAAGCGCACACAGGCGTGGACCATATCCACCACAGCGTGTTCATCACGCAAGAGGATGCGCGACGCATCCCGCTCGAGTCTTGCCACCTCTTCTTGCCCTTGCAGGAAGACAGTCTTGACCACTTCCACGATCCCGTTGAGCCACTCGGCCTCCGGCAAGGACTGAAGCACAGACGGATCGGTGATGACCGCCGAGGGCTGCCAAAACGCCCCCGCCAGGTTCTTGCCTGCGGTCAGATCCACGCCGGTCTTCCCGCCGACGGAGCTGTCCACCTGTGCGAGCAGCGTCGTTGGCACATGCACAAGCGGTATCCCTCGCATGAACGATGCTGCACAGAAGCCCGCCAGGTCACCCACTACTCCCCCGCCTAGAGCGACGACGGCGCTACTGCGGTCAAGGCCAGCCTCGGCAAAAGCGTCCAGCACTCGCCCCGCCTGCTCCCATGACTTGCTACGCTCTCCCGCCTCAACGACGACTCTTTGCGCTGCGATCCCCGCCGTCGTGAGCGAGTTAATGACATCATCGCCGAACAGCGCATCCACGCTGGAGTCGGTGACAAGCGCGACCCGTTTTGCGGAGGTTCTCTCGGCGACAAGATCACCGACGGAGTCCAGGACACCCACACCGATGGTCACCGTGTAGCCGGCTCCCGCGCGGACATCGATCTCGCTGACCGGCAACCCTGCAACGATAGGGACTATCTCCGCGACCACTTCCGCCGGGGTCCTGCCCGAGGTGTCGATCACATGATGTGCAGACGTACGATACAGCGATAGGCGAGCATCGAGGATGCTTCGCGCCATCCGTGCCGAATCAACCGACAGAAGAGGCCTACCGGAACCATCACCGATCCGTGCGATTGCCTCCTCCGCGGTGACGGCCAGATAGACGACCTCGCCGCAACTGCGCATGAGCGCGCGGTTCGCGTCTCGCAGCACCACTCCGCCGCCGCATGCGACCACAGCGTCAGGCATCTCACAAGCGCCACGCAGCTCACGTGCTTCGGCTTCGCGAAAAGCATCTTCACCCGCTGAGGCGAAGATCTCAGGAATCGACTGCCCGACGCTTCTTTCGATCTCGGCATCCAGATCGATGAAGGGAAGATCGAGTGCTCCGGCAAGGAGTACCCCTGCCGTGGACTTTCCGGCACCCATGAAGCCGATCAGGAAGATACGGCTCACCGGGCGATCCTCTCACGGTAGGCATTCAGCGAGGCTCGTATATCCTCGACGCAATCATGCCCGAACTTGTCCATATACGCCGCCGCGAGCACAAGCGCGACCTCGGCTTCCGCCACGACCGCCGCCGCAGGTACGGCGCACACGTCGGAACGCTCGCGCGAGGCGTCAATAGGCTGGAGTGTGTCGATGTCAACGCTTGCAAGCGGCTTCATCAGCGTGGGAATGGGCTTCATCGCGACACGGGCCACCAGAGTCTGACCGTTTGTCATCCCACCCTCGAGTCCTCCCGCATGGTTGCTCTCGCGCGTGATACCTGCACCAGGCACGTAGATGATGGGGTCGTGGACCTGCGAGCCAACCCGGGCCGCAGACGCAAAGCCGTCGCCGAACTCCACTCCCTTGATCGCAGGAATGGACAGCAGCGCGCCGCCAAGGCGTGCATCCAACCGTTGTGAGGCTTCCGCGTAACCGCCTACACCGGGAACGAGTCCCGTCACGCGCACGACGAAGACGCCGCCGAGACTCTCGCCGGCCGAAGCCGCCGCGTCAATCGCCGCACGCATCGATTGTGCAGCAACAGAATCAGGACACCGCACATCGCTCGCCTCGGCAGCTGCGATGTCAACCGTCTCCGGATCGATGACGCAGTCAACGGAGCCGATACGCTCCACATACGACTCCACCTTGACTCCGACCTCGGCCAAGAGTGCTTTTGCTACCGCGCCGGCTGCAACCCGGGACGCCGTCTCCCGTGCGCTCGCCCGCTCGAGTATGTCTCGGACATCATCAGTGTTCGTCTTCTGGGAGCCCGCGAGATCGGCATGCCCGGGACGCGGTGCGGTGACCCTTGGCGAGCCGTCAGGTCTGGGCCCGTTTACCGCCATGACGTCCAGCCAGTTGTCCCAGTCCTTGTTCGAGATGCTCAAAGCGACTGGACTACCGATGGTCTTGCCGAATCGGACTCCGGAGACGATCAAGGCACGATCGCTCTCGATACGCATCCGTCCGCCTCGCCCGTAGCCCACCTGACGACGAGCGAGGTCCTTGTCGATCAGTGAACCGTCAATGCTCACACCGGCAGGGACGCTGGACACGACGGTCACGAGCGCTTTGCCATGGGACTCACCAGCGGTCACGTAGTGCATCAGGTCTCCTGTCTTGACGTCCTGTTTGAAGATTCTATCATCCGGCACTCGCCCTGCACTGGTTCAGATATGACACAAGCGCCGCTTGCGCGGCGCTTGTTGAAGTCTGATATGGGTCAACGACTACTTCGTGATGCCTTGCCCAATGACAAGCACGACCTGCGTGTCACCATACATCATGACGACTGAGCTCTCATTGACAGTCACAACCTGCCACGGAGAGGTACCCACGCGCTCGCCATCGGTGAGAGAATAGGTCACACCGTCAAGAGAGAACGTTGCCACGTACACGCCGTCCTGCAGCGTGACGCTGTTCAGGTACAGAGTCCCAGCGGTGGTCGTGTTCGCTGTATCCGTAGTGGTCGTGGCGGTGGTAGTCGTCGTGGCGGTCTCCGGGATGGCCACAAGCAAAGGCTCGAAGATATCCCGGAATGTGAACACCTCAGCGTTGGCCACTGCCGCAGCTGGAGCAGCAACCTCCGCAGCCTCACCCGTCTCAGCAGCAACCGCGGACTCGTCTGGCGTCACCGTGACTTCCATGTCTTCGACAACGGCCGTGCCAAAGACGAACAGTGAAAGCACTATGACAACCGCCGCAATGATCGCGAGCACGCCAAGCGCCAGTGCGATTGCAACGAACTTGCCGGTACCCGTAGACAGGAAGGGCTTCTTCTCGGGAATCGCCGCAACCGGTTGAACCTGAGTATCCGCAGCTGCCATATCAGGAGTGGAGTTGAAATCGCTCATCGTCATCCCCTCCTCTACTGCGCTGCCGGCGCGGTCGCAGTGGAACCCATCACGTAGACCTCAAGGGTCATCTGTGCGCTGATGTAGGACGTTGTTAGACCAGCTTCATCCGTCTCTTCGACTCGCTCAAAACTGCCGAGTGTTGTACGAACGCCACGCGACAGCTTGTCGATCTTGCGTGTGTACTCGATGATATCGGCCCACTCGCCGTGAAGGACCACGACTAGCGATCCTATCTGGTACGTCCCATCCTCTGATTCCTCAAGCGGGGCGGGAGTGATCTGCACAAAGTCCAACCCCGTGGCGTTGGCTGTATCTTGAAGTTCGATGATGACCGAGGGCAGCTCCGGTGACTCAGGCAACTGATTGGCGATCTGCATCAATGCCACTTCGTTCTCGGCCGACCGTGCCTTCGCGTCAAGTCTGCGCTGAACGAGCGCTTCCGCCGTCTGCATCTGTGTATCAGCCGCTGCCATCTCTGTGTCGATATCGGAGGCCTCTTGAAACAACGGCATGATCCCGAATGCAACGACGGCGACCGTCACAAGCAAAATCAGGACCCCTGCTATGATCATCTGGTTTGTTGATGAGAGCTTGTTCATGTCTATGTCCCGCCCTCTACGGTGTGGTTGCCGTCGGCGTGGACGTCTCGGACGTCTCACCGGGCACTGATGTCGTAGTCGCGCCTGCTGACGGTGAGGAAGTAGACGTCAAGACGCGAGCAGTGGAAGAGAACTGAATCGCGGGCTGATTGGCGTACTCCATCTTGACCGCATTCTCAAGCCACACGTCGTACAGATCATCCAGGTCGGCCAGTCGAACAAGCATCTTGGCAATAGACTTATGTCCAAGATCTGGAGAGTCGGTCGCACTATCGACGGCATACCCGTCGATAGTCAGTCCGGTCGCTTCATCCCAGGAGAAGTTCGTGACCCACAAGTCTGTGGGCATAACCAGTGAGACCTCGTCAAACAGCTTCGCCCAGTTCATCCTGTCGGCCAGAGCTGCGTCCGCGATAACCTGACGCGCCTGGAGATCTTGTTCCTTATCCTCGAATATCGCCAGCATATCGGCCTTGCTCTGCGTGGCCTGGATCTCTTGGAGCCGCGCATCCAGATCCTGCTGCTTCGCATCAACGCGAACAAATGCGAAAATCCACACAACCGCGAGCACGATGAACACCAACAGAGCCAGAAGCGCGACGTAGATGATCCTCTTCTCGGCGCGACGCTTCTCGAGTATCTCGGGAGGAAGCAGGTTGATTCGCATCATGACTGCAGCCCTCCCATCGCCAGACCGATAGCCACCGCACTGCCAGATCTATCCTCACCAACCAGCTGCTGAGTCGCACCGGTCGCCTTCACGAACACGAAGGGATCACCAACCTCGACCTTCGCTTGTAGGCCCTTCTCCAGGTACCCGGCAAGGTTCTTCAGCTGAGCTCCACTTCCCGTCAAGATGATGCGCTGGATCGTCCTGACCTGCGCGGTCTGCGTGAGGTAGTAGTCAAGCGACCTGCGGACCTCAGCGATGAACTTGTTGACCTCTCGCTCTAGCGAATCCTGTACAGGCTGCACAAGCGAGGGGTCAAGACCTTCGGGGACATCGCTCGTTCCCGATTCAACGTCAGGTAGCCCGACTTGTACCTTGAGCGACTCCGCTTCGTCAAAAGTCAGGTTCAGCACATTGGCGATCGCCTGAGTGAACTGGTTGCCCGCAAGTGAGGAAATGCGGTTGAAGCGCGGCACGCCGCGTTCGACAACCGTGATATTGGTGATTCCCGAGGAGATATGGATGACGCCGACTGCGGAACCTTCGTCGTCTTGCGCGATCACCGGCTGACCGGAGCCCATCAGAGCGCGCACGAGCGCGAAGGAGGACACGTCGATCTGTGTCAGTTTGAGCCCTGCACCTTCGACTGCCGCAACCGCGTTGGCGATCATGTCTCGATGTGCCGCAACCAGGAGCACTTCCATCATGTGCTCATCGCCAGGAGTCATGTAGTCGCCGATGATCTGGAAGTCCAGAATGGACTCTTCGACCGCCATGGGGATGTAGTCCTGAGCCTGATACTGGATCGCACCCTCAAGCTCCGCACGCTCCATGAAGGGAAGATCGATGAGACGCACGATGACCTTTTGGTTGGCGACACCGATAGCCACGTTCTTGCCGCGAACGTTGCTGCGGCGCTGCAGCTCCTTGATGGCCGAAGTGACGGCTTCCACGTCGACGATCTCGCCTTCGACAACGGCACCCATCGGAATCTCGACCGAACCGTATCCGGTCAGCTCAAGACCCGCACCGGCAGGCTTTACCTGCGCGATACGGACGTGGTCAGTGCCAATGTCCAGACCGATTGCCGCTGTACTGCTACTGAAGGAGATTGAGCCCAACGGAGTCCTCCCTCTACACTGCTACGACGATGCTGCTACTGCTGGTGCGACTCATATCCTGTGAAGCGTATCACTGCAAGCGACTCAGTGTCACTTTTGTGAATATGAAAGAGCCCCCACTGGTACCCATAAAACACCATCTCTTGCCACTTGGCAACACGTTGGCCCGTCGCATCGGGCCGACATCTGCCCTGGGTGATCGAGCCGCTATCAGCTCCGTGACCATGATCCAACCAACAACAACGGTGCATCTCGACCAGGCATGCTCCACGGCAAGAACGTGGGCAGGTTCGGATCCGAATACAGATGGAAGTTCGCCTGCGGGAAGTTGATCAGTGGCGCTATGATAGATCCTTTGACTACCGAATTCTGCTTCTCGAAGTTCATCGAGCCGTTCGACCACAGTGCCGCCGCCACATCAGGATCGGTCCAGTCGTCGTTGCCCTCACCATAGATATACATGGAACCGGTGCAGATTATGCCGAGCACCTCATCGGTCTGCATGTCGCCGCTATACGGCTTGAGATTCTCCATGATAGTGACATCGCCGTTGACAATGAGGGCGCCGTTGCCCCGGTACTTGACGGACCGATTGAATGTGACATCACCGTCCACGACTACCGTACCCTCCAGGTAGAGGATGTCATAGGCCCCACCGGTGTAGTCGTAGGCGAAGTCATCCCATTGGCCGACCGTGTAACCTTTCCCATCTCCATACCATGAGCCGAAGTCGGCGGTACCCAGAACCAGGTTGGTCGATCCGCCGGTCACGATATCGGATGGAGTGCTCGCCCCGATGACCTTGTAGTTCTCGGTCGCGCCAGGAGCCTTCGGGCGCACCCATGTACCACCAAGAGCAGTCGGATAGGTTGTAGCGTCCTTGTTGATGATATCGGCAACCTCGACGTTATCAGTGGGCGAGAACTCAACCGTGCCCTGGAGGTTGTCGACGGACTCGGTCTTAGCGCGCGACCACGCTGTGTCCAGGAAGTCAGCGTCGACGACAGGGAGCGTTATCTCAGGCGGGGCCGAGATCGAGCCGACCGTATGGAAGTTCTTGTTCGATGGCCAACCAGTGGGATACGTTCCTCCACAGTAGACCTTGATGGGTTCGGCAGTTGTCCCGACGGTGAAGGCTCCCTTTGGATCGATGTCGCCTGTGACCAGCAATGGACCGCCAGTGAAATCCATACTACCCGTACCGCTCAGATCGCCCCTGACATAAAACGGACCGTCAACGTTCGCGTTACCATTCAACTTGCCGCCTCCGATGGAGTCCTCATCCTCGCCGGCCGCGATGAACATGTCCCAGATACTGAGATAGAAGAAGCGAACCTTGATCGACTCGGGAGTACCGTCAGCGGCGTACCCGGTAGCGATCGCCGAGTACTCCATAGAGCCCATCGACTCCAGTGAGACGTTGACGGTCCCGTCGCCAACCGTGAGAGTCCTTCCGCCGGACCCATAGTTGTCCAGCGCGAGCGAACTGTTGGCGAGCAGGTCGGCATACATGGTGTCGATGCCGGCATTGGCCTTCTGGAACGCCTGCGACTCCGCCTCAAGGCGATCTGTGGAAGTGTATGACTGCCTGGCAAGGAAAAAACTAGAAGCGACAAGAATCGTGAGCACAGCCATCACACCAAGCACTGTGACGAGAGCCACGCCTTCATCGGCTGTGACGAACCGCCGAACTTGACCCTGGGTCTTCATCTCATCCACCTTACCTGCGGTTGCGGAAATAGGTGTAACGCGAGTCCTGGAAGATCTCGCCCTCATAATCGACGACAATCATCGTCTCAACCCCTCGAGTGTTGCTTGAGTACTGCGACCGATCGGTAATGGGGTCACCGTCGACGTCGATATAGGTGAACAAGGGAACCCCTTGTGCGATGTTCGCATTATGGTCCGACAAGGTCATGGTCTGAATCGCCGGCAAGTTGTTCACGCGGCTTCCGTCTACCGTCCATCGCGTGAGAGTCATCTCCGTCCCCACCACTTCAACGACGGTACGCTCCAAGACATCATCCAGATCGACGTCAGTCAGGAAGCTCAACCGATAGGCTGTGGAATCCGACTCGATCAAGCTGTTTTGCATCAGGAGCTTGTCGATGTAGGCCAGTGGAGTCCGCACTTCAGCACTGAAGCTCGTCTCACGACTTGCATCGTTGGCGACCTTTGTCACGTAGTAGTTCACGTTCCAGGCGATCCCCAACACCAACCCGAGCAACACGATGACAACGAGAAGCTCGGACAATGTGAAGCCGTCATCACGGCCCCTCAGGTCCCGCGCCCGAGATGTGCGAACGGCTACCATGTCTGGGTAACCGTCCCGCTGACCGTGGTCGCAGAAGACACCGTGAGACCAGCAACGCTTCCGGTATTGGTCCAGGACTCCGTGCTCGTACCGCCGTACGGCGTGAACGAGGCCTTCACCTTGTAATAGTAAGTAGGAGTTGTGGAGTTCTTGCTGTATGACGTCGAATCGGCGATAGTGTCGGTCCACGTGCCGGAGTCAAATACCACGTTCGACATGTAGGCGCTTCCTGTACCCAGCGTGGCCAGGTCGGTGGAACGCCAGACGTCATAGAGCACACTACCGCTGACAGCGAAGTTGGGGTTGGTCACATCCAGTACCACGGTGGTCGTGATGTAGTACTGGCTGCCGCTCCTTGTCACCTTCTGCTGCGTGGTCCCGCCAAGTTCCGGACGAGATACGAACTTGGCTGATGCCGCCGACCATCCCGACTTGTGAGCCAACGGGCTCTGCGCCTGCACCACAGCGTAGTAACGGCTGAACGGCATAACCGTCATGCTCGAACTGGTAGTCGAAACCTGCACTACGCTGGCCTGCGACCACGCGGAATCATCTGCTGGCGAGGAGGGCTGTTTGTAGACTATGAGGTTATAGAGTGCCGCGCCTTCCGTGCCATCCATGGCGGTTGGCCACGTGACAGCAGCATCTGTCGAGGTGTCACATACACCGGTTGGCGCCGCGGGTGTAAGCGGCGCGTAGTTGTCCACGAGCACCCGACGCGTCACGTAGGAGTGACCACTCAGATTGTCCCACGCTTCAACCTTCAAGACCCGAATGCCGTCAGGGCTGAACGCAAGGTACTGCTGTTGACCCTCAGCGTCAAGAATGGGATCCCCGGTCTCTGAATCCACAACGAGATACTGCGCAGTGGTATCCCAATAGAACGACTGCTCGTACGGAGTAGTCATAGGCGGCCACGAGGCGAAGCCCGGAGGTTTTAGGCTGTTGGGCAGGTAGCTCGCATCGACCTTCAGAACCATCGAGCTGATAAACCCGGCGGTCAGATCGGTCTCAGCACGTCCGCCGACAATGACCGACGCCCCGGACACAACAGCATCCGCTGCGGGTGAGTTGGCAGTGAAAGCCACCTCTGGAAGCGCCGCTGCCTCCTGCTCATACGGCGCACCCCATACGAACGTGGTCATCGTATATGTCATCGTTGCCATCGAACTGCTTGAGACCGAGGCATCGACTATAAGACGCTTGTAATCTTGAGTACCGAGCATATTCTCATCGTCAACCCACTCCACAGTAGGACGGATCACAACGCTGAATCCCTCAAGGGATAACACGCTCTCCGAGGCCAAGTCGCCCGGAATTGATGTGCCGTCAACTCCAAGGTCGTCATACGATATCGCACGCGCCTGTTCGACATAACTGTTCATGGCATTGAGCGCAACAGTCTTAGCCTTGGTCTGCTGTGCCATCTTCGTCGTGGTGAAGAGCAGCGGGACAAGAGCGGTCAGCGCGATGAAGAGAATCGTGGAAGCGACCACGATCTCGACGATCGTCATCCCCTCATCCGACTTCACAATCTTTGTTGTGCTTCTCATCGAAAGCATCTCGTCAACGCTCCTCATTCAAGGCACGACGCACCGAGAACTACGCCCACCAATCACTGTATCGGCCGCCCAGCACAAGCACTTGAGCGACACTCCCCCGCTTCACAAAAATACAATACACTACGCCTTCACGACAGACCTACAAGCCGCGCATAGGCGGCCCACGCTGCAGGCCCAAACAAAGCCGTGATCACCGCCCCTGATGCGAGGAAAGGACCGAACGGGATGCGTTGCGATATACCTTCAGCGGCGCGGTGGCTCGTCGTCAGACCGTATACCGCGCCTATCATGCTACCGATCATGAATGTCATGAGTACGTACGGGCCCAGGAACAGACCGAGCACCGCAAGCAGTTTCACGTCACCCATTCCCAGCCCGACAGAACCACGGAGTGCGCCATAAGCAACGGAGATTGCCAGACTCAGTCCTCCCCCAAGAAGCACGCCGAGCGCAGCTGAGGCGAGCGGCGAGCTGCCCGCTGATAACGCTACGAGTGGCAGCAGGTTCACTCCCGACAGACTAGAAGCACCGATACCGACCAGACCCGCCACTCCGAGAAGTGCAACGATTCCGTTAGGCAGTCGCTTGTGATCGATATCGATGAAGGTGAGCACAAGCAACATATAAAACAGGAGAACAGCGAAGAAGGTCTGCCCAGTCAGACCGAAGCGGATTCCGGCAACGATCCACAGGATGCCCGAAAGGAGCTCGACAGCTGGGTAGCGGAAAGGAATCGCTTCCTTGCACGCACGACATCTACCACGAAGCAGCAACCATGAAACCACTGGCACGTTATCGTACCAGTTGATCGGTGCGGAGCAGGCGGGGCAGTGAGATCCAGGAAAAGCGAGAGACTCACCGCGAGGAAATCGCCAGATGATCACATTGGCGAAGCTCCCAAAGAGAAGACCGAACCCCCCAAGGGCCATTAGAAGAAACCAATAGGGCACTTCGACCATGGCTGCACTCCTTCATGCTCCGATGTCGTCCCTAGGGTATCTGCTGTGGCCACGTTCATAAAGGGGGAAAAGAAAGAGCCGGCGGCTACTGCCGGCGGCTCCCTGACCGAAGTCGAAAAACCTAGAAGTGCGAGTGGCCCGAGATGAAGCCACTCGTGCTTCCCTGGTCGCCAGTGACCGTACCACTACCGTCAACAGCGTACTCGGCGCCGCCATCGCCGGGGCATACAGGCGCGGTCTTGATGTAGCCAGCAGTAATCAGAACGTTACCGCTGTCAACGACGTCCGCCGCCCATGTGTTGTCCGGATCCGCAGCCAGATACTGCTGAACAGCACCCTCGATCGTGCGCTGGTTGGACTGGCAGGTACGCAGACGCGCACTGTCAGAAGCCGCATTGAACACAGGAATAGCGATAGCAACAAGGATACCGATAATGAGAACGACAACCATCAGCTCTACGAGGGTAAAGCCCTCTTCCTTCTTGAACATCCGCATGGAATGTTCACCTCCCTTTCTTCGGTCTTCTCAGGATCCTTATGGATCCATACTTCCACGATATGTGTATCGGCCACTGAGCAGGAAGCTTTAGTGGATGTTTTCTCGAATGCGCACTAATTCACGAGTGTGATCATCTGGAACATCGGCATATAAAGCGCGATGACCATACCACCGACAACTACACCCAGCGTGGCCATCATCATCGGCTCGATCAACGATGTGAGACCGTCAACGCCGGCAGCAACCTCTTCATCGTAGAAGTCCGCGATCTTGTTGAGCATGGTGTCCAGCGCACCGGTCTCCTCGCCCACCGCGATCATCTGCACGAGCATTGACGGGAAGACGTTCGACTCCCCAAGGGGCTTCGCTATGGTCTCGCCTTCCTTGATGGCCGATCGGACCTTCTTCACCGCTCGGGCCACGACTTCATTGCCCGCCGTATCTCCAACGATGTCCAGCGCAGAGAGAATGGGCACGCCTGCGGAGACGAGCGTGCCAAACGTACGCGTGAAACGCGCAAGTGCGATCTTCCGCACGAGCGTGCCCACGGCCGGCATACGCAGCTTGATGCCGTCCCAGATGTAGCGTCCTGATTCCGTCGCGACCCAGCGCTTGAACGCGAAGATCACTACGACCACGGTCACAACGAAGATGAGGCCCGGCAGTCCACGAACGCCCTCAGAGATATTCACCAGAATCTGCGTAGGCAGTGGCAGTTCGCCACCCATGTCCGAGAACATCTTCTGGAACGTAGGGACAACGAAGACCATCATCGCAGCGAGGATGACAAGAACCAGGCCGAGCATCGCGATCGGGTACGTCATGGCCGACTTGATCTTGCCCTTGAGAGCATTCTCACTCTCGAAGTGATCGGCGAGGCGGTTCAGGACCTCATCGAGGACACCGCCTGTCTCACCTGCTTTGACCATGTTGATGAAGATTGGGGGGAACACCTTGGAGTGCTTCGCGAGTGCTTCAGAGAGCGACTGCCCCGCCTCCACATCACGTCCCACCTGACCGATGATCTCGCGCAGCTCTTTGGACTCAGACTGCCCGGCAAGGATGTTAAGACACTTCGTCAATGACAGGCCCGCATTGATCATCGTGGCGAACTGGCGTGAGAAGATCGTGATGTCCTTCGCCTTGACGGTAGTGCCGAACTGGATCTTGTTCAGCGCCGCCAAACGGTCCTCGCTGAGGTTGAGGATGATGTAGCCCATCGAACGGAGCTTGTTCGATACAGCCTCTCGACTCTCGCCCTCGAGTTTGCCCGAGATGACCTTGCCGGTCTTGTCGCGAACACTGTATTTGAACGTGAGTGTGGCCATCGTCGCTACGCCTTCCTCTGATCTCTACTACTGGCTTCGGCCCAAGAGCGTCTTGAGTATGTTAGGGTCTACCGCTCGCTGCAGGGCGCCATCAAGGCTGACGAGTCCCTGGCGATAAAGCTCAGCAAGGCTCTGATCCATCGTGAACATACCATACTGATGTCCCGCCTGCAGTGCACTGGGAAGCTGGTGCGTCTTCCCTTCTCGGATCATGTTCCGGATACCTGATGTGGGCACGAGAACCTCGGAAGCGACGACTCGTCCCCTACCATCTATCGTCGGAATAAGCTGTTGACTTAAGATGCCCTGCAGCGTACCCGCCAACTGCACCCTGATCTGCTGCTGCTGATACGGGGGGAACACATCAACAACTCGGTCGATGGTCTGGGCCGCGTCCTGCGTATGAAGCGTGGCGAGCACCAGGTGCCCGGTCTCGGCTGCCGTAAGAGCAGCCTGCACCGTCTCGAGGTCGCGCATCTCCCCTATCATGATCACGTCCGGATCCTGACGGAGAATATACTTCAGCGCCTGAGAGAAGCTCTTGGTGTCCGAGCCGACCTCTCGTTGGTTGATCATCGCCTTCTTATGATGGTGGAGGTACTCGATGGGGTCCTCCACCGTCATGATATGCACTTCTTCATTCGTGTTGATGTAGTCGACCATCGTTGCGAGCGTGGTGGACTTGCCTGAGCCGGTGGGACCAGTTACGAGAACGAACCCTCGCGGCTTCCTACAAAACGACTCAAGGACGGTTGGCAGGCGCAACTCCTCGAATGTCTTGATTTCGACCGGGATATGCCTGAAAGCGGCGCCGATGCTGTTCCGCTGGTAGTACACATTGACCCTGAACCGTGCGACACCAGGCAGAGCGTAGCCGAAGTCGAACTCCCAGTTGCGCTCCAGAGTCTCGCGTTGCTCGTCGGTAAGGATGCTGTAGAGAAGCTCCTTCGTGTCGCGAGTGGTGAGTCGGGTGCCTTCTGTGGGAAGCAGACGACCATTGATGCGCATGACGGGCGGCATCCCCACTGTCACATGAAGATCGGATCCGCCGCGCTCTACCAGCTTCAGTAGTAGTTCATTCAAATCCGTCATTCCCAAGCCCCCCTCGTGAGAGCCTTGCCGCCCCAAGAGCGACAGACCCGTCACACGATGACGCGTACGATCTCCTCCACCGAAGTAATCCCCAGTCGGACCTTCTCCAGCCCGTCTTGTTTGAGAGTCAACATACCCTGCTCGACCGCAACGGCCTTTATCTCCTCGGCAGTGGCCTCTTTCACCGTGAGGTCACCGATCTCCTCACTGAGCAACATGACCTCGTGAACGCCGATCCGTCCCCGGTAGCCCGTGCCGCCGCACTTCTTGCAGCCCCCCGGCTTGTACAGCACTTCCGGAAGGTTATCCTCCGAGAAGCCCGCGTCAAGCAACACCTGTCGCTCCGGCGTGTACTCGACCTTGCAGTCACCACATAGTTTACGCGCAAGACGCTGTGCAAGCACGCAGTCCAACGCGGAGGCGACCAAGAACGGCTCAACTCCCATCTCTGTGAGGCGGGTGATGGCTCCCGCAGCGTCGTTGGTGTGGAGCGTGGAAAGCACAAGGTGACCCGTGAGCGCTGATTCGATGGCGATCTTAGCGGTCTCCTGGTCTCGCACCTCACCCACGAGGATGATGTCAGGCGAACACCGCAGAAACGACCTCAGTGCACGGGCGAAGGTCAGACCCGCCTTCGCGTTGGTCTGTATCTGGTTCACGCCGGGAAGCCGGTACTCCACGGGATCCTCAGCCGTGATGATGTGTTTCAGCGGCTCGTTCAACACGTTTATGGCGCCGTAGAGCGTCGTGGACTTACCGGAGCCCGTTGGTCCCGTCACCAAGATGGCGCCGTACGGCTTACGGAACGAGGATTCAAAACGACTGAGAGAGCCGGGCAGGAAGCCCAGGTCTTCAAGCCGGAGCATGATGCTGTCTTTGCGCAGGATTCGCAGTACGATCCGCTCACCATAGACCGTAGGCAGAGTCGAGACACGGAAGTCCAGTTTGTGGCCCGATACCGTCAGCGCGGTATGCCCGTCTTGAGGCTTGCGCGTCTCGGCGATGTCCATGTCGGACATGATCTTGAAGCGACTGATGATCGCTTGCTGCGTCGTCTTGGGGCTACGCATGACCTCATGCAGCACGCCGTCGACACGGAACCTGACGCGCAGGTCCTTCTCTTGTGGCTCGATATGGATGTCACTAGCGCGGTCGGAGACCGCCTTGTTGATGATGTAGTTCACGAGTTTGACGATAGGCGCTTCATCGGAAACGCCTACCAGGGAGTCAAGATCCGGCGCTTCGACCTCATCCTTGCCGAGAAAGTCCGTGTCAACATGTTCGGCGACCTTGTAGAAGTCCTCGATCGCCGCAACGATAGCGTCTTTTGTGGAGATGGCCGGACGGATCTCATAGCCCGTGATGATCCGAAGGTCATCAAGCGCGAGGACGTTCTGGGGATCGGCCATCGCGACGATGAGATGGTTCTCCGCATCGATCTCCACGGGCATCAGCGTGTAGCGATTGGCCAATTCACGCGGGACTATGGAAATAGCATGAGGATCGGGGGTCTTCTCGGAGAAATCGATGTACGGAATCCCGATCTGTCGCGCCATCACAGAGAGTATCGCGCCCTGAGTGGCGTAGCTAAGATCGACAAGGACGCGACCGAGTGGGCTGCCGGTAGCCTTATGGACCTCGAGGGCGTCATTGAGCTGACGCTCTGTGATCACGCCAGCCCTCATGAGCAACTGGCCGAGTCTCTGGCCCGCTTCAGCCACGAACACAACTCCTCAGTGTGTGACGGTTTGCTCGCACGTTCACTAACGATGCCATGGTACGACAAGTACAAGAGCGGGCACTAGCAAGACGATGGACGGATGCCCAACAAAGTCGCGCTACGATCGATGCGAGCGCTCCAGGTCACCGAGAACGACACCAGCCATACGTTGGAACTCCGCGTACGTCTTTGTCCCCGGGCGCACGCCCACGCGACCCTCCCCTTGTGTGAAGTGTAGCTCAACCGGAGCGACAAGCGTGTAGTCCGCGATCTCGGGCGACTGTGAGAACGAGAGTGTAGCGGGCTCGGTCTCAGGTTCAGGTTCGGGTTCTGGCGTGAGTTCGGGCGCGAGTTCGGGTTCAGGTTCGGGCTCAAGGGTGGGCTCAACCAGTGCCTCCTCCGCGGATTTGCGCCACGGTTCCGCGGGCAGATCGATGGAAGGCCTAGCCGTTGGCATCGACGCGCCGTACGACATCAGCGCCCGTTGGCGCTCAACAGCCCGACGCGATTCCGCAACGGTGCGTCGATATCGAACCGAGGCACCGACTGCAACAGCGAACATGATCACGGCGAACAGCGCGAGCCCACCAAGAATGTACAGGCGCGAATCCACCGTCAGTCCATGCTATGGAGAATCTCGTACAGCAGGCCAAGCAACACGGCCTTCACGCTGTCCTTCTCCCTCGCGTCACAGGGCAACAACGGCACGTGATCGTCCAGAGAGAGACGGGCGCGGATTCCACTGAGCGAGTTCGCGTCCCCCTCGCTGACCTTGTTCGCGGCAACCACGAACGGAACATCTGACATGTTCGTGAAGAACTCTATCATCGACGATGCGTCAGAGATCGACTCAGAGCTGTCTGCGTCCACGAGCAGCACAAAGCCCAGCATCCCCTCGGACAGCGTCTCCCACATGAACGAAAAGCGCTCCTGACCGGGAGTACCGAACAGATAGAGCACCACATCGTCAGAGACAGTGATCCGACCGAAGTCCATGGCGACCGTGGTCTCGCTGCCCCGTTCGCCGGACGCGTCGCTTACCTGACGCTCCGTGGACAGGACAGTGATCTCGCTCACTGATTTGATGAACGTCGTCTTTCCTGCGTTGAATGGCCCCGTGACAACGACTTTCACAGACTGCACAAGCGAGCTCCGTTCCTAGAGTTTCTCGATGCCCTCGATGATCTTCATTAGCAAACTGCGATCAACCGCAGAGTCGCGATGCAACATCGCTCCTTCGCCCGATTCGGGGATTTTCGCCACCGTCGCGCTCGGGCGGCCCCGGCTCGGACCGCTCTCGACGCCGGTGAGGGCAGTGAGCTCATCGCCGAGACCACCATTCAGACCCATGTCCGTGGCGAAATCAGCCAGGCAGGCATCCGTGGAGATTACACCTGTAGGAGCCTCGACCTCGACCGGCTCCTCC
>JAFGVD010000020.1 GCA_016938135.1 Coriobacteriia bacterium
CGCGACTCCGGAGACCGTGTCGAACTGATCGTCGTCGAATCCACCGGTACCGATGATCTGGATGGGCACGCCGTCCAGGTCAAGGATCGCAAAACCCTCCTTTGCGCCGACGACCATCATGTCCTCAGCCACCGCGATCGAGCTCGGCTCTACAACGTCAAGCATCATGACCGTCTCGGTACCGTCGGGTGTCAGCTTCAAGACGTTCTCTTGCGTCGTCTGCACGACATAGATGAACCCATCGGGACCCACAGCCACTCCCGTGGGGAACAGCACCCGGCCATCCCCTTCACTACCGACAAACGAGCCATCAAACGAGCCATCGGCGCCGAAACGGTACACCTGCGCGTTGCCTGTGACATTGGGCACCAGGATGGAGCCATCGTCCGCGATCGCGACAGAAGCGGGCCGCTCAAGCTGTTCATCCACACCGGATCCCCACCCGTAGATCGAGCGCACCCAGGTGATGCCCTCGGCTTCATCGCTGGACGCGATCTCGCCGGCAGGCGTCACCAACCTGAACAACAGATACGACGCCGAGCACAACAGCAAGAACAGGAAGATCAGCACGACGATCATGATGCGACGGCCACGCTCCGATCTGCCCGGGGCCTTCGGCTGTGGAGCCGAGACCGACTGAGCAGTACCGGACGACATGTCTGCAGAGGTGTCTTTCTGACTCATTATTCCGCTCCCAGTCCTTCCAGCTTCTCGGCGATCGAGCTGTCCCCCGGCATATAGACGGCAGCTGACGTGTAATCGGCACGAGCACCGGCAATGTCGCCGGACTCCGCCTTCAGGTCACCGCGCCACACGAGGATGTCGGCCGCGCGCTCGCTTCCGGCGAGATACTCATCCAGCTCGAGAATCGCCTCATCCACGCGACCGAGCACCTCGAAGGCCTCGGCGCGGTTGAGGTGCAATGTGTCGTAGTTCGCGCCCAGGCCATCGGCGATCATCGTGGTGGGCTGTTTGGTCTGCTCATACAGCTTGAGCTCGATATCGAGCTGCGCCTCCAGGGCGTCCATGGCCGTCTGGGAGTCCTCAAGCGCCAGTTCGTAGTCACCGCGTGCAAGATCGAGTCTGACCTTGACGAGCAGGAGGTACTGCTTGGCCGGGTCCTCATAGCCACCATCACGTGCGGACTGGATCATGCGCTCGGCCTTGCTGTACTGCTCGGAGGTGATCAGCGCACCGATGTACTCGTACCAGTCCTCCGCGTCAGCCTCACCGGCTTCTATCTCGGCCTCTGCAAGCGCAAGTTCCTGCTCCACGGCGGTGCGCGGTGCAGGCGGGTTGATGACGCCGAAAGCGAGCGCCGAGACGACCGTTGCCAGAAACGCCAGCAACATGATCGCGCCGACCCATGCCAGCCTGCGCACCACGGGGTCAGCGAATATCCCTCTGTGAGTACGCGTCATGGCTACCGGTGGGCCTGTCTCAACTACCGGGTCGATGACGTCTTCCGTCTCGATATCCAACCGGTCGCGGTCGGGCGATTGTGGCATACGATCCTCCGAAGCGTTTCGTCCACACGATCGTGGAAGTCTACTTGGCACCCCGCTCCGCATCCGACGGATGTCGCCGGCTCGAGGTCCACTCCGGGATAAGCACAACGCACGCCAATTGGCATGCGTTGTGAAAAGTTTCTTGAGCTTTCTGAAGATTTCTTGTGTAGTTACAGCTAGGAGCCGTTGTGTTCTTTGTCGACAGGTTCGGTCACTGAATACCCCGGGGGTATCAGAGCTTCTCGGCTACC
Organism: Coriobacteriia bacterium; assembly: GCA_016938135.1. Taxonomy (GTDB): domain Bacteria; phylum Actinomycetota; class Coriobacteriia; order Anaerosomatales; family Anaerosomataceae; genus UBA2279. The sequence continues at coordinate 1,760 of JAFGVD010000020.1, forward strand.
AGATCGCCCATCGCTTTGGTGCCTACCATCTTCTGTGGAAGCGTGCTCGCGTCGGCGATATCACGCGTCCTCCAGCCATCGGCGAGCACCGCCTCGATCGCCGCCGCCAGACGGTCTGCAGCCTCATGCATCTCGAAGCTGTATCGCAGCATCATCTCAACCGAAAGCAGCATCGCGAGAGGGTTGGCTATCCCCTGTCCCGCGATGTCGGGAGCAGAACCATGACTGGGCTCATAGAGCGCCGTACCGTCGCCCAGAGACGCGCTTGCCAGCATGCCGAGCGACCCGGTGAGCATCGACGCCTCATCAGACAGGATGTCTCCGAACATGTTCTCGGTCACCATGACGTCAAACTGCGCCGGCCACCGCACAAGCTGCATGGCCGTGTTGTCCACGAGCTGGTCCACGACTTCCACGTCGGGGTAGTCGGCTGCCACGCGGTGCGCGACCTCACGCCACAACCGGGAAGACTCGAGCACATTGGCCTTGTCCACCGAGTGGACCTTCTTGCCCCGTGTCCGTGCCGCATCAAACGCCACCCGCACGATGCGCTCTATCTCATACTCGCGATACTCCATCGTGTCGTACGCGCGCATGCCCTCGCCGCCACCGGACGCCGCGCCCTCGACCCCGTCCTCTCGACCGCTCGCGCCGAAGTACAGCCCGCCGGTGAGTTCACGCACGATGAGCATGTCCACACCTTCGAGATACTCGGCCTTCAGGCTGGAGGCATCATTGAGCGCGTCGAGGATCTTCACAGGACGCAGGTTCGCATACAGTCCAAGCGCCTTACGTATGCCCAGAAGTCCCTGCTCCGGCCTGGGCTTTGTCGGGTCGGTGGTATCCCACTTGGGACCGCCGATGGCCGCCAACAACACGGCGTCGGCCGCGTGCGCCTTGGCAAGCGTCTCCTCCGGGAACGGCGAGCCGGTCTCATCGATGGCGATGCCGCCCAACAGCGCCTCGTCGAACTCGAATCGCACGCCTTCGCGCGCGCCTATGACTTCCAGCACTTTGACCGCCTCGGCGGTGATCTCAGGGCCTATGCCGTCACCGGGCAGCAGGCAGATGCGCTTCGACTCGCTCACTCTCGCACCTTCCCCTTCACAGCTTCTATGAGCCCGCCCTTTTCGATGATGTCTTTGACGAATGGCGGGAACGGCTGCGCGGTGTACGTCTCGCCTGTGGTCTCGTTGACGATGATGCCGGCGTCGGCGTCCACCGTGACGGTATCGCCGTCGGATATCCCATCAACGGCCTCGGGCGCTTCCATGATAGGCAGACCCGTGTTGATCGCGTTGCGATAGAAGATCCGCGCAAAACTCTTGGCGATGATGACGCTCACGCCGGCGGACTTGATCGAGATAGGCGCATGCTCACGAGAGCTGCCGCATCCGAAGTTCTCCTCGGCTACCAGGATGTCTCCGAACTGCATCTTGGCCACGAACCCGGCATCCAGGTCCTCCATGCAGTGCTTCGCAAGCTCTTCGGGGATGCTGGTGTTGAGATAACGCGCGGGAATGATGACATCGGTGTCGATATCGCGCCCGTATTTATGTACTGTGCCGTGGAACTTCACGGTGACCCGCCTCCTGCGCATTCTTGGATACATTCGCTTGGGCAGGAATGCTAGCACATCCTGCCATGGCACGGGGCTCCGCGCAGGTGCAAAACGGCGCGCCGCGAGCCAGACGCCAACCCGGACCCCGACTAGCGCGGACTCATCTCGATAGCCTCCGCCGTGTGACACACATCCTCACAGAAGTCCCGGTCCCTGCGGAACTCCCATTGCTGGTGGCACGAATCGCATGCGGCCTCTTTGGCGACCGTATGCTCCTGCGCCAGTGCGATGGGGTGGCCAGTGCCAAGGAACGGTGTGTGACACTTCTGACAAGGGTTCCGCTGAGCGGTGTGGCACCGACCGCAGGCCTTACCGTCGTTGAACCAGAAATCCACCGCACCGGCCCGCGCATGCGCTGAAGTGACGAACGCGCGAGAGTGAGGCAGACGCAGGCCGTGGCAGGTATCGCATTCCTTCTCCTCATCGTGGCAACCGCCACACGTGAGCTCCCTGATCTGTCGTGTGGCCACGACCGCACTGCGAGCGCGGGCGGCGGCCGTGGTGCTGCTCTCATGACACTCCGCGCACTCCGCAGAGGCGATCTGAGAATCATGGCAGCGCAGGCAGGGAGCCATCCCCGCGTTGTGTGAGCCGACCACACCCTCCTCAGGCGTGTGGCATCCAAGACACGGCGCCGACGCCTCGAGCGGCTCAGCGTGGGACATGCGGATGCCCCGATCCTCGCTCAGACCGACTCCCTCAAGCGCCGGACCGTGGCATGAGATACACGCCGACTGCGCCACGCGTCCATAGTCCGCATTGAGCCCGGCCTGCATCGCTCCATCCAAGAAGTGCAGCATCCGTGACGGTACGTCCAGGAAGTAGCGGCCCAAACGCCCTCCGGGCTCGTGACAGCTGACGCACACCTCCCCCTCATGCGGATCCGGGCGGCCCGTCTGCACCGTGGTGTGCGGTGTGCTCACATGACACCCGTCGCACACCGCCGCTCCGGAGGTGGAGGCCCCGGCGATCGTCCACACAACGAGCAGCACCGCGACGCTGATACCCGCCACGGCCACTCTGCCCTGTGCCGTGAGCGGGATCCTCTTGGCGGCGGTCGGGCGCACCGGCATCATGCGTGAGTCGGGCTCGTCAACCTCGGCGGCTTTACTCGCAGGTTCGTCTTCGTCCGTTCGCGACCCCAGAAACATCAGCGCCACCACCACGACCAGCAGCAGGATGACCGCGATGATGCCGTAGAGAAGGAACGCCGCGGGAGGGTTCGACGCAGGGTCGTTCAGGAGCGTGGGTATCTGCCGCCACAGACCCGAGAGGTCCACAGTGGTGCTTCGCGCATCCACTACCGGCCACCTCCAGGATCCAGGGAGCCTATCGCTCCGCCGGGATGGACATGCGTCTCATGGCACTCCGTGCAGTCGGGGTCCGCATGGCAGCGCAGACACAGAGACCCGTCTTTCTCGGCGGCGTCCGCATGATCACGCGTGAAGGCCATGGAGTGCGGCATCTCAAGTCCATGACAGTCATCGCAGAAACGGGGCTCGTGACACGTCTGGCACCGCGCGGACTCATCGGCGGCGTACTCCGAGTGACTCTCAAGGAAGTCCCCCGTGTGCGGAAGCCCCACTCCGTGGCACTTCTCGCAGTTCGCTGCGGTATGACAGACGGTGCACGTGAAGGCATCCCCCATGCCGTGCGTCTGCTGCCACTGCGCTCCGTGAGTGATGGCGAAGATACCGGATGTTATGCGGTCGGACTCGAGGCGCCCCTCATGGCACAGGTCGCACATCGTTGCCGACTCCGACACATGGCACTCAAGGCACGTGTCCATGTCGTAGACGCGCAGCCAGTCCACGGCAGCGCCATGCGCGGTGGCGGCATGACAGTCCGTGCATGCCGAGGAGACCGAACACGTGACGTGAGCGATGCGGATGCCGTTGCGGCTGATCGTCTGCTCCAACACCGTGCCGTGACAGGACAGGCAGCGACCGTCCGCGACAACGCTCCAGTCACGACCCTCGCCCCGGATGATCGGTAGCGTCATGTGGTAGGCGACGCGAAAGCCGAAAGCGACGCGGTCGGCGACTCCCGCACCAACATGGCAAGCGGAACAGTCTGTTGAGGGGTGTCCTGCGTCTGCTGTGCCGGACACGAACGGCTCTTGGTCGTGACAGGCTACGCAACCGGGGAGCGCGACTGCACTGTACAGCCCCGCGGCGACAAAGAGGGCGAACCCGGACACCGCGACAAGCCAAAGGATCGTCTTGCTGGAGACCGGAGTGAGCCTCTGCATGGACCCGCCCTTACGCCGATGGACTTCGAGCTCCCGGTACTACATGACTCTACCCAAGCGCCAAATGCGACCAAACGGAGAGAAGATGGATCGCATCACCGCATGCATCAACCAGGAAGGGCCTCCTCCTTGGTCGGAATCGGCCCTTCCCGGAAACACGGGATCGCACTTCTTCATCGGTTCACACGGGATGCCTAGTGTGTGATACCGATACCAGCGTCGTTGGTGGCGTTCCTGTGGCACTTGAGACACGTACCATCGAACGCCTTGTCGCCTACACCCACCGGCAGCAGCGTATCGCCCACGAAGCCCGAGTAACCCATCCACAGATACGCACGACCTGCCAGGTTGGTGGCGCCGTACGCGGTCTGTGAGTGCGGGAACGTGTAGCCGGATGTGGTACCGGCGTCGGTCTGGTCGTGGCAGCTGACACAGCTGGCGACCGGAGCGTATGACGCATGAGTAGAGCTGGCTACGGCAGAGCTCAGGTGCCCCGTCTTAAGAACGTAGTCGGGACCACCCAACGGATACACATCGTCGCGTATCTCGGCCCAGTCCTTCTCGATCACGGCAAGCGTGGTGTTGAAGTGACAATCAGCCTGGTTGCATGTGTATCCACTGATCAGTGCGGACTGCTCACCATCTGTCAGCGCAAAGTCGCCGACGGCGTTGTTGAGATCGGTCGCATTGAATCCACGATCGGCGTCAGTGCCGAGCGCGAGGGCGGCATCGATGATGGGGTCGACCTGCTCGCTGATCAGCTTGCCGCCCAGAAGGTTGTACGTTGAAACGCCAACACCGTGAGGGCTGTTGGTATGGCAACGGCGGTTAGTACAGCTCGCATCGCTACCGGAGCCATGCGGGCCTCCGGTCTCCCAACTGATGAGCCTGGTGGTGATGGTTGTTGTGCCCGCTCTGTGACAGCCGGCGCAGGTAGCGACGGACGTGTCCAGAAGCTTCACACCGGTGGCATTGGCCCGGTGTACGGAATGGCAGATCCCGCACTTGGCGGTGTTCGCAAGATAGCCGGCATGGACACCGGGATTAGCAGGGTTCGCACCAACATCCTTGAGGGCGACTCCCTCCTGGCCAACGAGGTCCCACCAGTAGTAATCCTCGTACCGGTTCCACGTCTTGGGGCTCGTCGCGTACGCGGATGCCACGAATATGAAGGTCAGGGCGATCACGAGTACGACGACGAAGGTTGTCCTCTTCACGGATAATCCTCCCTTGTAAGAGATTGCGCACTCCCGTTCTATGACCCACACCTCCCTTCTCGAACAGGCTTGCCAGAGACGCGCGATGCCCGCCCATGCGTGCAATCAGGCACCGTTTGTTCCGTCTCTGACGTACCGTCTATTCCACCGAGTAGTTCCAGAATCACACTTTGCGCCGTTTGTCAAGTCCTGCAAGGGTATATCTGTCAACATGTGCGTTGACGGACTACTAGTGTTTGCCAGGGCAGGTTACCGGGCGTGCACGCGAAGACGGACAGCCCTGATGATCAGCGCAACGATCAGCGCCACAAGAAGCGCCAGAAACGGCGGCAGGCAGGCGCGAGCCGGGCCAGCAAGCGCCCTGCGCGCGGCCGCCGGCACGTCTCCCCCATCCGATGAATCAGGCAGACGAACGACCTGCACCCGGTTGTTCAACGTGTCGGCCACCAGGAACCAATCGCGAGCGGGATCGTAGCTGACGCTCGTCGGGTAGAAGAACAGACCGTCATCGGCTCCGATGTCGCCATACTTGCCCACAAAGGTCCCGTCAGGCATGAACACCGCAAGCGAAGAATCGAACATGTCGATGACCACGATGCGGCCAGCTCCGTCGATCGTGAGACCGAGCGGCAACTGCAGGGCGTCGGCCCCCTTGAGCGCAGCGTCCGCAGTCTCCTGGACGGCCAGTGCGCCTTCCACCAACTCAGCGCCGTTGCTGGGGCTGCCCGTACGCATCATCCACAGGCGAGTGCCTGCAGGATCGTATGCCGAGATCCGGTTGTTGAAGGAATCCGAGACGTAGATGGTCCCGTCCTCAGCTATGGCGACGCCGTGAACGTAGTCGAACTCCTCATCGCCCTGCCCACGGTCGCCGATGATCTTAATCGGCTTGCCGTCCTTTTCAAGGATGGCGAACCCGGACACCGCACCCACCACGATGCGGTCCTCCGAGACGGCGACCGAGACAGGCTGTGGGACGCCGAAAGAACCTGCGTCGTTGCCTTCTCTGTCGAGCACGCGGATCACCCCGGCCATCGTCTCGCACACATAGAGCAGCCCGTCAGGTCCAACGGCCATGCGCGAGGGGGCCGAGAGGGGCGCATTCGCAGGACCGCTGAGCGCCTCGATGAACTCACCGGAG
>JAFGVD010000021.1 GCA_016938135.1 Coriobacteriia bacterium
GCCCTTGTACCAGCTACCCATCAAGGTCTCCCTCGACGTGTTACCACTACATTATACGATAGGGGCCGCCCCGGAGGACGGCCCCAAAACCTGCCGATCTGCGAGTGTTTCGACTAGGCGCGTGGGTGTAGCCTGTCGCGCTCGGCGTCGTAGAGCTCAGCCGCACGCATTCCGAAAGCCTCGGTCTCCGGCTCGAGCCCCTCGAGCTCAGCGATCCGGCATGCGAGGGCAAGCGCGGTATCGTACTCCTCGATCATCTGTCGACTGATCTTCTGGTAGCTGCTCTCCTTTATGACGCTGCTCCCTGGTTCGTCATCGTCGGCTGGTACGTTCTCGCGGCCTCCATCGCCGCCCAAAGCCTCGGGTCTTCCTTGCACCGTGCGTCCATGAACGCTTCATGCAGTTCATCGGCGATCATCCCGACAAGACGATCATGCTGCTCTGTCTTCACGGTTGCGATCGCCGCGTCCCGCTCCGCTCCGGGCTTCATCCCTGCCCTGTTCGCTGCCTCGTGATAGATGCTCATGTCGCGCCTCTCCTTCTTCTCGTCGTTCGATCCTCTGCTAGTACCACTCATCACGCGCTGTGGGTGCCGCAATCACACGGCGGAGCGCGCGACGGGAACACTACGGGAACGTTATTCGGTAGAAACGTCACGAAACGCATTGATACCGTTTGTGACTGCAAAGGACGCAAACATATACCATGACCTGCGCAAACGGCGCGCTTATGGTACTGTTTGAGACACGCTGAAACTCCCCAAGAATGGCCCCTACAAGAGTTCGATCCCCCTTGGCTCCACCAAATGACTTCGAAAGCCCGTCGGGGATCCGGCGGGCTTTTTCGTGCTCCGCCCCCGCGTTCGGGCCATAGGCAACCGTTCGCTTTCATACGCGGTGTGGCGCGGCTGAGGTCTGGTACGGTTCTTGTGTCGACCGCGGCGGCGGGATGGGAGGATGCATGTCCGGGACGCTCAGAACAGGGTTAGGGGCGGTCTCTCGCGGAGTCGCGCTGTTCTTCGGGTGCTTTTCGCTGGCCAATGCGGTCGGGGCCTTGCTTGGCTCCAGTGCCGAGAATATCTGGTGGATCGACATGGGCTTTTTCCCGGGTTGGCTTACTGTGCCGCTCGGAGTGGTCATTGCGGCGCTGCTGGTGGCCTACGCGGTACTGCCGGTCATGCGACGCGTCCGCCGTTGGATGACGTGTGGAGGAGCTCTCCTTCTTGCAGGTGGGGGCCTGGTGAACTCTCTGGGCTTCTGGCGTGCCTGGGATGCGGGTACGATCGACCCGCTGACGCCCGTGCCGTTCTCTGCGGTGCTCTTTGTCGTGTTCGTCCTGCTCGCTCTAGGTATGAGCCGGCGCGTAAGAACCGCCGACTCGGGCCGTTCACGGCTGGGGGCGCTCGTGGTCGCCCTGGTGCTTGCGCTCGCGTTCCCGCTCGCGCAGGTGTTGTTCTTCGGCACCACCGACTATCGTCGTCCCGCAGAGGCTGTCGTGGTGCTTGGCGCGAAGGCGTGGCCCGACGGGAGGCTCTCTACGTCGCTGGAAGACAGGGTCCAAACCGCAGTGGAGCTCTATCAGCAGGGGACCGTCAGCATTCTGGTGATGTCGGGTGCGACCGGCGCCGAGGGGATCGACGAGTCTGTTGCCATGCGGGACCGTGCGGTGCAGCTGGGCGTTCCCGCCGAGGCGATCGTGCTCGATCACGACGGGGTCAACACGGATTCGACCGTAGCCAACACGACGCAGATCTTCCGGCAGCGAAACATCGAGAGTGTGCTTGTTGTGAGTCAATTCTACCATCTGCCGCGCATCAAAATGGCCTATCGGGCCGCCGGAGTGAACGTTTTGACCGTGCCTGCGGCGTCCAGCCTTCCTATCCCGGGTACCCCGGTGTTCGTCTTGCGTGAGGTCCCGGGATTCTGGGTCTACTGGGCGCGCGGACTCGCTCGTGGGGTAGTATGAGTCGCTCGCGCGGTTTCGGAGGAGTCTCTCCTCGGCTATCATGCGTAGAGTCAGTTCCCGGCATGCATGGAGGCCGTTGTGGCACGTTCGTACGAACCGCATGACATAGAAGTTAAGTGGCAGTCGGTCTGGGATGCCGAGGGACTCTATAAAGTCTCCGAAGACCCAGCCAGGCCCAAGAAGTATGTGCTCGAGATGTTTCCCTATCCTTCCGGGGACATCCACATGGGTCATGTGCGCAACTATTCGATCGGTGACGTGATCGCGCGTTACTGGACGATGCGCGGCACCAATGTGCTGCATCCCATCGGCTGGGACTCTTTTGGCTTGCCTGCAGAGAACGCCGCTATCAAGAGCGACTCGCACCCAGCCACCTGGACGTACGCCAATATCGAGAAGCAGGCGGCATCGTTTCGCCGCATGGGCTTCAGCTACGACTGGGACCGCCGCCTGGCCAGCAGCGATGAGGAGTACTACCGCTGGGGCCAGTGGATATTCATCAAGTTCTGGGAGCGCGGGCTGGTGGAACGCAAGAGCTCACCGGTCAACTGGTGTCCCTCGTGCATGACCGTTCTGGCCAACGAACAGGTCATCGGAGACGGAGTGTGCTGGCGCTGCAAGAGCGTGGTCCAGAAGCGCGAGCTGGAGCAGTGGTACTTCAAGATCACCGAATATGCCCAGGAGTTGCTGGACGATCTGGACGAGCTTCCGGGCTGGCCGGAGCGCGTCAAAGCGATGCAGGCCAACTGGATCGGGCGCAGCGAAGGCGCCGAGGTCGACTTCAAGCTCTGTGACGCCTCAGGTGAGCCTACCGACGAGACCATCACCGTCTTCACCACGCGTCCCGATACGTTGTTCGGCTGCTCGTTCTTCCTGTTGGCACCGGAGCATCCGCTGGTCGCCAGACTGGTGGAGGGCACCGAGTACGCCCCGAGCGTCAACGAGGTCGTGGCGGGAGCCGCCAAAGAGACCGCGATCGACCGCTCGTCTACCGACAAAGAGAAGAACGGCGCCTTCATCGGCCGCTGTGTGGTCAATCCCGTCAATGGCGAGAAAGTGCCCGTCTGGGTGGCTGACTACGTGCTCATGGAGTACGGCACAGGCGCGGTCATGGCGGTACCCTGCGGTGACCAGCGTGACTTCGAGTTCGCCCGCAAGTACGGTCTGCCCATCCCGCCGGTCGTGGTGCCGGCCGACGATCCCCTCTACGAGCAGTTGAAAGACCAGACCGAGCGCGTCGTGACCGATGTCGATTGGGACGTCGCGCACGCCGATGAGGGCATCATGGTGCAGTCCGGTCAGTTCACGGGCACGCCGACGGGCAAGCACGGCGAGGGCGTCACAAAGGTGATCGCATGGCTGGAGGAGCGCGGCCAGGGCCACGCATCCATCAACTTCCGTTTGCGCGACTGGCTCATTTCCCGGCAGCGCTACTGGGGCAACCCGATACCTGCCATCCACTGCCCGTCATGCGGCCTGGTGCCGGTTCCTGAGGCCGACCTGCCCGTTGTCTTGCCTGCAGATGTAGACGTGACCAAGGGCGAGACGCTTGCGGACCATCCTGAGTTCTACGAGACCACCTGTCCTGCATGCGGGGGAGCCGCCCGTCGGGAGACCGACACGATGGACACGTTCACGTGTTCCAGCTGGTACTACCTGCGCTACTGTGACGCACGCAATGACGCGGCGATATGGGACAAGGACAAGGCAGACTACTGGATGCCGGTGGATCAGTACATCGGCGGTATCGAACACGCCATCTTGCACCTGCTTTACTCGCGCTTCTTCACCAAGGTGTTCCGCGACATGGACCTGGTGGACTTCGCCGAGCCATTTACCAACCTGCTCACCCAGGGGATGGTCAAGCTCGACGGCGCCACGATGAGCAAGTCGCGCGGCAACGTCGTGGCGCCCGAGGACATGATCGCTCGCTACGGTGCGGACGCTTTGCGTGCCTACATCCTGTTCATGGCGCCACCGGACAAAGACCTCGAGTGGAGCCAGGACGGTCTGGACGGCATGTACCGCTTCCTGGGACGGGTATGGCGCTACGTCACAGAGGTGGCCGAGGAGCCCGTGTCCGACTCGCCTGCAACCGATGCCGAGCCGGCCAAGGTGCTTCGTCGTGAACGACATCGTGTCGTGGGCAAGGTCGAAGACGACATCGAGCGCTTCCAGTTCAACACGGCTCTTTCGGCCATGATGGAGCTGCTCAACGCTGCCACCGACTATCGACGGACCGTGCCCGAAGAGAACCGCGACGTCTCGCTTGAGCGGGAGGTCGCAACCACGCTCGTGCTGCTGCTGGCGCCGTATGTGCCGCACATGGCCGAGGAACTGTGGCGCGAGGTCCTGGGTGTTCAGACCTCTGTGCATCGGGCCGAGTGGCCCGTGTGGGATCCAATGGCAGCTGCGGCCGATGAGGTGGAGATGGCGGTGCAGGTGAACGGTAAGGTCCGCGCGCGCCTTGTGGTTGATGCGGGCGCATCGGAAGATACCGTGCGTGAACTGGCGCTTGCCCTTCCCAAGGTCGCCGAGCATACCGAGGGTCTTACGGTTCGAAAGGTGCTCGTGGTTCCCCGCAAGCTCGTTAGTATCGTGGCCAACTGAAAGCCTTTGGTATGAGAGTGATAAGCGGGCGGTAAACACCGCGCGCTAGATTCGATGCCTGACCCGGCGCCCCCTCCGTCTCGACGAAGGGGGCGCCGTATCTATGCAGGCACAACAGAGGCTGGAAGATCTGCTCGCACGTGCCGGTCTGACAGGGGCGAAGGCGACGGCGGTCAAAGCGGCCTTTGTGCTGGTCGCTGTGGCTATTGGATTCGCTCTGTTGCAAGGGACCCGTGCTCCCGCAATCGAGTTCGCCTCGGATGACGCTGAGAGCGAGTCTGCTCCCCATTCTGTCGCTACCACTGCCGCTGCCAGCGTGGGCGTGGTCGTGCATGTTGCGGGTGCCGTTCGGACTCCGGGCGTCTACGAGCTTGCAACGGGTGCGCGTGTCGATGATGCCATCCGCGCTGCGGGAGGGACGCTTGGAAGCAGTTCGACCGACGCTCTCAATCTTGCACGGATCCTCCAGGACGGGGAGCAGGTGTATGTGCCTACTCAAGACGAGGTGGAGGAGGGCAAGACCGCTGCCCCGGGACTGACGGGGAGCGATGCATCGGTTTCGGGCAGCGGTCTCGTGAATCTCAATACCGCCACCGAAGCCGAGCTTGATGCCCTTCCGGGCGTCGGGCCTTCCACCGCGCAGAAGATCGTCGCGGACCGTGACGCGAACGGGCCTTTCGGCACGGTCGATGACCTTCAGAGGGTAAGCGGCATTGGCGTGAAGAAGCTGGAATCGCTGCGGGACCTGGTGACTGTTCAATGAGCGACGGGGCAAGCCGTTGTAGCAGGCCCACGATACCTCCGGTGGCCTGGCTCGCGACATGTGCGTGGTTAGGCGCCCTGTCAGGTGAGTCGCTGTGGTGGTTGTGGCGTTCTGACGTACCCGTCGCTTGTCTGTGCGCTGTAGTCATTATCGTCTGCCTAACAGCGATCTGCGTGCGCGTGCGAAGAACGAGATGGAGCGCTCCGGTACAGCTTGCCCTGGCAGGCCTGCTCTTGGGAGCCTCGCTGTCCGGCATCCAGGTTCTGCGGGTCTGCGCATCAAGCACCACCCTGGCGGATGCCGGGGCCCGGGAGTGGAGCGGCAGGGTCGTCGCTGATCCCCGGGAAGGTGCGTACGGCTCGCGCGTGACCCTGCGACTGAGCGGTGAGCCCTGTCCTGGAGTGCTGGTTTCCATCGGTTGGCCGTCCGGTTCAAAGGAGCCCGAGGTCGGGATGCTCGTCAAGGTTCGAGCCATCCTCGAGCCGTCGCTGGATGATGAGCGTTTCGGTCGCAACAACGTCCGTAACGGGATCCTCGGTTCAGGTTCGGCGTGGTCTACACAGATCGCGGGGTGGCCGGGCGGAGTCGCCGGTGCCCTGTGGCGGTGGCGGGCGGAAGCGAGCACGTATCTGGGCCGCAGCACGGACTCTGGCGCAGCCCTGTTGCGTGGAATCGCGCTGGGCGACAGGCGTGCGCTGGCTGGCAGTGCGGTTGAGGAGGACTTCCGGATACTGGGGCTGTCTCATGTGCTGGCGGTGTCCGGTATGCACCTTGGACTGGTGTGCGCGCTTGTGTTGGGTCTGGCGCGCCTGGTAAGGGCCCCCAAGAAGGTCGGGCTTCTCGTCTCGGTATCGGTAGGTATCGGATTCGTCCTGGTGACAGGAGTCCCCACCTCTGCCGTGCGCGCTCTGCTGATGGTGACTGCGGGTGCTGTAGCCGAGACGATCGGGGTGCGTCGTGACGGCCTTGCCAGTCTGTCGGCCGCAGTGCTCGCTCTCATCGTCACGTCTCCGTGGGGTGTCTTCTCCATCGGTCTTCAGCTTTCGGTGCTGGCTGTTGTAGGGTTGCTGTTGTTCGGTCGTTGGGCAACAGCCTGGGCGGAAGCATGCAGTGGTCCGTGGTCGCGTCGGGGCGCGGAGTTGATGTCGCTCACATGCGTGGCCCAGGCCGTCACCGCCCCGGTCACGATTCCAGCCTTTCAGATGTTCTCTGTCCTGGCGCCCATCGCTAATGCCGTGGTCCTTCCATGTCTGCCGCTTGCGTTGTGCAGCGGAATGGTGGGCCTTATCCTGCGCAGCGCCGTGGGTGGATGGGCGGGAGCTCCGCTTATCGCTCTCGCGCAAGGGGTCCTCTCGGCCATCGTATGGGTGGTCGCACGTCTGGCGTCGCTACCGGGGGCGGCTGTGATGTCGGGCGGCAGCAGCGCGGCAGCCGGGCTGATCGCAGCCATCGGTGTGGCCGTCGCCTGGACTGTGTGGCCGCTACCGCGTTCGCAGCGCCACTCGCGACGTTCGGCTCTCATCGTGGTGCTCATCCTGATCGTGGTTGCCGTGGGCCTGCCTACCGGTGGAGGTGCAAGCATCGTGGTATGTGATGTGGGGCAAGGCGATGCGATCTTGGTACAGGACGGCGGGCAGACGCTGCTGGTGGACACCGGCGCTGATGGGACGTCTCTTCGCGAAGCCCTGGCCCGGGCGGGAGTGCGACGTATTGACGCAATCGTGCTCACCCATGCACATGACGACCACACAGGGGGGCTGGCCGGGCTCATCGGTGTGGCGCAAGTTGGCTGGGTGGGCGTGCCCTGCGCGATGGACGAAGGGGCGAGAGCTGACATCGAGCAGACTGTGGAGAGGCTCACGCCGCGTGGGGCGGTGGCGACAAGGTCACTGCAGGCGGGGGACAGGTTCACTGTGGGGCAGTGCGTGGTGGAGGTCTTGTGGCCGGACGCTGCCGCGCCTCTGCCTGAGAACACCAACGACACGAGCGTGGTACTGGCGCTCCACCGCGGATCGTTTGACGCTGTCCTCACGGGTGATGCGGAAGGCGAGGTCCAAGACGCGCTGGACGAGACGGGTGCGCTCGAAGACGTCGAGGTGCTTAAAGTCCCGCATCATGGAAGCGTCAACGGTCTGAATGAGCGAGGTCTCAGCGCGTGGAGTCCTGAAGTCGCGGTGATCAGTGTGGGCGAGGGCAACCGCTTCGGTCACCCGTGCGAGGAGACGTTGGAGCTTCTCGACCAGCTTGGGGTCAGGGCGTATCGGACCGATCAATCAGGCGATGTCACCATCAAGATCGGCTCCCAGGGATTCCGCGTACTGACGCAGCGCATATGCGAGAATAGAAGCCTAGCGGGTGCAGGCGTCAGGGCACCGCCGTGACCGACGATCCGGAGTGAGTGTGGCAGACACAGGACTTACAAAACTCAAGCCCGTCTACCTGATCTGGGGCAAAGAGGAGCTGTTGCTGGCTCAGGCCGTGCAGCGCCTCCGTGAGCGCGTGGCCGAGGTCGCAGACCTCGATTTCAACTTCGACCAGTTCGATGCGGAGAGCAGCGATGCCAGCAGCGTGATCTCGGCTGCCAACACACTGCCGTTCGCTTCGGATCGGCGTCTGGTGGTCTTGAGGAATGTCGACAAGATGAATGCGGCCGCTCAGGCTGAGCTTGCCGCGTACGCCACGGATCCCGCGCCTACCGCGTGCCTCGTCCTTGTGGCCTCCAGCATCTCGCGCAACGGGAAGCTGTTCAAGGCAGTGGATGCCCTGGGAGGCGCGGCGGAGTACCGTGCTCCTCGCAAGAACGACTATCCGTCGTGGGTCATGTCGCACTTCACCTCGAAGGGTCGTCAGCTCTCGCCGGATGCCGCCGAGTCGCTCGTCCGTGCGGTAGGTCGTGACTTGCGCAAGATCGATATCGAGGCCGAGAAGATCATCGCGTTTGCGGGAGACAAGGCCCGTATCGAGCGCGAAGACGTTGAAGCGGTCGTCTCCCAGACAGCCCCCACCAGTGTCTTCGAGTTTTTGGATGCGCTGGGTGCCCGTGACTGCGGCGCCGCCCTGCGGCTGCTGGCTGATCTTGTCGACGGCGGCGAGTCCGTGATGGGCGTACACGCAATGGCTGTTCGCCACGTACGCATGCTGCTCAGCGTGAAGGCGCTGCTGGATAGGGATGTCTCTGAACGCGAGATGGCTTCGCAGGTGCGTGCCGCGGATTGGCAGGTGCGCAACTATGCGCGGCAGGCCCGTCGTTTTGAGGAGGCCGATCTTGTTTCGGCCTTGCGAGCAGCGGCAGAGACCGAATCTCAGATGAAGACGGGCGGACAAGACCCGCGTCTGGCTCTTGAGCGTTGGGTGATCGAGGTGTGCGCGAAGTAGCATCGCGCCCGTTCGGTGATGATCGTCCCCGGAACACAAGAAGACCGCGGGATTCCCGCGGTCTTCTTCACGTGATACGCAGTGTGTTAGCGACTACTCCATGTCCGCAACGCGGTTCATGACGCCCGACTTGCGGTTGGCCGCCTGGTTCTCGTGAATGACGCCCTTGCTTGCTGCCTTGTCCAAAGCACGGCTCGCGGTGCGAGCTGCCTCGAGGGCGGCGTCCTTGTCGCCGGCAGTGACAGCGGCGTCAACGCGCTTGATCGCCGTCTTCAGACCGGACTTGACTGCTTTGTTGCGCTCCTGAGCCTTGGCGTTGGTCAGGATGCGCTTCTTCTGGCTCTTGATGTTGGCCACAGTGTTTCGTTCCTTCCGAAATCAGGTGGTGCCCGTCGCAGTGGGGTGCGGACGAACCCGAGTAGGATAGCACGCAGTATCTTCAGTAGCAACGCATCACTTGCCACCGGTCGCGCAAGACCGCGCTTGTCGCTTCATTTCCCTCGGCACCGATGCCTGATACACTACCCGTCTGATGACGAACCCCGAATACATACGCAACTTCTCCATCATCGCGCACATCGATCACGGCAAATCAACACTTGCCGATCGTGTGTTGCAGATGACGCATACCATCGCGGACCGCGACATGATGGAGCAGGTCCTCGACTCCATGGACATCGAGCGGGAGCGTGGTATCACCATCAAAGCTCAGGCCGTCCGCGTCATGTATGACGCCGATGACGGCCACACGTATCAGCTCAACCTCATCGACACGCCGGGGCACGTGGACTTCACCTACGAAGTCTCGCGTTCGCTGGCGGCGTGCGAGGGCGTGATGCTTGTCGTCGACGCGGCGCAGGGCGTGGAAGCACAGACGGTCGCAAACGCCCTCATGGCGATGAACGCCGACCTTGAGATCATCCCGATCATCAATAAGATAGACCTGCCCGCGGCCGATCCTGAGCGCGTTCGTCACGAGATCGAAGAGGCACTGGCTGTTCCTGCCGATGAGGCCGTGCTGACCAGCGGGAAGAGCGGGATCGGAGTCAAAGACGCCCTTGAGGCGGTCGTTGCGCGAGTGCCGGCTCCCGTGGGAGATCCCGATGCCCCGACCAAGGCACTTATCTTCGACTCGTATTTCGATGCGTACCGCGGCGTGGTCGCACTCGTTCGTGTCATCGACGGGTCCATCTCCAAGGGGATGAAGATCCGCATGATGGCCAGCAAGACCGTGACCGACGTCGAAGAAGTAGGCGTCCGCCGTCCGGCCAACGTGCCGGTCGACCAGCTCGGCGTAGGAGAGGTCGGCTATCTCATCACGGGGTTGAAAGACCCCTCGCTGGTCAAGGTCGGCGACACCGTGACCTTGGCCAAAGACGGCGCTGCAGAACCGCTGCCCGGTTACCGCGAAGTGAAGCCTATGGTCTACACGGGGTTGTTTCCTATCGATGGCGACCAGTACCCGGACCTTCGCGACGCTTTAGACAAGTTGCAGCTCAACGACCCCGCGCTGCTCTATGAACCCGAGAGCAGTCACGCGCTCGGCTTCGGCTTCCGCGTGGGCTTTCTGGGGCTGCTGCACATGGAGGTCGTCAAAGAGCGGCTCGAGCGCGAGTTCGACCTTGACCTGCTCGCCACAGCCCCCAGCGTGGAGTATCACGCCTACAAGACCAACGGCGAGATGCTGGCGTTGCACTCGCCGCAGGACCTGCCTGATCCGGGCATGATCGAGCACATCGAGGAGCCGTACCTCAAGGCCACCGTCCTGGTGCCGCCGGAGTTCGTCGGTGCTGTCATGGAGCTTGCCGAGGGACACCGCGCCACGTTCAAAGACATGCAGTACCTTTCGGCCACCACGGTAGATATGCACTACGAGATACCGCTCTCAGAGCTGATCATGGACTACTTCGACCAGCTCAAGAGCCGTACGAAGGGCTACGCGAGCCTGGACTACGAATACATCGGCTACAAGACCAGCGAACTCGTGAAGCTGGACGTTCTGCTAGCCGGCAAGCCGGTGGATGCGTTGAGCTTCATCGTGCACAAGGACAAAGCGTATGCCCGGGGCAAGATGCTGACCGAGAAGCTGCGTGCCATCATCCCCCGGCAGATGTTCGAGGTGCCGATCCAGGCGGCTATCGGCGGCCGGATCATCGCCCGCGAGACGGTGAAGGCCAAGCGCAAAGACGTCCTGGCAAAGTGCTACGGCGGCGATATCACGCGCAAGCGCAAGCTTCTGGAGAAGCAGAAGAAGGGCAAGAAGCGCATGAAGAACGTGGGTAACATCGAGGTTCCCCAGGAGGCCTTCATGGCTATCCTGAAAGTCGATGACTAGCCCCACCACAGCGCTCTACGTGCACGTCCCGTTCTGCGTGGCCAAGTGCGCGTACTGTGATTTCGCCTCGCGCACGCCCAGAGTACCGTCTGAGCTTTCCTCGTACGTGAATGCTGCACTGACCGAGACGACCGCATGGAGCGATCGCGGAGTCTTGGGCGATGTCAGCACCCTGTACTTCGGCGGCGGGACTCCTACTCTGCTGGGCGACGGGCTTGTCTCGCTGCTTGCGGGGATCCTCGAGCGGTGCGGCCTTCGTGCTGATGCCGAGATCACCGTTGAGACAAACCCCGAGACCACGACGCCGGAGATAGTCTCGGCGCTTCGTGATGCGGGGGTCACCCGTATGAGCCTGGGCGTTCAGTCCTTTGACGACGACGTGCTGCAGACACTGGGGAGACGTCACGACGCCGCAACCGCCCAAAGTGTCGCCCGGCTTCTGGCGGGCAGCGGTATGAGCGCCGCTCTCGATCTTATCTGCGGCGTTCCCGGCCAGTCCATGGAGTCGTGGGATGCATCGCTGCGACGCGCGATCGATACCGGCGCGGGTCATGTGAGCGTCTACCCGCTCTCGGTCGAGGAGGGAACACCGCTGTGCGGCTCGGTGGATGCCGGGTGCGTTCCGGAGCCCGATCCTGACCTGGCGGCCGACATGATGCTGCATGCCGCAAAGGTTCTCTCGGCGGCGGGGATGGTCCGCTACGAGACCGCCAGCCACGCGCGTCCCGGCCAGGAGAGCCGCCATAACACCGCCTACTGGACCGGCGTGCCCTACATCGGCATCGGTCCGGGTGCGCACAGCATGCTCCCGGCCGGTGAGTTCGACCGGATCGCACGGGCCGAAGGCTGGTACGACCACCCGTGGAACCTGGTGCCGGGCACGAGCGAAGCCGCACGGGTGCGCTTCTCGGTGGCCGAGAAGATAGAGGACTACCTGGCCGCGTCCCTGCGTCCTCCCTTGGTAGCGGTTATTTTGACCGCCTCGGAGGTCGCCGCAGAGGACGTCATGCTCGGCCTGCGGATGGTGGAGGGTGTGGATGTCGCTCTCGTCGATAACGCCGGGCTCACCGGCGTGCTCGCGGAGCTGCAGGCCGACGGCCTCGTCGAGCGTGCAGGGGAGCGTTGGCGCACCACGGAGCGCGGTTGGCTGCTGGGCAACGAGGTGTTCGGGCGCGTGCTGGAAGCCGGGTAGAGGTTTGACACCCTCCTGACCCGCGTCCTACCATCAATCAGCACTCACAGGCCTAGAGTGCTAACGGAGTGATCATGGCAGCAGAGCTCAACCCCAGACGGCGCAGTGTTCTCACCGCGCTCGTCGAGGAGTACATAAGAAGCGTGCAACCGGTGGGCAGCAAGGCGCTCGTCGATCGATACAGCCTGGGCTGTTCGCCTGCGACGGTGCGCAACGAGCTTGCGGCGCTCGAGGACACGGGATACCTCTATCAGCCGCACGTCTCGGCGGGTCGTATCCCCACCGACAGCGGCTATCGGGCGTTTGTGGACGACATCTCGGAGGGCAATGCGCTCAGCGCCGAGGAGATCGACGCCGTCCACACCCGCTATGAGCACCTCGAACGTGAGGTCACCGAGGTCATGCGCGAGACATCGCTGGTGCTCTCGGCGCTCACGAGCTACGTCGCCGTGGTGGCCGCGCCTACGCTGCGCCGTGCGCGTATCCGTCGCTTGAGCGTGGTGCCCATGACCGTCGGGCGTGCGCTCGTCGTCGTGGTGACGGACTCCGGCCAGGTGGCCAATCGCGCCGTGGACTTCGGACGTGACGTGAGCACTGCGACGCTCACCGAGGTGGAGAGCCGGCTCAACGGCGTCCTGGACGGACTGGTGGGCGATGACGTCTCCCGGCTTCGCGAAAGCGCCGCCGAGGAGACCGGAGTGGGCGCTGGCGTTACGGTACGGGTGCTTGACGAGGTCATCGACTGCATGGGAGAGGCGGACAACGACCGCGTTCTCACCGGTGGTGTCTCGGCGCTGCTCATGCAGCCCGAGTTCTCCGATCCGGGCACGGTTCGACCGTTGCTCGGGCTGCTTGAAGACGGGCTGTCGATGCTTCGCATGCTCTCCGACGTCATGCTCACGCGTGATGTCTTGGTGCGTATCGGACATGAGAATCGCGTTGACGCGCTTGAGCGCGTCAGCTTTGTCGCCGGACGTTACGGCGACGGTGACGGTGGCGGTATTGTCGGCGTCATAGGACCCACCCGTATGGACTATCCGCGGGCCGTGGCGAGCGTTCGCACGGTGGCGGACACGTTGTCTGAAATCCTCGGCTGACCGAGGGACAAGGAGATCTGACTGTGGCTGCAGCTTCCAAAGACTATTACGCCGTTCTCGGAGTAGAGCGCGGCGCTTCTGCCGATGAGATCAAGAAGGCGTTCAGACGCAAGGCGCGCGAGACGCACCCTGACGTTGCCAAAGGCGACGGTGCCGAGGAGGCCTTCAAGGAGATCAACGAGGCGTACGAGGTCCTCTCGGACGCGCAGAAGCGCAGCAACTACGACCAGTACGGGACGGCCGACCCGCGTATGGGTGGCTTTGGCGGCGCTGACCCCGGTGACTTCTTCGGCGGCTTTGAGGACATCTTCTCGGTGTTCATGGGCGGCAGTCCGGGTGGTGGCTCACGCCAGGTCCGGACCGAGGGCCGGGACATGCGTGCGCAGCTCACAGTCACTCTGCAAGAGGCCGCTTCCGGCGTGACGCGGGAGATCTCGCTGACCCGCGACGCTCCTTGCAAGGCGTGCGACGCCACCGGTGCTGCCCCCGGCGGCACCTCTAAGCCGTGTATCGCGTGCGCGGGTACCGGGCAGAAGCGGACTCAGCGCCGCACTATCCTGGGCGTGATGGAGACCGCAGTGCCGTGCGACCGTTGTGGCGCGACCGGTACGGTCGTGGACCCGCCATGTCCCGAGTGCGCAGGTAGCGGACGCGCCCGTGACACCGAGCGCGTGAGCGTCGAGGTGCCCGCAGGCATCGCCGACGGCATGGGCGTGCGCGTCCCGGGCATGGGCGAGGCCGGTCTTCGCGGCGCGGCTTCAGGTGACCTGATCGTCACCGTACGCATCGAGCAGCACGAGTTCCTGCATCGCGAGGGCGATGACCTGCACCTGATGCTCACCATCGATATCGCGCAGGCCTCACTGGGAGCCACCATCGAAGTGGAAGGGCTCTTCGAGCCGGTTGAGGTGGCCTTCGGCGGCGGCGTGCAGACGGGTGACACCGTCAAGATCAAGAACGCCGGCATGCCACGCCTGCGGGGCGGCAACGGTGATCTCATCGCGCACCTCAAGGTGGGCGTCCCCAGAAAGCTCAATAAGCGTCAGCGCGAGCTTCTCACCGAGCTGGCCGAGACGTTCGGCACCAAAGTCGCGGAACCCACGCCGCTGCGTAAGATCAAAGACTGGCTGACCGGCTGATGTCAGCGCATCGCTTCTTTGTGACCGGTCCGGTGTCTGATTCCGGTGTCTTGCCGTTGACGACAGGCGACGTGCATCACCTGCGTGATGTCCTTCGGCTCTCCCCGGAGGAAGAGGTCGTCGTCGTGGATCCGGACGGGCACGCCTCGCTTGTGCGTCTCACCTTGGTGGGGGACCTCGTCGAGGCGGATGTGCTCTCAGCTGTTCCAGCTCCCGCGCTGCCGCGGGTGACGCTGGTCCAGGGGCTGTGCAAGGGCGAGAAGATGGACCTCATCGTCAGGCAGGCCACCGAGCTTGGCATCGAGCGGGTCGTCCCCCTGGAGACGTCTCGCGTGGTCGTCCGGCTGGACGAACGCAAGCGTGAGGCGCGGCTCCAGCGCTGGCAGCGTATCGCCGCCGAGGCCGCCAAGCAGTCAGGCCAGGTGCGGGTTCCGCAGGTCGTGCCCGTCACGCGGATCGCGGAGCTTGCGCATGTCCTCGAGTCGGTCGACCACGTCCTGGTGTGCTGGGAAGAGACCGCGGGAGCGGGCATCGGAGCGGTTCTCGCATCGCGCGGCGCCACCTCGGAAGACAGCGTCGCCGTCGTCGTGGGGCCGGAAGGTGGTCTCTCGGCGGAAGAGGTCGACGCGATCACGGCGTCGGGTGCGGTCCCGGTCTCGCTGGGTGAAACCATCTTGCGTACAGAGACGGCCGGCACCGTCGCTTCGGCCATCGCGCTCTACGAGCTGGGCGGCCTTGGAGGCACACGGCGTGGCTGATCTCTCCGTCGCCATGCGAACGCTGGGCTGCAAGGTCAACCGCGTCGAGGCCGAGAAGATCGCTGCGCGGTTGCTGGGCACGGGCGTGGCCATCGTTGACGAGGACGAGGCCGCCGTCGTTGTGGTAACGACGTGCACCGTCACGGGCGAGGCCGACCATAAGGCGCGCAAGGCCGTGCGCCATGCGTTAGGTCTCCCGCAGAGCCCCGTGGTGGTCGTGACCGGCTGCCTGGCTTCGGTCGATCCGGACGGACTGGCCGCCCTGGGCGAGCGCGTCATCGTGGAGCCGGACAAAGACCTTGTACCTGCCCGCGTCGCCGCGGTTCTGGGGACGCGGATCTGCCCGGCGGGCGTCGTGCCGCGTATCGGCGAGGCGTTCCGCACACGCGCGGTGGTCAAGGTCGAGGACGGCTGCGACGCGTTTTGCGCCTACTGCATCATCCCGTATGCACGCGGGGTCCCGCGTTCCGTGCCTGTGGCTGACGTGGAAGCCGAGGTGCGCTCGCTCGTGGACGCGGGGGTCGCGGAGGCCGTCTTGACGGGCATCAACATCGGTCGCTACAGCGATGCGGGTCTCGATCTTTCGGGACTCCTTGAGCGGCTTGCAACCACCGGCCTTTCCCGCATGCGCATTTCCAGCATCGAGCCCGGCGACGTGGACGAGCGCTTCTTGCAAGTCGCCGCCTCGATCCCGGCGTTTTGCGCGCATCTGCACATTCCGCTCCAGGCCGGCTGTGATGCGACTCTGGCGGCTATGGGACGCACCTACGACACGGCTGGTTTTGCGGCCGTCGTGCAGCGTGCGCGTGAGGCGCTGCCCGGACTGGCGATCACCACCGACGTCATGACCGGCTTTCCCGGCGAGACGGACGAGCACTTCGAGCAGACGCTTGCGTTCGTTGAAGCGTGCGGTTTCTCTCGGCTGCACGTGTTCCGCTATTCGCCGCGTGCAGGCACGCCCGCTGCCGGGATGAGCCATCAGGTCCCTGCGGCGGTGAAGGCCGATCGTGCGCGACGGCTGCGCGAGCTTGACGGGCGACTGAGGGCGCGATTCGCGCAGGCGTCTTTGGGCGAAGAGGTGGAGGTCCTCATCGAGCGTGTCAACGACGACGGATCTGCCGAGGGGACCACGCGCGAATACCTGCACGTGGTCATCACCGGAGCGGATCTGGCCGAAGGGGATGTGGTGATGGTGTGGATTACAGGCGCTGAGCAGGGAAGAATGACCGCTGCGTGGTAGAATGTCGATTGAGCGGACCGGCCTTGGAATGGTGCGGTCCGTGAGGCGTTGCCCCTGGTAGGGTAGTCACCGTCACTAGATGAGAGGTGCGCGTATCGTGCTGAACACCACCCAGGTTCGCCTGGTAGTGCCATGTGATCTTGAAATGGTCGATCTTCTCGGCCAAGGGGACCATCTTCTGAAACTCATCGAGGACCAGTTCGAATCGGACATATCGGTCCGTGGCAACGAGGTCTCTATCACCGGCGAGAGCGGCGAGGCCCAGGGCGTCTCGGCGCTGCTCGCGGAGCTCATCGCGCTTGTCCAGAAGGGTGAACGGCTCACGCCCGACAGCGTGGACCGCGCCATCGAGATGCTCAAGCGCGGCGAATGCAGTCCCTCCAGTGTTTTCTCCGACGTGTTGGTGGCGCATCGCGGCAAGACCATCCGTCCCAAGACCGCCGGGCAGAAGCATTATGTCGATGCCATTCGCAGGAACACCGTCACGTTCGGCATCGGCCCGGCCGGCACGGGCAAGACCTACCTCGCCATGGCCATGGCGGTCGACTCGCTCAAGAAGAAAGAGGTCGGCCGGATCATCCTCACAAGGCCCGCCGTCGAGGCAGGGGAGAGGCTGGGCTTTTTGCCCGGTTCCCTTTCCGAGAAGGTCGACCCGTACCTGCGTCCGCTCTACGACGCGCTGTTCGACATGATGGACATCGAGAAGTCCCAGGCGCTCACCGAGAGGGGAGTCATCGAGGTGGCGCCGTTGGCGTTCATGCGCGGCCGGACGCTCAACGACAGCTTCGTCATCCTTGACGAGGCCCAGAACACCTCACCCGAGCAGATGAAGATGTTTCTGACCCGCCTTGGATTTGGCAGCAAGGTGGTCATCACCGGGGACATCACCCAGGTGGACCTGGCCGGAGGCAAGTCAGGGCTCAAAGAGGTCCGTGCCATCCTCGATGGCGTCAAGGACGTCGAGTTCGTCGAGCTGAACTCCAGAGACGTGGTCCGTCACCGGCTGGTGCAGCGGATCGTGACCGCCTACGGCGAGTACGAGGAGAAGAAAGCACAGGCTTCAGATGACTAGCGTGTTCGAGCGCATTAAGGAGAGATGGCCCGCAAGCGGGCCGCTTTCCACAGTGAACGGGCAGCGCGTGATTCTTGGCATCCTGGTCATGCTGCTGGCCGCTGTTCCGCTGGCCGTCCGCACCGTGCCTATCGGTCTTGAAGAGGGCGCTCCTGCTCCCCGTACGTACCGCGCCACGCGTGCGATCCAGTACGTGGACCAGGAGGCGACCGAAGCCCTCCGACAGGTGGCCTCCGACGCCGTCAGCCCGGTCTATGCTTTCGACGCGCAGGCCCAGTCCGACGCACGCCGCAGCGTCGTGGAGTTCTTCTCCTCGGCGGTCTCGGTCAAGACCTCCTTCTCCGAGGACACCACCAGCCAGGTGGACTTCATGCTCGAGCGCTACGGGAGCGAAGTGGATACCGAGACGATCGAAGCGGTCGTCGCGCTGGAAGTAGAGTCCATCGAGGTCGCCGAGCGAAACACCGAGGCGCTTGTGGCCGGCATCTTGTCGGCGCGTATCCTCGAGGGCGACTTGGGTGATGCACGCAACCAACTCGCGCAGAGTGCGGAGCTCATCCCGCTTTCGCTGGCCGAGCGCTACGTGGTCATCGCCGCAGGCAGCACGTTTTTGGAGCCTACTCTGGTGGTGGATGAAGCAGCCACTGCTCGCGCGCGCCAGGAGGCCTCAGACAGGGTCTCCTCGGTGGTCATTCTCAAACAAGAAGGCGAGAACATCGTTGAGAAGGGTGACATCGTCACTCAGCGGGACATAGACATGGTCCGAAGTCTTGGTGGTCTGGAACAGGGCGTGGATATGCAGTCCACCCTGGCCGCTATCGGGCTGATGTGGCTGCTGATCACCGCTATCGGTGGCTACCTGCAGCGTTTCGAGCACCCTGTGTGGCTGCGCTTCCGTGACCTGCTCATCATGGCGGTCCTGCTGCTGGGGATGATGTACCTTACCCGTGGAACGGCTCTGCTTGCGCCTGAAGTCTCGCCGTACGTCATGCCGGTACCGTTGGCGGCGATCCTGGCGACCCTGCTCGTGAGTCCTGTTGCGGGCATCCTGATGACCCTGCTGACCACCGTCGCGGGGCTGCTTCTGGGCTTTTCCGGCGGAGTGCAGGTTGTCGCGACCCTGCTTGCAAGCGCTGCAGCGGTAGTGATCATGGCCAATATCAGCCAGCGCAGTCACTTGTTCTATGCGGGTGCGGCGGTTATCGCCCTGGTGGGCATGGTGGCGTTCGGCGCATCGCTTGCCTCGGGCAATACTCTGCGCACATCGCTTCTGGGCGGCGCTTATGGCGGTGTCGGTGGTCTCGTTACCGCCATCCTCACTCTTGGTCTGCTGCCGTTCTTCGAGTACATCTTCGGTGTCACCACTGACATCCGGCTTCTGGAGCTGGGCAGTCCCAGCCATCCGCTGCTCCGTCGCCTCATGACGGAAGCTCCCGGCACCTACAGCCATTCAGTGATGACAGGGAACCTGGCCGAATCCGCCGCTGAGGCGATCGGTGCCAATCCTGTGCTGGCGCGAGTGGGGGCGTACTTCCATGATGTGGGCAAGATCCGTCGCCCGGGGTTCTTCGTCGAGAACCAGGCCGGCGGAGAGAACCCGCACGACACCACATCGCCCACTCTTTCGGCGCTCATCATCACCGCACACGTCCGGGACGGGATCGACCTGGCCAAAGAGTACAAGCTGCCAAAAGAGATCGTGGACATCATCCGTCAGCACCACGGGACGTCGATGGTGACCTACTTCTATAACAAGGCTGCCAGCAACGGAGCCACGGTGCTCGACTCGGACTTCCGGTACTCGGGCGAGCGTCCGTCAACGCCGGAGGCGGCCCTGATCATGCTCGCGGACAGCGTCGAAGCGGCGGTACGTACCGTCAAGAAGGCGACGCCGCCCAAGATTGAAGAGGCGGTGCGCAAGGTGGTCGCCGCCAAGATGGAGGATCACCAGCTTGATGATGCGGACCTGACCCTTGCTGATATCGAGCGGATCGTGCAGGTCTATGCGCGGATGCTCGCCAGTATCTACCATCCCCGTATCGAGTATCCGGAAGCAGAACTCAGGAAGGAGCAGCATGCAAGTTAGCGTCAGCAGTCATCGTGAGCCTGAACCGCTGAGCCTGGACGCATTCGAGCGTCTCGGGCTGTTCGTGTTGCGCCTGGAGGACGCGCCCGAAGAAGCCGAGCTCTCTGTCGCGCTCGTGGACGTTGAGGAGATGGCACACCTTAATGAGCAGTATCGAGGCATCCAGGGCCCCACAGATGTTCTCTCGTTCGGGTGCGACGATCCGTGTCCTACAGGAGGCGATGAGCCCATCTTGCTGGGCGACGTGATCATCTCGCCTGACGTGGCCATCAAGCAGGCGGCCGAGCTGGGGACGACCATCGAGGCCGAGCTGAACCTGTTGCTTGTGCATGGTTGTCTGCACCTGCTTGGCTACGACCACGAGAGCGACGAGGACGCGGCTGTCATGCAATCTCGTGAGCAGGTCGTGCTCGACGCATACGCGGCGGAGTAGTCATCATGCGCAGCAGATCGCTGCTTTGGAGCTTCAACTACGCCATTGAGGGCATCGCCTACGCATTGCGCACCCAGCGCAATATGCGCATCCATGTGGCCAGCGCCATCGTGGTCCTCATCGCCTCGCTGTTCTTGCGTATCGAGCGGGCCGAGTTCCTCGCGGTCGTGTTCGCCATCGCGTTCGTCCTGGTCACCGAGCTGGTCAACACAGCCGTTGAGGCCACCGTCGACATCGTCACGGACTCTTTCCTGCCGCTGGCAAAGGTGGCAAAAGACGTCGCTGCGGGGGCTGTGTTCGTCTCGGCGATCACCGCGCTGATCGTCGGCTACATCGTGTTCTTCTCGCGTCTGACGCACGTGACCGACATCCTCCTGATCCGTGTGCAGCAGACGCCGCTTCATGTGACCGTGGTGGCGCTCGCCGTCACGGCGCTTGCGGTGTTGATCATGAAGGCGTTTCGCCGAGAAGGCGGCACGTGGGTGCGCGGGGGCTGGCCTTCGGGCCACACCGCATTGGCCAGCGCCGGAGCGGCCGCGATCACGTACATAACCGGTAATCCCGCTGCCGCGGTGATCAGCCTGTCGGTGGCGGCGCTGGTGGCTCAGAGCCGTGTGGAGTCGGAAGCGCATACAGTGCCGCAGGTGGTGTGGGGTGCGGCCACCGGGCTGCTCATCACCACCGTGATCTTTCAGCTATTCTGGTTCTAGACACTCAAGAAAGGTGACCTGAGGTCCCAGATGATGACCATCACTCTCGGTATAGAGCTCGTCTTGTTCGTCCTTCTCGTTGCGGCCACAGCGGTCATGTCGGCCGCTGACGGGGCCGTCGCGTTGATGACCCGCAGCCGCACCCGGCGTCTGTTGGAGGCCGACCGCAGTGGTGCGGAAGCGGTGGATAGCCTCACCGAGCGGCCCAGTCGCCTTGCCGGCGCGCTTGCCGTCCTGCGGGTGCTCACCTATGCCATCGCCGCGCTGACCGTCGTGGAGTTCTTCTCGTCTTCTGCCGAGACGGTCGTCTTCCTTGTCAGGTTTGCGGGCGCGGTGGTTGGCGTTGCGATCGCGTTCGTGTTGGGCGAGACGCTTCCGCGCGCGCTTGCGGTCCACAACCCCGAGCGCGTGGCTCTGGCCTCGGGCGGTGCGGCGCTGAAGTTCACTGCCGCCCTCTACCCGGTGGCGCGGGCTTTCTCGGCGGGATGGTTGTGGCTTGTGGGCCTCGTGGCCGAGGAGCGCGTGGTCGACGTCTGGATCACCGAAGACGAGTACCGCAACGCGTCGGTCACCGACGATGAGGAGTCCGCGCGTGAGGAGGCCGAGGAGGCCTTCATCGACGCCGTGGCTGATTTCACGTCCAAGATCGTGCGCGAGGTCATGGTGCCGCGCCCGGACATGGAGTGCCTTGAGGACACCTGCACCGTCGCCGAGGCCATCGAGGCCATCGAGCGCAGCGGCTACTCACGGCTGCCGGTCTACCACGAGTCGGTGGACGATATCTTGGGTGTTCTGTACGCGAAAGACCTGCTGGTCTGCATGGGTCGCGGGGAGTGCGATCCGGCTATCACCGCGCTGGCGCGGGAGGCGTACTTCGTACCCGAGACCAAGCCTATCGAGGAGCTCCTCGTTGAGATGCGCTCCCGCACCCATATCGCTGTCGTAGCTGACGAGTATGGTGGTACCGCAGGACTGGTGACCATCGAGGACCTGCTTGAGGAGATCGTCGGCGAGATATTCGACGAGTACGACCGAGCGGAGCCGTTCATGGTGTCTTTGGGCACGGACAGCTACCGCGTGGACGGTCGTATGCCCATCGATGACCTCAATGAGGCGTTCGGCACGGACATAGACATAGAGGCCGACAGTGTGGGTGGCCTGTTCATCGAGCTTGCGGGCCATATCCCCGATGCCGGTGAGCAGATCGTTGTTGAAGGACTGCGCTTGACAGTGGACGATGTCGAGAACAACAGGATCCGGCGCATGATCGTCGAGCCGGCCGTGAACGTGACAGACGAGGAGAACCAAGATGCCTGAGATCACCCAAGCCGACCTCGCACTGCTCGCGTTCGCACGCGAGGTGAAGAGCAAGGCATATGCGCCGTACTCGGATTTCAGAGTCGGTGCGGCAGTGTTCGCCGGTGGCGAGATATTCCAGGGTGTCAACGTTGAGAACGCCGCGTATGGTTCCGGTATCTGCGCCGAGCGTGCCGCGGCCATGGCCGCTGTGACTGCCGGGTTCACCGACTTCGACGCTATCGCCGTGGTAGGGGATTCCGAGTCGCCCACGGTGCCGTGCGGCGCCTGTCGTCAGTTCCTGGCCGAGTTCAATCCCGATCTGCGCGTGATCATGGGCGGTCGCACTGACGCAGTCATGGTGATGACGCTGGAGGAACTGCTGCCCGAGGCTTTCGTGCGCGGCTATCTCGACCAGGACGATGGCGGTGATGAGTAGTGGGTTCCAGTTCCTACGCGGAGGTCCTCAGTGGGTTTGTCGCGCTTGTCGGTCGGCCTAACGCCGGCAAGTCTACGCTCACAAACGCCCTGGTGGGCGCAAAGGTCGCCATCACGTCGGATACGCCCCAGACCACCCGGCATCGCTTGCGTGCTGTTCTGGACCTGGATGATGCGCAGATAGTCATCGTGGACACTCCGGGGATGCATAAGCCGCAAGACGCCCTTGGCGAGGAGCTCAATCGCTCCAGCCTGTTGGCTCTTTCCGACGTCGACGTGGCATGCCTGGTGATCGATGCCTCTGTCAAAGTGGGGAAGGGCGATAAGTGGGTGGCGCATCGTGTCCTGGAGAGCAGCGCCAAAAAGGTGCTGGTGCTCACCAAGGCGGACCTGGTCTCACAAGAGGACATGGTCGAGCGGCTGCAGTTCGCCCGTAGTCTGGGAACGTTCGATGACGAAGTGGTCCTCTCGGCGGTTGATGGATTCAATCTTGGCGGTTTCGTTGAGACCGTGAAGCGCTATCTGCCCATGGGTCCGCGTTACTTCCCACGCGATATGCCTACAGATCAGCCGCTGGGCGTGATGTTGGCCGAGTTCATACGCGAGAAGGTCCTGCGCAACACCCGCGACGAAGTCCCGCACGCGATAGGCGTGGAGATCGAGGATCTTGCCGTCAGCCCGGATGGTGAGCACACCAACGTGCAGGCGTACATCTACGTGGAACGTGAGTCACAAAAGGGCATCATCATCGGCAAGGGTGGCGAGATGATCCGCAAGATAGGTACCGAGGCCCGGGGGGACCTTGAGAGATTGCTTGGCACCAAGGTGTATCTGGATCTGCGCGTGAAGGTCAAGAAGGACTGGCGTCGGGATGCTTCGCAGATCCGGCGCTTCGGGTATGGGGAGGGGCTCTAGATATGACGATAGATCGCGTGTCTTTGGCATCCACTATCGACCAGACGCTGCTGAAACCCACGGTGGGTTACAAGGAAGCTGCCGGTTGGATGGATCGCAACGCCGATCAAGGCTTTGCTACGTTGTGTGTCTCACCGTTTCTCGTGCCGCTCGCATCGCAGAAGCTGGCCGGTTCCGTAACCCGGCTGTGCTCGGTGTGCGCGTTCCCGCTTGGATACAGCAACACGGAGTCCAAGGCAGAAGAGGCCGCGCATCTGGTCCAGATGGGCTGCCACGAGGTGGATATGGTGCTCAACATCGGCGCTGTGCTCGAGGCCGAGTTCGACTTCGTCGCTGATGACATCGCGGCCGTATGCACGGCGGTCTTCGACGAGTCTGATGGCGATTCGATCGTCAAAGTCATCCTGGAGACCGGCTACCTGAGCCCCGATCAGATAAGCAGGGCCAGTAGCCTGGCCATTGCCGCAGGCGCGCACTTCGTGAAGACCTCCACCGGGTTTGGTCCCCGGGGGGCGTCTGTGGAGGACGTGGAAATCATGCGCAAGGCCGTGGGGCCGAAGGCCGGCATCAAGGCTGCTGGCGGTATCCGCGACCTGTCCACGGCGCTTGCGATGCTGGATGCCGGAGCGACGCGTCTTGGCACCTCTTCGGGAATCGAGCTTCTAGACGCACTCGACGCCCGCGCATAGCGGTCATCGCCGCCTATGTCGGCCATATATCGCGTACAGGCACTCTCGCTGAAGAAGACCAAGCTCGGCGAGTCCGATCTCATCGTCACGTTCCTCGCCGAGGACGGCTGTCAGGTGCGTGCCGTTGCCAAGGGCGCTCGCAAGACGAAGTCCCGGTTCGGCTCCCGGGTGGAGCCGTTCACGGTCGTGGACCTCATGCTCGCCCGTGGTCGCTCGCTCGATATCGTGACAGAGGCCCAGTGTGTGGCCACCCACGATGCGCTGCGCGGCGACCTTGACCGCATGTCAGCGGCGTCGGTGGTCGTGGACTTCCTCGATAAGATATCGGTTGAATGCCAGACAGAAGAGCGCCTGTTCGCTCTGTCTACCACCACACTGGATGTCATGGAACTCGCGGAAGTCGAAGACCTCCGCGCACTGGTGGTCGCGTTTCTCGTGAAAGGCATGGCCATGCACGGATACCGTCCGCAGCTGACCTCCTGCGCGGGATGCGCCGCTTCCATCCGCAATGGCGACTTCACGCTCTTCTCGATGTCCAGCGGCGGGGTGGTGTGCGCCGATTGTGCGGGCGCCGATACCAGCACCGTGCGTGTCTCGGCCGATGTCCCGGATGTATTGAATGCTCTGCTCGGTGCTCGGATGGCGGACGTGGGCGCGCTTGGAATCCCGGACAGGTTGTTGCGCGATTCGCTGACCCTGCTGCGCACGTTCATCTCCTATCACGTGCCTATGCGCATGAAGGCGCTGGACATGTACGGCGGCGGAGTCCTCTAGTCGCTCGGGCGCAGGGTGTTCGCCATGCCTGGTCAGGTGTTGGCACCTCCTGTAAGCAACCTGGTGTAAGATATCCAGACGTTCCGCAGGCGCCGTCTGCGGGCATAAAGACCGTATCATCATGCAGGGAGACTTCACGTATGAAGCCGTTCGCATTCCAAGACATCATCCTGACGCTCCAGCGCTACTGGGCCGATCAGGGCTGCGTCATCCTCCAGCCGTACGACACGGAGGTAGGGGCCGGTACGTTCCACCCGGCCACCACGTTGCGCACCCTCGACCCTAACCCGTGGCGTACCGCGTATGTGCAGCCTAGCCGTCGTCCCACGGACGGACGTTATGGCGAGAACCCTAACAGGCTGCAGCACTACTACCAGTTCCAGGTCATCTTGCAGCCCAGTCCTGACGACGTGCTGGACCTGTACTTCGGCAGCCTTCGCGCTATCGGCATCGATCCGGCCGAGCACGATATCAGGCTGGTGGAGGATGACTGGGAGAGCCCCACGCTGGGCGCATGGGGCCTGGGCTGGGAAGTCTGGCTCAACGGCATGGAAGTCACCCAGTTCACCTACTTCCAGCAGGTGGGCGGCATCGAATGCAAGCCGGTCCCGGCGGAGATAACGTATGGCCTGGAGCGTCTGGCCATGTACATCCAGGGCGTCAACAGCGTTTACGACCTCACCTGGGTCGAAGGCTACACCTACGGCGACGTCTTTCTGGAGAACGAGCGCCAGTACTCCAAGCACAACTTCGAGCTGGCCGACATCGATATGCTGTACCGCCTCTTCGACACGTATGAGGCTGAGTGCAAGCAGCTGCTGGAGGGCGGCGTGATCTTGCCTGCGTACGACTACGTTCTCAAGTGTAGCCATGCGTTCAATCTGCTTGACGCACGCGGCGCCATCGCCGTGACAGAGCGCGTCAGCTTCATCGGCCGTGTCCGTGACCTGTCAAAGGCATGTGCCGAGGCCTACGCGCAGATGACGAGGGGTGGTGATGCTCAATGAGCCGCGACCTGCTGTTCGAGATAGGCGTCGAGGAGATCCCCTCCGGTCCACTTTACAAGGCCATCGCCCAGATCAAGACGGTTGCAGCCAAGGCGCTTGATGATGCGCGTCTTGGATACGAGGAGATCTTCGTATACGGCGCTCCGCGTCGGCTTGCGCTTGTTGTGACCGGCCTTGATGAGCGTCAGGAAGACGTCACGCTCAAGGCGAAGGGTCCCGCCGCGGCAGCAGCGTATGACGACCATGGAGCCCCGACACGGGCGGCCGAAGGGTTCGCGCGCGGCAAGGGCATAGCCGTCACCGACCTGGTCATAGAAGACACCCCCGGCGGAAGCTATGTGTTCGCCGTCGTCGATCGTCCCGGTCAGCCCGCCATCGATGTCCTGCCGGATCTGCTCTCGGGTCTTGTGACGTCGCTGGACTGGCCCAAGTCCATGTGCTGGGGTTCAGGCAGCGCACGTTTCATCAGGCCGGTCCGCTGGCTTGTGGCGCTCTTTGGCCAGGACGTCGTCCCTGTCACCCACGCCGGCCTCACCGCCGGTCGCACCAGCGTAGGGCATCGCTTCTTGTCAGGACCGGTGGAGATTCCCTCGGCGGGTCAGTATCTGGACGCCATGCGGGGTGCCATGGTGGTGGCCGATCAGGAGGAGCGCGCCCATATCATCCGCACCGCTATCGACTCGGCCGCCGCCTCCAGAGGTGGTACGGCCGTTGTGCCCGAGAAGACGTTCGCCGAGGTGGTCAACCTCGTGGAGTGGCCCACCATCGGCGTCGGTCACTTCGATGACGAGTTCCTCTCCGTCCCGCGCGAGGTCGTCGAGGAGGCCATGGAGTCGCACCAGCGCTATTTTCCGGTGCAGGGTCCTGACGGCGCACTCACGGCCGATTTCATCGTGGTGCACAACGGCTCACCGGAGCGCACCGAGGCCATCATCGCTGGTCACGAGCGCGTGATTCGCGCGCGCCTTGCCGATGCGGCCTTCTTCTACCGAGAGGACCTTGCGCAGCCGCTGGAGACCTACGTCGCCAGGCTTGGCTCTATCGTCTTCCAGGAGAAGCTGGGTTCGCTGGGCGCCAAGATCGAGCGCATCGAAGCGCTCGTGCGCGCGCTGACCGTGCAGGTGGATGCGGGCGCGGATACCGAGGCGTACGCTATTCGTGCGGCCCATCTGGCCAAGGCCGACCTCGTGAGCCATGCGGTCATCGAGTTTACATCGTTGCAGGGCGTCATGGGTTACCACTACGCCATCGCCGCAGGTGAAGATCCCATGGTCGCCGAGGCCGTCGTAGACCACTACCGCCCGCGTTTTGCCGGCGATGTCTTGCCGCGTTCGCTTGCAGGCAAGCTGGTCTCGGTGGCTGACAAGCTCGACACGATCGCTGGCATCTTCGGTATCGGTCAGGCGCCTACCGGTTCGGCGGATCCCTACGCGTTGCGTCGCAGCGCTATCGGGATCATCGCTATGGTGCTTGACGGCGGTCTACGCCTTTCGCTTGACGATGCCATCGCCGCAGCGCTTAGGGGCTATGCGGACACGTTGCAGACCCTTGATGTCCAGGCGACCGGTTCGGCCATCAAGGAGTTCTTCACCGGACGGCTGGATGGCGTGTTGCGTGATCGCGGTCACGCGTACGACACCGTGCAGGCCGTTCTAGCTGTCTCGGCGGATGACCCGGCTGACGCGCTGGCACGATGCGAGGCGCTCACCGCGCTGCGCGCCGCCAGCGACGACATGGCGGACCTCTCCGTGGCCTTCACACGGGCGAAAAACCTCGCCAAGCCCCAGCTGGGCATCGATGTGGACGTGACGCTCATGGGTGTTGAAGAAGCCCGGCTGGCCGACGCGCTCACGGAAGCCGAGCAGTCCTCGGCACAGGCGCTGGCAGACGGCGACTACATGACAGCCCTGGGTGTGCTTGCGCGCCTTCGTGGTCCTATCGACGCCTTTTTCGATGCGGTCCTGGTCATGGACCCGGATGAGACGCTGCGAGACAACCGTCTGCGGCTGCTCAACCGTTTCGTGGCGCTGTTCATCGCGTTCGCGGACTTCAGCGCGCTTGCGGGATAGGGGAGAGCCATGCCGGTCTCCTCGGGTAAGAACAGAGGTCGCAAGATAGGGGAAGAGCGCATCATCCTGATCGTCTCGGACGGTATCGGCGAGACGGCGCATCAGGTGACCAAGGCCGCCCTGGGCCAGTTTGAGCCGGGTACGTTCCGTGTGGTCAGGCTCCCCAAGATGATGACCAAACAGCAGCTTGCCGAGGCGGTGAAGGACGGGTGCGCCGAGGGGTGCATCTTCCTCTACACGCTGGCCAATCCCGACATGCGTGCCGAGATGGAGCAGCTGGTCGCTGCGTGCGATGCGCCGGCCGTGGATATCTTGGGA
Organism: Coriobacteriia bacterium; assembly: GCA_016938135.1. GTDB lineage: Bacteria > Actinomycetota > Coriobacteriia > Anaerosomatales > Anaerosomataceae > UBA2279. The sequence goes on from JAFGVD010000021.1 coordinate 28,282, forward strand.
CCTGTGATCGACACGCTCTCCGCATCGGCGGGCATGGTGCCGTTGGGCGTTGCCGGTACCATGCGCCAGATCGACCGCAGCTATTTCGAGCGCATCGGCGCCATGGAGTTCGCGGTGAGCCATGACGACGGTCGGGGCGCGGAGACGTTGGATGAGGCCGACATCGTCCTCATCGGCGTGTCGCGCACATCCAAGACGCCACTGTCCATGTATCTTGCGTCCCGTGGATACTCTGTGGCCAACATCCCGCTGGTGCCGGGCACCGATCCCCCCGAGGAGCTCTTCTCGGTGGAGCCGCGTCGCGTGTTCGGTCTGGTGATCGAGACAGACACGCTCACTGAGATACGCGTGAAGCGCATGGGTGAGCTGGGCGCTTACACCCGCCGCTATGCTGAGCCGGACGCCGTGGAGCGGGAGCTTGAGTGGGCGCGCACCATCATGCGGCGCATCGGCTGCGTGGTCATCAAGACCGGCGGGCGCGCCATAGAGGAGTCCGCGCAGGAGATCTTGCGCTACTACAATTCGTAGTCATCCAAGCTCCGGCTACCTCGTGAAGCAATCATGCGATACGATAGCCCATGACTCAGGCGATCCTTGTGGGGTTACCGCTTGCGCTAAGTGTCGCAGCGATGGGATCGCCTGTCCTTGTCAGCGACCTGAGTGAGGGAGTAAGCAAGTGTCCGACGTCAAGCGTGTTTATGCGTTCAGCGAGGGCGACGCTTCGATGAAGTTCGTCCTTGGGGGGAAAGGTGCCAACCTTGCCGAGATGACCAGATTGGGTCTTCCGGTACCTCCCGGCTTCACTATCACCTGCCAGGCGTGCGTTGAGTACTCGCAGGCGGGTAGCCGCTTCCCGGAGGGGTTGGATGCAGAGATCGACCGCCACGTGGAACAGCTCGAGGCTGCCATGGGCAAGCGTCTGGGAGACTCGGACGATGCGTTGCTCGTATCGGTGCGCTCCGGTGCACCGTTCTCTATGCCGGGCATGATGGATACCATCCTGAACCTGGGCCTGAATGACGTTTCCGTGCAAGGTGTCATCGCGCAGACCGAGAACCCGCGTTTCGCGTGGGACAGCTACCGCCGCTTCATCCAGATGTTCTCCAAGGTGGTACTCAACGTAGAGGGCGATCTTTTCGAGAACGCCATCAGTGCGATGAAGCAGTCGCGTGACGTCCGCAACGACACTGACCTCACCGCGGCCGACCTGGAAAGCCTCGTGGGGCAGTTTAAAGAGATCGTGACCGAGCATGTCTCGGCAGATGAGTTCCCTGAGCTTGTGGTGGATGGCCAGGTGGCCTTCCCGCAAGACGTCGCCGTGCAGCTGCGTCTGTCCATCGAGGCGGTCTTTAAGTCCTGGATGAACAAGCGCGCCATCGATTACCGGCGTCTCTACAAGATCGACGACAACCTGGGCACCGCGGTCAACGTGCAGACGATGGTCTTCGGCAACAAGGGCGAGACCTCCGGCACCGGCGTGGCGTTCACGCGCAACCCGGCCGACGGCACCAACGAGTACTACGGTGACTTCCTCACCAACGCACAGGGCGAAGACGTCGTGGCGGGTATTCGCAACACGCAGCCCATCGTCGAGCTGCTGGACGTGCTGCCCGAGGCCGGGGCCGAGCTGTGGAAGGTATTCGAGACGCTTGAGAACCACTATCGCGACATGTGCGATATCGAGTTCACCATCGAGCAGGGCAAGCTGTGGATGCTGCAGACCCGTGTGGGCAAGCGTACCGCGCGCGCCGCGCTGAAGATCGCTGTGGACATGGTCGAAGAAGGCCTCATCACACGTGAAGAGGCTGTCTTGCGGATCGACCCCGACCAGCTCGACCAGCTTCTCCACCCCATGTTCGACGCCAGCGTGACCTATGACGTGCTCACCAAGGGTCTCAATGCCAGCCCTGGTGCCGCTGTCGGCGAGGTCGTGTTCACCGCCGAGGATGCCGAGAGGCTCAACAACGAGGGCCACAAGGTTATCCTCGTCCGCTGGGAGACCACTCCTGACGACCTGCATGGTATGGTCGCCGCTCAGGGCATCCTCACTAGTCACGGTGGCAAGACCAGCCATGCGGCTGTAGTGGCCCGTGGCATGGGCACGCCGTGCGTATGCGGCGCCGAGGCCCTCAAGATCGACGCGAAGAACAAGGTAGTGCGTGTTGCCGGAGTGGAGATCCACGAGGGCGACATGCTTTCCATCAACGGCACCACCGGTGACGTCGTCTTGGGCGAGGTCGCACTGGTAGAGCCCAAGCCTTCCGGTGAGTTCGCCACCATCCTCGGCTGGGCAGACGAGTTCCGTGACATGGGTGTCCGCGCCAATGCGGACACACCCGATGACGCCATCCGCAGCCGCGAGCTTGGCGCGGAGGGTATCGGCCTGTGCCGTACCGAGCACATGTTCCTCGGTGACCGTAAGCAGATCGTCCAGGACATGATCCTGGCCGAGGACGACGAGACCCGCGAGGCGTCTTTGGCGCAGCTGCTCTCGGTACAGCGCGAGGACTTCATCGGCATGTTCAAGGCCATGGATGGGCTGCCGGTGACGGTGCGCCTGCTCGATCCGCCGCTGCATGAGTTCCTCGATGATCCCCGCGAGCTTGAGGTGGAGATCACCAAGGCCGAGTGCGAGGGCAAAGACATGACCGAGGAGCGTAAGCTTCTCGCGCAGATCGATGGCATGACCGAGGCGAACCCGATGCTGGGTCTGCGTGGCTGCCGTCTAGGCATCATGTTCCCCGAGATCTACGCCATGCAGGTGCGCGCTATCACCGAGGCAGCGTGCATGCTGAGGAAGGACGGCGGCGACCCGCGTCCCGAGATCATGATCCCGCTGGTGAGCGTCGTCGCGGAGCTGGAGACGCTCCGTGCCGAGAGTGAGAAGATCGTCGGCCAGGTCATGGCCGACCAGGACTGCAGTTTCGAGATGCTCATCGGCACGATGATCGAGCTGCCGCGCGCAGCCGTGACCGCCGACGAGATCGCCAAAGCGGCCGACTTCTTCTCCTTTGGCACCAACGACCTCACGCAGACAACCTTCGGATTCTCTCGCGATGACGTCGAGGGCAAGTTCGTGCCTCGGTATCTCGCACGCAAGATCTTGCCGCGCAACCCGTTCGAGACCATTGATACGGGCGTTGCCAAGCTGGTCGAGATGGGTTGCGAACTGGGACGCTCCACGAACCCCAAGATCAAGCTGGGTGTCTGTGGCGAGCACGGCGGTGACCCGGAGAGCGTGAAGATGTTCTACAAGATCGGGCTGACCTACGTGAGCTGCTCGCCGTTCCGCGTGCCTCTGGCACGTCTGGCTGCGGCGCAGGCAACGCTGGCCGAGAAGGCCACGGTCTCTGACAACAGATAAGCGGATAGCCCCGCCCGTTAGCGCGGGCGGGGCTGCCTCTGCAACGCAGGGGGTTGGATGGCGCACAGGACAAAGCTGTATCAGCAGGCAAGATCGCCCTTGATCCAGGGGCGGTCCAGGGTGCATCGCCCGCTGTGGCAGTTTGTTGTCTCGGGTGCGTTGGCGTCATTCGCTCTCTGGATCGGGATGCTGGCGGCAGACGTATCCGCCAGGTTGGATCTGTTGATACGTGATGAGTCGTTCGAACTCATCGACCTTGTGCCTGCTCCCGCGCTCTCACTGCTGATTGGTGCGTTGTTCGGCGCGTATCTGGGTGCGGGCCTGGCCAGGCAGATGGGCTGGCACAGAGGTTTCAAGTCGGCATTCGCAGTGGCTCTTGTCGTCGACCTGGCTGTGTATTTCATCGTCTTGTAGTCGCGTGGCGGTTCGCATAGTCGCTTTTTTGAGTTGTCATTAGCGGCACGGTGGTAGGGGGCACGGCGTGGAGATCATGACTCGCGAGGAGTATGAGGCCGAAGAGCACCGGCTGCTCTCGCCCCGGGCGGCTTTCTCCGATGCATCTCGTGGCCGCGAGCGACCGATGGAGCCGGATCCTTTGCGCAGCGAGTTCCAGCGCGATCGGGACCGAATCATCCACTGCAAGGCGTTTCGGCGTCTATCCCACAAGACCCAGGTGTTTCTGGCGCCGGAGGGCGATCACTATCGTACCCGCTTGACCCATACGCTTGAGGTTGCCCAGATTGCGCGTTCTATCGCACGTGCGCTGCGTCTCAATGAGGACCTTACCGAGGCTGTAGCGCTGGGGCACGACTTGGGGCATACGCCCTTCGGACACATCGGCGAAGACGCCCTCAACGACTGCCTAGCGCAAGTACGCGACGATTACCCCAGCGCGCGGTACCCGTTCCGCCACAATCTTCAGTCTTTGCGCCTTGTGGAGGAGCTGGAGTATGACGGCAAAGGACTCAACCTCACCTGGGAGGTGCGCGACGGGATTCATCACCACACAGGATCCGGGCGCGCGTCTACGCTTGAGGGCCAGATCGTCGCTATCGCCGATCGCATCGCGTATGTGAACCACGACATCGACGATGCGATTCGTGGGGGAGTGCTCACAGAGGCCGATCTGCCGCTTGCCCCCACTGACGTGCTGGGTCACGCCCACGGCGCGCGCATCACTACGATGGTGCAGGACATGGTATCCAGCTCGCTCGATTCCGAGACGATCCGCATGAGTGAGGCCGTCTGGAAGGCGATGATGGACCTCCGCTCGTTCCTTTTTGCCCACGTGTATCTGAGCGAATCGGCCAAGGCCGAGGAGCCCAAGGCGTATCGGATCGTCCAGACCCTGTTCTGGCACTTCCTTGAGCATCCCGAGGATATGTACTCCGAAGCCGGCAACGCGGCTCCCGCCCAGGCTGCACCCGCCCAGGCTGTACCCGCACGAGCCACGCTACTCCCTGACGAAGCCGACCTTCCTGATCGCGTTACGGACTACATCGCCGGAATGACCGACCGCTTCGCCATCCGCACCTACGAGAAGCTCTTCTTGCCGAAGAGCTGGATGGTGTAAGTCGTAGGTCGGATTCTGATGCGATCCCGGAAAGTCCGCGGTGATACAGTCATTGCCCGAGGGCCGGTTACCGTATCCCCATTAGTGCTTCATTGATGATGGTCAATCGAGACACCTGATCATCGATGGCACTCGATGGCCGTATCGATGAGGGTCGATCGAGATGCCCACCGATTGATTGCGGTCAATGGGCTCAGTGATGAGCATCGCTCGGCGCACCTGCTCATCGATGCGTGTCAATCAAGACGCAAGGTGGGCCCCCTCCCTTACAAGGTCAGGATCTACCTGTTGGAACAAGCGGACTTGAAGATGAGCACGGGGTGAAAGGGTGCACGGGGGTGAAATGGTGCACGGGGTGAAA
>JAFGVD010000006.1 GCA_016938135.1 Coriobacteriia bacterium
ACCCCTTGCGCGCGGACGTGGCTCAGTTGGTAGAGCACAACCTTGCCAAGGTTGGGGTCGCCGGTTCGAATCCGGTCGTCCGCTCCATAGATACCTCGGAGGTCGGCCCAAGGAGTAGTAGCGAAAGCCCTCCTGGCCGACCTTCTGTGATTGAAGCGGTGCGCCAGGCACCGCAAGATGGCGACGTGGCCAAGTGGCAAGGCAGGGGCCTGCAAAGCCCTTATCCCCGGTTCGAATCCGGGCGTCGCCTCCATGGACGCGAAAAGGACCCGCCCCTATCACAAGGGGCGGGTCCTTTCTTCTTGCGCGCGATTCGCTTGAACACCGCAGTGAGGAGGAGGGGGAACCGCGGTACGATCCTATAGGCGAATCGGCGCGATCGGAGAACTAGACTCCGTACCTCACCTGGATCTGCCGCGCCTGGTCAAGACGATAAAGTCCGACTTCAAGGTCCTGCGGATCAGAGATGTTCTCGAGAGCCCACTTGAGGATGTCACGGGGTACGAGAGGGAAGCGCTTACGCGCCTGCGCCAAGGTCATGGCGATCTCCTTCTGTTCTACGGCTACTGCTACGACTGTTGCTGCTACAGGTAACGCTGCTACGAAGGATCCATGTACTCAGTAGATTGTGCTACCGAACATAGGTTCTCGTCAACCTCGGCAAGAACCACCGCTCAAGCCGGATCACGGCACAGCGACGATCTTGATGAGCTACGTCCCCCACCTGTTGAAGAGGTTGTGCTCGATGTTCAGGACATCAAGCACTTTGCCTACGACGAAGGACACAAGGTCGTCGATGCTATCGGGCTTCTGATAGAACGCAGGCATCGCCGGCACCACTATCGCTCCAGATTCAGTCAACGAGACCAGATTACGCAGGTGCACCAACGACAGTGGCGTCTCCCGGGGCATGACCACCAAGGGGCGTCGCTCTTTGAGGGCGACATCGGCCGCTCGTTCGGGCAGGTCCGAGCCAAGTCCGGCTGCCACACTCGCGCAGAACCCCATGCTCGCAGGAGCCACCACCACCGCGTCGAGCGGTGAGGAGCCGCTGGCGATCGGATCGAACAGGTCATCGGCATATGCGATGCGCAACCCATCGGTCCCGGATACCTCGAGGAATGCAGCAAGCACGTTGCGAGCGGTCGTGGCGTCATCTACAGGTAGTTCGAAGCCCAGCTCGTAAGCACACACCTCACGGCCCGCCTGAGTCGCACAGAACACCACTTCGTGACCCAAGACCAGCAGCTGTTCTGTGAGACGCATCCCATACACGCTGCCAGAGGCCCCGGTCATGATCACTGCAATGCGAGCCATAGCTTCCCCTCCTAGCCGATGAGTCGGTCTATAACGGCACCGGCGCCTACGACCACCGCGATGACTCCGTTCACGGTGAAGAACGCTGCGTTCACTCGCGTCAGATCGTCCGCTTTCACGATGCCGTTCTCATACCACATGAGGGCGGCTGCCACACCGACACCCGCGTACCAAGGCCAACCGGCGCCTGCGAGAAGCCCGCCTGTCACCAGAAGAGCGACTGTCAGCAAGTGAGCGATGCGCGTCTGTACAAGGGCGCTTCTGACTCCAAGGTCGGCCGGCATCGAATGCACACCATCGCGGACGTCGCACTCGACATCCTGAGTAGCGTAGATGATGTCAAAACCCGCCGTCCAAAGCGCCACAGCGGCACCCAGGACCCACGGAGCGGGATCGGCGAGAGACCCACTCACGGCGACCCATGCGCCCACCGGCGCAAGACCTAAACACAGTCCAAGCCAGTAGTGGCACAGCGGCGTGAATCGCTTCGTGTACGGATAGATCACAAACACCCCGAGCACGATGGGCCACAGCCAGCGAGTGATGGGTTCCAGCTGCCACACAGCGAACAGGAACGTCCCCAGCACAACAGCCGAGAAGAGCCACAACTCCCACGCCTTGATGAGCCCTGCCGGAATCGCCCGCCCTGCTGTTCTAGGGTTTCGGGCGTCTATCTCCTTATCTGCAGCGCGGTTGACGACGAACGCGAAGCTGCGCGCGCCTACCATCGCCACGGTCACCCACACGAACTCAGACAATGTGGGCCAGCCCGGGGCCGCCGCATACAGTGCGCCGATGTATGCGTACGGGAGCGCGAATATCGAGTGCTCGAACTTGACGAGCTCCAGCAGCACCCTGGTCTTCTCGGCTATCTTGCTCACAGACCGAGCTCGTCCCACATCGCGTTCACACGGGCGGTGACCTCGGGCGTCATCTTCATAGGCTCGGGCCACTCGCGGGTATGCCCTTCACCGGGAACGGGACGCGTGGCATCGATCCCCATCTTGTAGCCGAAGCTCTCGAAGTTACTGGAATGGTCAAGCTTGTCGAGCGGACCCTTGCTGATGAGCAGGTCCCTGCTTGGATCGACGTTGTTGAAGCAACGCCAGGCCACCTGGGAGTAATCGTGACAGTCGACTTCCTCATCCACGACGATTACGTACTTGGTGAGCATCATCTGCCCCATGGACCATGCGAAATTCATGATGCGAAACGCCTGGCCCGCAAACTCCTTCTTGATCTGGAATATGGCGCAGTTGTGGAACACGCCCTCCAAAGGCAGGTCGTAGTCGATGACCTCAGGCAGCATCGCCCGGATCACCGGCAAAAAGAGCCTCTCGGTCGCTTTGCCCAGGTAGCAGTCCTCCATGGGCGGCTGGCCGACGATCGTTGCGGGGTAGATCGCGTCTCTGCGCATGGTGATGGCTTCTACGTGGAATACCGGGAAGTCGTCAGCGAGCGAGTAGTAGCCGGTGTGATCGCCGAACGGACCCTCCCAACGCGTCTCACCGATCTCCACGTAGCCTTCAAGCACGATCTCTGCGTGCGCGGGGACAAGGAGGTCGTTGGTCACGCACTTGACGACCTCCACGCTCTCACCGCGCAAGATACCGGATAGCAAGTACTCGTCGATGATGGGCGGTGCGGGTGCGGTGGCCGAGAAGATAGTGGTCGGGTCGGCCCCGAGCGCAACAGAGACCGGCATCCGGCTCTCCCCCGCCTCCTGCCACTCACGCATGTTCTTCGCACCATCATGGTGCTTGTGGATGTGGAGCCCTGTCGTGTTCCGATCAAAGACCTGCAATCGGTACATGCCGATATTCGGCTTGCCCTTGAGATCGCGCGTCACCACAAGCGGCAGAGTCACAAAGGGCCCGCCGTCCTCCGGCCACGTGGTCAAGACGGGCAGCTTGCCCAAATCGACCTCGTCACCCCGAAGGACTACCTGCTGACACTCCGCCTTCGAGGCTTTGACCTCCCGCGCACCGGCGCCGGCCAGGTCCTTGAGCCCCATCAATGCATCGAGCTTGCCCTTCATGGAAGCGGGCATATCCATCGGCAACAGATCCATCAGCTGCTTGCCTTTGGCGTCGAGATCCCGCCACGTTCCCGTCTCGGCGTCTACACCGAGCGCCCACGCCATACGGTCATAGCTGCCCATAAGATTGATAACGACGGGCATTCCATAGCGCTCGCCAGTGGAGCGGTTGACGGGATTCTCAAACAGCAGCGCCGGGCCGACAACTTTGCTCACCCGATCGGTTATCTCGCATATCTCCAGGAACGGGTCAACCTCGGCGGATATGCGCTTCAGCTGCCCTTTGCTCTCAAGCAACGCCATGAAATCACGCAGGTCGTTGATGGCCATGTGCCCTCCTTGGCAGATCGGCGCCACAGGGCGCACCTCAGCATGATACCGCGGGCCAACACCCGCTACCACACACGGTCAGAGGCCTAATTCAGCCTCAAGGGAATCGAGTGTGGTGATGGGACGGGGGCCCACCGCGGCAGGTCCGTTGTCGTGCCTGTCGATCAGGACGGGCTGCATGCCGACCGCGCGGGCTCCAAGCACGTCGGCGTAGTGGTGATCCCCCACATGTGCCGCCTCTGAAGGCAAGATGCCCAGTCTTGAACATGCCAGCTCGAATATCCTCGGGTCAGGCTTTCGCAAGCCCACGTCTGCCGAGGACACGACGGATCCGAGATGAGTCGAAAGACCGAGTCCATCCATCAGTCCTACGAGGCGACTGTCCCAGTTGGAGATGATGCCGAGTTTGAGTCCACGCGCGTGCAGCCGCTCGAAGGCAGGGGCGACATCCTCGTAGGCTCGCCAACGCTCCGTGAGGCCGAACTGGTCATACACTCTGCGTGCCAGGACCGAAGCGCTCTCCTCGATGCCCAATCGTCGGCAGAGGAGTGAATACATGCCCACCCAGACCCCGGATGTCTCCTCCTCGTCGGTCCAGAAGGTGTCATCGGCACGATACCGGTCTTCATAGTAGGCATCGATGAGGGGCATCAGACTATCGATGGCATCAAGATCACGGAAGTGTCCCGCCTGAGCAAGCACATCACGGCAGACCTCGGGCACGCTTGGAAACGGAAATATCAGCGTGTTGCCTACGTCGAAGAAGACCGCCTTGAGCACGATTCTCAGCGCAACCAGGTGATAACGTCGGACTGATGCTCATGCTCCACCGGGACCTCGTCAGGAACGCCCAAGATCATGATCGAGATCAGTGCTCGACCTTCAGGTACACCGAACGTCTCCATAAGATCGCTCGCCACCCACTCCGGCACAGAAAGGTTGCACGCGCCGAGTCCCGCTTCCATCGCAAGGAGCAAGAAATTCTCGATGCATGCCCCGATCGAGAGGCAGATATTGTTGGAATCTATGAGTTCGTCCTGTATGACCGGCGCAGAGATGCCGATTACGACCGGCGCCCCTCCCAGGTCCGCATAGAAGCGAGCGGCCATGTCGACTGCTTCAGGACCAATCTTGTCGACGTACTCCCGTAGGTACTGCGTGGTTTGTGCGATCACCTGATTGATGGCGTCGCGAGAAGCGCCAGTAGCCACATGGAAGTGCCACGGCTGCAGATTGAATGTGGACGGGGCAAGAGTTGCATACTCGATCAACTCACGAACAACCGACTCGTCCACAGGCTCGTTCGAGAACACACGCACCGAATGCCGGGCGCGAAGTGCATCCTTGAGCTCCATCGAGACCTCCGTATCGCTCGACGCGGGGGCATCACTACAAGAGCATACCGTATCACCCGCTTCGCGCACTAAGATGAACATGTCTGAACCCCAAAGCGCCTACTTCGTACCGGAACCGGCGTCCAGATGCTTCACAAGGGTGACCGCAGTACCCCCTCCCGGTGCTGCACAGAACTCCACCTGGTCCATGAGGGCTCGCATGAACATGACTCCCCGACCGGAAGCGGCGTACAAGTCACCATCAGCGTTTGCGGACCCGTCAAAACCAGCACCGCTGTCTGTGATCTTGATCGCCACCCGATCCTCGAAGACCGAGACAGAGACAAGCACGTCGTCATCATGCCCCCCCGGCGACCCATGCCTCACGGCGTTCGCCAAGGCTTCACCGACAGCAACCCGGATGTCGAACATCGAAGCATCAGAGATCTCGATATCTTTGAGCATGTCGCAGACCTGCGCCCGGATTCCGGGAAGCGCCTCGACGTCAGCGTGTAACAACAGCGAGTCCTCCCACAACGACTCGCTCGGCGCAGATGAGAGATCGAACCCGTTCACAGCCGCCTCGACGTCTGCTGCGGCCACGATCGTGGGTGCCAACCCGACGAGCCCCGAAAGCTCCAGAACCCGCGCGACATCACGTGAAGGACTGGCTAGAACCAACTTGCCATGCTTGGGATCGAGAAGGTGGTCGAGCCACACGATGAGTCCCAGAGCAGAACTGTCGGCATAGACCACCTCGGCAAGATCAAGCACGACGTTCACGCATCCCGCCAGCACGACCGACTCTATGGAGTTGCGGAGGCCGGGAACCGTTGAGATGTCGATCTCACCGCGAAGCCGAACGACGCAAACCGATGCGTCGGTGCCGCGTTCGATCGTCATTTCCACCTTATCGCCCTTTCAACTCCGCATCGCCTTGAGCCGTAGTTCCCCCACGGTCACTGCGATGAAACAACCAGGGGATCACCGCCTGCCAGTATACGCACAGCGAGAATAGCCGCATCGTCGCGCAACTCTCCGCTTGAGAACCGCTGCACCTGCGCCAACAGCCGCTGAGCGACCGCCGCAGCAGATCCACCGGGCTTGAGTGCCCGGCGAACCCGGCCTTCACCGAAGAAACGATTCTTGTTGCGCGCTTCGGTGACCCCATCCGTGTACAACAACAGGGTGGCCCCTGCTTCGAAGTCGACCACGCACTGATCATACTCGGCGTTTGCAACCGCGCCGAGCAGCGCCCCGGTCGTGGACAGACGCTCCAACGTCCTGTCCGCCGGATGCAGCAACAGCGCGGCAGGATGCCCCCCGTTCGCGTACATCAATCGCCGACCCTCTATGTCGAGAAAACCGATCCAGAGCGTGACGATATCTGACACATCACCGGACTCCACGAGCATCTTGTTAACCTCTCGCAGAAGAGCTGCGGGTTCCATTCCTGCCACGACCATGCCCCGCACAGCGTACTTGAGCATCGATGTCTTCGTGGCCGCCGAGACGCCCTTCCCACAGACATCTCCGATGGCCATCACAACTCGTCCATCCGGCGCCTTGAACAGGTCGTAATAGTCCCCGCCTATCTCGGCCTCCGAACCGGCTGGCAGGTAGATGCTGCTGGAGTCCAATCCCTCGATCTGCGGAAGCTGGGTGGGCAGGATGCTTTGCTGGAGGACGTTTGCCACATGATGCTCACGGCTGAACATGCTCGCATTGTCGATCGCCAGAGACGCCTGGGCGGCGAATGTGCGCAAGAGCTCCATGTCTTCATCTCTGAAAGCGGACTTGCCTCTCGCCATCACACTCAGTACGCCGATGCTCCTCCCACGCGCCAGAAGCGGCACTGCGAGAAGCGACTCCAGTCCTTGACCGGTCGCAACGCGGGCGAGATAGGTATCGACACCGTCAAGCGAGTCGTACCGCTCGGGCTGCTTGGTGACAAAGACCCGGCCGGGCAGGTCTTCGCCCGGGGTGAACTCCGCATCCACCAGGTCCCGGTGGAGCAGCCCACGCGCCATCGGCACCATAAGCGTCCTGCGATCGGTGTCGTAGGTCATCAAGATGACCGCATCCGCCGAGAAGATCTTCTGCACGACATCCAGTACCCGGTTGAGCACGACCTTGCTCTGCAGCGACGAGCTGACGGCCTGGCTGATGCGGAACACCGTCTCCAGGTTGTCGGCACGCAGTTTGGCCTTCTCGAACAACATTTCATTCTGCAGGGCCAGCGAGAGCTGCGTACCGATGACCTCGGCAACACGAATCTGTCGCGGAGTCACGCGTGCGACGACATCCGCAGAGCCCACGACCAGCAACCCCACCAGCTCAGCGTCCACCACCAGGGCAGTGAGGACCATGCTGACCACGCCCATCTCTCCCATGAAGGACTTGAGGCTGTCTGCCGCCGAGTCACCGACAAGGAACATGACGCGCGCTCCCGCGTGTGCGTCGAAGTCCTGCGCGAACAGAGTCATCCACGCCTCGACGAGTCGCGCCTCCAACTCAGGCTCCTCGCTCGGAGGTAGTCCGTACTCCTTCCGATCAAGAATCGCCACCAGACGCCTCTGCATGCCGAACAGGTCCGACTCGACGGCAAGCACCTCATCGATCGCCTCATCCAGCTCTCCTGTATGTGCGATCCGCTCGGCAACGGTGAGCAGGACTTCCGCTTCGCGGCGTGACCGGCGCTCCTCGCCAAACAGCCGGGCATTATGGACGGCGACCGAGGACTGCGCCGCAAAGGATCGGAGCATCTCGAACTCTGCATCACTGAAACGTCCGTCGGACCGCACCACGACGATCAAGCCAAGCGTATCGAGGCCGACCACGAGCGGAGCCGCCAGGGCGTCAAGATCATGCACTCCGTGATGCACCAGAAGCACGTCCTGCGCAGGGTCGCCCTCGTAGCGCATCGCCCCCCCGTTACGGATAGCGTGGGTAAGCCAGCGCGACGTATCCCTTGGCAGCCGAGTTCCCACCCGTCCGAACAACGCGCCACTGGCGCGAGACAGCTCGAGCTCTCTCCCGTCTTCGGTAAGAAGCAATATGTCGACGTCGGCCGAGTTGAGCATGTGGCTTACCGAGACGAGGATTCCGTCGAGCACTTCTTCACGCTCCGATGAACGTGCAAGCACCTGCGACACGTCATGCATGCGATCAAGACGCGCGGCTACCGAGTTGAAAGCCTCCAGCAGGCGGCCGATCTCGTCTTGGCGGGTCACCCGAACAGGGTCTGTATATGCTCCGCGGGCCACCGCGTTCACTCTTCTCTCAAGATCACGCAATGGGCGCACCAGCCAGGTGACCATCCCCAACGCAGTGACCAGGATAAAGACCGCGGTGGCTGACCACGTCAAAACAGCCGGTCGCAAGGCAGACCAGGTCTCACTCACCGCGGTCTCCGAGGATTCCAAGACCACCAACTGCCAACCGGGTGAACCACCCAACACGGTCTGGAATCCCTCATAACGACTGCCGTCTGCCATACTCACCGAGACCGCAGCCTGACGCTCACCCTCTACCTCTTGATAGCTGAAATCCCCTCCAGCAAAGACGTCGACACCGCCGGTGGCGAAGATGGGAGACCCGGACGCGGTCAAGATGGCCATCATCGGGCCATTGCGGGCATCTACTACCTGCTGAAGCGCAGAGTCGATGGGCTCGGTGTCCAGACGCGCCATGAGGAAGCCCCGGTCGCCGGATCGGTACAGGAACGGCAAGACCTCCCACAGCTGTCCCGGTTCATCGTCAGAAGAGGGGCGCCAGACAAGACTGGCGCTCGCCTGACCCACAACGACGCTCGTGATAGAGATGAGCTCTCCAGCGCCGAGTCCGGGATCTCCGGGAAAAGATGCGACAAGCGTCCCATCGTCGTTCACAACACAGAGCAGGGCGACGTATTCAGCATTGTCCAGCACGGTGTTTGAGACGACATTGTCGATCGCCGCGGCCTCGCCGGCCGTAAGCGATTCGCTCGCTCTCAGCGATGTGACGACCCGTCGCGCGACACTCAGCCGATTCTCGATCTGCTGAGTCGCCACATCAAGATACGCACGATGTCGCGCAGATTCCTCGCGCTGCGCCATCTGATAGACACCTGAAGCAGCAGACAGACCCAGCAGCACGGTCGCGGATACGATCAGTGCCGCAACCAGCAAACCGAATCTCTGCGTCAGGCTCTGTGTGCGAGGGCGCAAGAAACGCATCGTTCCGCCTGTCGTATCGCTGCCTAGGACTTCATCCTAGTCCACCCAAGCGACCCGAACAATGAAACGATCACCCCAGCGCGCTCAAGAACGGGAAGATCTCCAGCATCAACGATGAGAGCCGACCGAGCTGCCCCGTGAAGATCAGCAACCCCATGATGATCAGTATGACGCCCGCAGTCCGGTTGATAGCGATCGAGTGGCGCGTGAACCACTGCAGCGTGGTCGTCATCTTGCCGAAGAATGCGGCAGTGAGGAGGAAAGGCAGGGCCAATCCGGCCGAGTAGGCCGCGAGCAGGATCGCGGCACGAAGAGTATCACCGGTCTGAGCAGCAAGGCCGAGGATCACGGTGAGAATCGGGCCCACACAGGGCGTCCAGCCGAAGCCAAAGGCAAGGCCCATCACGAAAGCTGCTCCCCGGCCAAAACGACGTGTCTTGCCCATCTCGAAACGGGCCTCGCCATAGAGCCAGGGGATCTTGATGAGACCCAGCATGAACACGCCGATGAGAATCACCACGGCTCCCGCAGCATACTGCAGGACCTGATCATATCGGCTCAACACAGGCCCGAGGGTGCGACTGGCCATTCCAGCGGCTGCACCTATCAGGATGAAGACTGATGAGAAGCCCGCGGTGAACAAGAGTGCCGGAACCATCACTCGGCCCATTCCGCTGGAACGGGAATCCTTCAGTTCCGCGTTCGACATGCCTGTCATGAACGACAGGTATCCCGGGATCAGCGGCAGCACACAGGGCGCCAGAAACGACAGCAGGCCACCGACGAACGCACTCAACAGCGTGATTGAACTTGCCTCCATATACTGCACCGCTCCCCTGGTAGAAATGTCACCCAACACCGGACACGGGTCGTGTGGGTCGGTCCCTGCTCATCGAAGACTAGCATACCCCAACAGGTATGTATTTAGCGCCCCACCGGACGAAAACGCTTGAGAAGGAGCGAGTTCGTGACAACACTCACGCTTGAGAACGCCATCGCCGCGCCCGCGATCCAAGGCGCCCCGGATAAGATACCCACTGCAGCCAAAGGTATTCCCAACGTGTTGTAGCCCAAAGCCCAGACGAAGTTGCCGCGTATCTTGCGCATCGTTGCACGCGACAGCTGTATGGCGGTCACCACGTCCCTCAGGTCGTTGCGGATGAGTACGATGCCGCCGGTCTCCATCGCCACATCGGTCCCGGCACCCATCGCGATGCCGACGTCGGCTTGTGCCAACGCTGGCGTGTCATTGATGCCGTCGCCCACCATGGCGACCACAAGGCCCTCGGTTTGCAGTGCGACCACTTCCTCGGCCTTGTGCTCCGGGAGCACCTCGGCCAATACGTGGTCGGGGGCGATGCCCACCTGGCGCGCGATAGCTTCGGCGGTTCTGCGGTTGTCGCCGGTGACCATGTAGACCGA
Source organism: Coriobacteriia bacterium (assembly GCA_016938135.1). Lineage (GTDB taxonomy): Bacteria > Actinomycetota > Coriobacteriia > Anaerosomatales > Anaerosomataceae > UBA2279. The sequence continues at coordinate 10,659 of JAFGVD010000006.1, forward strand.
CACGCCCATTCGCTCAAGCAACTGAACCGCTTGTGCCGAAGTGTCTTTGACGGTATCGGCGACCGCGATCAGACCGGCAGCCTTCTGCGCACCGACGCCCACGATCATGACCGTCTTGCCTTCGGCCTCCAGTGCAGAGACGCGATTCTCATAGGGCGCTACATCGATATGCTCACGCGCCATCAACCTGCGGTTTC
>JAFGVD010000022.1 GCA_016938135.1 Coriobacteriia bacterium
GGTGTACGCTACGGTCACACCTGTAAGGAGACCTTCCGCAATGGACATCCCACGGATCTTCACCATCACCGAGAGTGCTCACCGCATCCACAACCCGATCACGCCCGACAAGCTCGCCACCCTCGGCGCCGCGTTGCGTTTGGAACCGGGGACCCGGGTGCTCGACCTCGGCAGCGGCTCGGGAGAGATGCTCAGCACCTGGGCCCGAGATCACGGCATCATCGGCACCGGGGTCGACCTGAGCCAGCTGTTCACCGAGCACGCGAGACTCCGCGCCGAGGAACTCGGCGTCGCCGACCGGGTCACGTTCATACATGGCGATGCGGCGGGCTACGTCTCTGACGAGAAGGCCGATGTGGCAGCCTGTGTCGGGGCCACCTGGATAGGCGGGGGAGTAGCCGGCACCATCGAGCTTCTGGCGCGGAGCCTGCGCGCCGGAGGGATCATCCTCATCGGCGAGCCTTACTGGCGGCAGCTACCGCCGACCGAAGAGGTTGCGAAAGGGTGTCTTGCCACCTCGATTTTCGACTTCCTCATGCTTCCGGAGCTGCTTTCATCGTTCGGCCACCTTGACTACGACGTCGTCGAGATGGTTCTGGCCGACCAGGACGGCTGGGACAGATACGAGGCGGCAAAATGGCTCACCATGCGCCGATGGCTTGAAGCCAACCCCGACGACGAGTTGGCGAACGAGGTTCGAGCCCAACTCACCTCGGAACCCGAGCGCTACGCCGCCTACACGCGTGAATACCTGGGCTGGGGTGTGTTCGCCTTGATGGCGCGCCCGTGAGGCAGCGCATCCACCATCCCGAGGACCCTATGAACGCTTACGTCGAACTGGGAGGGGCGATGATCTTAGCAGGCTGGTATGCCCTGGTCGTCGGGGTGCTCATGATCGCGCAGTGGGTGTTCTTCATCGTTGCAGGCCAGGTTCCGGAGCTGCAGACCGAGCCACTCCGTATCGCCTTCCACCTCGCCGCTGAAGGTGCGACTGCCGTGCTGCTGCTCATCGCAGGAGTGGGTCTGCTTCGCGCCCGACCCTGGTCACGAGGCGTCGGACTCGTCGCATTCGGCTCGCTCGTCTACACGAGCATCGTCAGTCCCGGATACTTCGCGCAGCTTGGGCAGTGGCCGCTGGTGGCGATGTTCGCAGCGCTGCTCGCCCTCGCCGTGGCGTTCATCGTGATCCTGCTGAGAGAGCCGCGCAGTATCTAGCACGCGTTTCCAGCCAGCTCACGCACGCACCAGGTCGAACTGAAGCCGCAGGTCCGCAGCCGGTGTACCAAGGCGTCAGGCAGGCCAACCCTATGAGGCGCCAGGCCCGTTACGCGGGCCGTCGGCTCATTCCTGGCCGGTAGCGCTCTTCGGGAGAAGAGAAAGCACTTCTCCGTCCTCGTTGTAGCAGACCGCCGTGATGCTGTTGCCGCTCGCGTCCTTCATCTCCACGAGGTACACGCTGCGATAGTCCTCGAGGTTCGGAGACATGCCGTATTCGAGGAACCTCATCTTGGCGATCATCTGGTGGCTCTCACTATCCTGGGTGGTGACTTCCTTTGCGTCGCCCTCATCGGGGTTGTAGCCCTCGACGCCGGCTTCGCGCAGCGCGTCTTCCGTGGCCTGGATTGCGAGATTGTCGTCTCCGGTGCACCCGCTCGCGCCCATAAGAAAGATGTTGAGAGCCAATAGAATCATCGCCACCAAAGTTCTGAGCACAAGCTTCATCGCAGACCCCTCTCGTCTCGGTATTCCTGCAACTATAGCCTGACGCCGTGCGATGCGGAGTTGTGCCTGGCTCTCTCCTCGGTGCCGCCGGCCTCTTCCACCGCCGGCTCGTCGGAGGGGCGCGGGGTTTCTGGTCCGGGGCTTTGGCAGCTGACGAGCCTCTTGCAGAGAGCGCCGCCGTGTAGGGTAGACTCGTATGGCGATGAAGAACAGCGCGTGCGTCATCGAACAGTATCGCGGCGACCGGCTCGTTCGGTCCTTCACCCCCACCGGTGACGAGACATGGCCGTGGCGCATGGAGGTCAACAACAGGAGCTACCTGAGGACGAACGGCTGGGTTCTCTCCAAGATCCTGCCGACACTCGTTGACGGCTCCCCAGTCATCACCAAGGTCGTCCCGCTCGATGCGGATGTGTCGCCGCAGGACGATGAAAGCGGCGTCTAACACGTCTCTGCAGCAAGACGCCGTGCGCTACACTCGTGCAGAGCCTCCGGCCGGTTCCTCGCGGTGCAGGATTACGATCAGGCTACGCAGCAGCGATAGAAGGTGACCGTGGCCGCCGCACAGACACATGATGTTTCGCAGTACGGTCGCAGTCGGGGCGGACGCGTGCTCTCGCTACTGGTCGGGTGGTTCGTCGCGTTTCTTGTCGGGGGACCGACAGGCCTCGTCGTGTTCTCCGCAGTAGCGGCCCTCGCTGCAGTGATCGTCTACTCGTGGCGTCGCCCGTCGCCTCACGTCTGAGAAGCGCTTCCATCTGACGCGCCACGCGGCACGCACAAGAGAAGATCACGGGCGCGCCGATGAAGAGTCGCAACGCTTGATGGAGCGATGCCGCGTTACCGTGCGGCCCGCTCCAGGGCCTCAAC
>JAFGVD010000001.1 GCA_016938135.1 Coriobacteriia bacterium
AAGCTTCCTGTTCCTGGGACCCACGGGCGTTGGCAAGACCGAGCTCGCCAAGACGCTCGCCGCATTCCTCTTCGATGACGATCGCGCGATGGTGCGCATCGATATGTCCGAGTACATGGAGAAGTTCAGCGTCCAACGGCTGATCGGCGCACCTCCGGGATACGTGGGATACGAGGAGGGCGGGCAACTGACTGAAGCGGTTCGCCGCAGGCCCTACAGCGTGATCCTGCTGGATGAGATCGAGAAGGCCCATGCTGACGTTTTCAACGTCTTGCTGCAGGTTCTGGAGGACGGCCGACTGACCGACGGTCAGGGGCGCACGGTGAGCTTCAAGAACACCGTGGTCATCATGACCAGCAACGTGGGCAGCCAGTTCATACAGGAGTTTGCCGCCAGCAACGATGAGGAGGCGATGCGCCGCCTGGTTGAAGAGGCCATGCGTGCCACATTCAGGCCAGAGTTCATCAACCGCGTGGACGACATCATCATCTTCCACTCGCTGTCGATGGCGCAGATCGCCGAAATAGTCGAGCTGCAGCTGGAGATCGTTCGCAAGCGACTGGCAGAGCGCAAGATCGCCCTGGAACTAACGCCGGCTGCCGTGGAGCGCATCTCACTTGAGGGCTTCGATCCCGTGTACGGCGCACGTCCGCTGAAGCGCGTGATCCAGCGTGAGATCGTGGACGGCGTGGCGAAAGCGATGATCGACGGTGACCTCGGCGAGGGTGACACGGTGACGATCGATGTCATAGATGATGAGATCGCCGTACGCAGCGTGGGGAAAGCGCTGGGCTAGACCCGGATATCGAGCGCTTCATGCGAGGCCGCGAAGCGAACGGTCTCGACTCCCGGCTTGATGCCAAGCCGGAGCAACTCGGTCTGCGCTGAGCGCAAGTCCGTGAGGTCGGTCAGCAAGATCAGGCAGCCCTCGTCGCGACCGTCCGGCTTGCGCACGCGTCCCCAGAAGATGGAGCCGCCGAGGTCCGCTTCGAAGTCCACCCCGTCGGGATATCTCTCCATGCACGTGCGGGCATGCGTGCCGAGCGTTGAGAAGTACTCTTCGATAGGCATGCCCTCTTCGATCATCGGGAAGAGACGGAGCGCGGCCCGGTTCATCGTTATCACGCGGAGCCGTGTGTCTAGTACGATCGCCGCGTCGTGCATCCCATCGAAGGCCGCGGCGCGTGCATGCGGGAGCAGGTCGGAAAGGCCGCCGGCGATGACCTCGTGAACGACTACGAGTTGCAGCAGGGCGAACAGGGCCGGCACGGGGTTGGGGCCGACGCTCAGAGACGAGAGGGTCAGCAGTTGCCAGGCGAATCCTCCCGCAGTTGGAAGACACGTTGCCGCACCGAGGACGATCGCTTGTCGGTGTCCCGTGCTACTGCCCCTGCTCCATGACCCCTTGATGAGCAGAGCGGTTCCTGTGATAGCGACAGCGTAGGTGCTGATCAGATACGGGTATGCGAGCGGCCCGCCTATGACTGGAGCGGAGGCACTGGCCTGTGACAGGAACAGGTGATGTGACGGATTGGTGGCTGTAACGACGAAGGTGTAGATGGCGGGGAGTGAGGCCACCCAGAGCGCTGTTCCCCTGGTCCACGAATGCAGGCCCGCGTGTTCCGCGCCGAAGAGGAACCAGAACAGGCATGAGCCCCCGACCCCGACGGTGAGCACCATACTGTTGATGTAGCCGGGATCCGTGTACGGGAAGGTCCCCGGGTTCATGCCGGGTGCGTAGTTGTCGAGCAGGAACGTGCCGAAGCACCACAGTGCCGTCGAGATGTTGAGAAGGACGAAGAAGGTCTGCTTCCTCGACAGCGGTCTTGGTCGACGGGATGTGAACAGGGCGAGCGAGATGCCTACGATCGCCGCGCCCAATGGTAGCAGTGAGATGGTGTGAATCATGACGTTCCCCCCAGAGCGGTCACCTCAGTATAACGCTCGCGGCGACTTCCTAAGGATACGATTCCTTAATCTTCGCGGTGGGGCTTGCGAGAGACTTGCGCCGGCGCGCGTGGCGCCACTCCTTCACGATGACAATCCGTATCGATTGGGTTTGCGTGACGTTTGTACCAGTGGAAGAGCGCCGGTGTCCGTTCATCGAGAAGATCGTCGGCAGGCTTGAGTCGGTGCATCCGAGTGCCGATAGTCGAAGTATGGTCAATCATGCGTGAGAGCCAAATCGCGTGGTCAGTGTGGGAGCGGAATGAGCGAAGGCATTGAGCAGATCGGACGTTCGGGTGCCGGTTGGCGCGCAGTTGCCGACGGCGCATGGTTGACGCTCCTGTTAGAAGGCGCGTCGTATCCGGCTGCCCTATGGTCCGGCGCAGACCTCCGATTCCGCTGGACCAATCGTGCCTTCCTGGACCTGATGGATGACCCGCGACCACAGTGGGATCTTCTCGGGATGCCCGTGCGCGGTTTTCTCTCCGACACTCCTTCGGCTGTACGCTTCATAGACGTTGCTTACACCGGTCAGGCGTTCACTGACCCGGAGTACGAGTATCGAGCGTCCTGGGGCGAGACGACCTACTGGCAGCTCAACTACCTTCCTGTTCCGGGACACATCGGAAATCCGTACGACGTGTTGCTCACAGCCGTGGACGTGACCAGTACGGTGAACGAGCGGCGTAGCGTTGAGGCGGAAGCTCGCGACCTGCGTCAGGCCATGGGTCTTATCGATACCACTGTCTTGAGCTCGCTTGATGCGGGGGAGATATTGCAGCGAGTCCTCGTGGAGTCCACTGAGGCGTTGAAGGCTGACTGGGGATGGATCGCCGAGCGCAACGACGGCGCGTGGGTCTTCCGTAACGTCCACGGATGGCCCATCGAGATGATCGGTGTCGCGTTCCAGGAGGACGAGCTTTCGCTTCCGGGTCTTGCAGCCAAGGCGCGCCACGTCACGTATGCGGCGGGCATGCGCGAGGGCGACAAGGCCAAGCGTGAGCTCATGGCAAAGCACGATATCGGAGCGTTTCTCATGGTACCCATCATGGAACGCGGTGAAGTCACCGGCGTGATGGGCTTTTGCTGGGATTCCGAGGCCAAGATCAGCGAGGTGCACCTCGAGCTCGCGCGCAAGCTGGAGGTCTCCCTCTCACTTGCGCTGGCCAACGCTCGTGCGTATGAGAACGAGCGTCGTGTCACACGAACGCTGCAATCAGCGTTCTTCACTGCTCCGGCGTCGTTGCCGGGTATTGAGCTGGGCCATCTCTATCACTCGGCGTCCGGTGGCACACGCGTGGGCGGTGACTTCTACGACGTCTTGGAACTTGAGGGTGGGCGTGTTGGTGTGCTGGTAGGTGACGTCTGCGGAGAAAGCGCGGACATCGCCGCGCTGACCACTCTGGTGAAGAGCTCCATGCGTGCTCAGGCGCTGCGTGCGCCGTCCCCAGCGGCCGTCCTCGCCTCAGCCAACGATCTTATGCTCCGTGGCGCCGAGCCCGGGGAGAACGCTACCGCGTTCTTTGGGATGCTCGATCGCGTGAACGGGCACATGTCGTATGGCTGTGCGGGACACCCCGCTCCGGTCCTGATGCGCAAGAACGAGCGGCCGACATTGCTCGCCGGTTCTCATGGGCTTTCGGGAGGCCGATGCCAGCAGTACAACACGGGCGAGACCGTTCTTGATGTGGGCGACCTGCTCGTCTTGTACACCGGTGGCCTCACCCAGACCCGCGATCGCCACGGAGAGATATTCGGAATGGACCGGCTTCTCTCGGCCGTGCATAAGTGCGCCGATGAGCCCGCCGATGTCGTTCCCGAGTCGCTGTTCCTCTCGGCGTTCTCCTTTGCCGGTGGTCATCTCCAGGATGACATTGCGATAGTCGCTCTCAGAAGGACCGGTGCCTACGACGGCGGCACACAGGGCAGGCTGGAGCTTTCGCTCGCCGGCTGACCGGATTCCCAGCTTCCACGGGTATGCCTATGGGCTTTGACATGGGCTGCCATCCGCCATAGATTCTTCTCAGGGAGTCGGGCGGGTGAGGGAGGCGCAAGATGGAGTGTCCAAGCTGCGGCAGACCGGTTGTTGAAGGTCAGGCGTTCTGCGGAGTGTGCGGTGCGCCACTTGAGCCGCCTGTGCCGGTTCCCGCGCAGCCGCCCGCGGCCGTTGAGCCGCCGGCGCCTGAGCCTGTTGCGCCGCCAGTACCGCCAGTGCCGCCAGCGCCGCCAGCGGCTGTTGCACCGCCGGTGCCACCGGCGCCTGAGCCTGTCGTGCCACCGGTCGCTGCCACACAGCAGATGCCGGCGCAGGCTGCACCTCCGGCCTACAACGAGGCCGCGTATCAGCAGCAGTATGCGCAACCCGCCTACCAACAGCCGCAGCAGCCTCCTCGAAAGAAGAAGACGGGTCTCATCATCGCGATTGTAGCGGTCGTGTTCGTCCTGCTGGCATGTGCGGTCGTGGGCGCGGTGGTCGCGTTCCGGAGTCTTGCGGACAACGTGAATGAGGTCACGACACAAGAACCGGTGATCAGCGAGGAGCCTGCTGAAGCTGACGGTTATGCCTCCGCTGAAGAGGCGCTTGCTGCTACATACTCCTCGGACTGGGTGTTCGAGCTGCAGTGGGACGACGGCGACATCCGTACGTACTGGGCCGGCCCGCCCAACAGCGAGTTCACTGATGAGGTAGTGGTGGAGCGCTCCGCCTCAGGTATGTGGAGTGTGACCCAGAGCGTCGCACTCGAGTTCGGCGAACCCGGCTTGTTGCCGGAGGACGAGGCGGTAGCCACGGTCATGAACTTCCTCGACCTGATCATGCAAGATCGCCCGCTTGAGGCGCAGCAGCTGTGCGTGCCGCCCTTCTCGGAAGACCCTGCAAGCGCGCAGTACTCCAACGGTGACTTCATCGGCTACGACATCGAGGGTGTCACTGCCGAAGACGACATGACGTTTTGGGTCCACACCGTCGAGGAATGGCGCTGGGGCGTTGAGGAGTTCGAGTACTGGGTGGTTCCCACCGAACTCGGCTACTTCATCGCGGATCTGCGCCCCTACTAGTGGCCTACCGAGACGACCCGGACTGCTCTAGGACGCGCCTGGCGTAGTCCATGCCATAGGCTGGCGCCGGGTGCAGGCTTTTCGAGGTGTGCCAGTGCTTCCCGTGTTCGTAGTACTCGGCCATGCCCTTGAGCGAGAGCGTGAGGTAGGCGCGCTCAAGCACCGGCAATGTGTTGACCAGGTGTTGCAGATAGAGCAGCACTGAGCCCTGGACGTCCACGTCTTCAGGTTCCGAAGGCTTGGTCGCCTTGCTCTTGTAGTCGCTACGGCCTATGCGGAACAGCTCTGCGCTGTAGAGGGGCCCGTCACCTACAGTATCGGCCGAGAGGACCCAGCCGTGGGCAGTATCCGGTACTGGACCGTCGGCTGCCTCAGTGAGAGTCTCAACCGCGCCGGCCATCATCTCGAACAGCTCGTTCGCGGTATCCCGGAAGCTCAGGAAGAACATCATACGGGCGTAGTACATCAGGAATTCCAAGATCGCATGGTAGGAGGACTCCTGACGCTCGTTGGCCAGCGTCCATGTCTCCACGGTGCCGGTCTTGTCAGGGCCCATGACGATACGAGCGGTTGCCACCAGTTCCTTAGAAGCGAAGAGCCCTCCGCCCAATGCCATACCCTCACCCCTTCAGTGGATCGTGCCGATCCGATGCCGGTCGGATGTGTGACAGCGTACCAACTCAGGGCACTTGCGTGCTACTTCCCGGCATTCTCGGCCTCGACATACGCATCGTCGATGTAGCACCACAGCCATTCTTGCCCGGGCGCCGCGGGGCCGATGATGGGATGACCCGTCTCATGGTGGTGGGCACGAGCATGGCGGTTCTTGGAGGAATCGCAACAGCCCACGTAGCCGCATGTCTTGCAGACGCGCAGCTGCACCCAGGTGTCGCCCAGTCTCATGCAGTCCTCGCACACCTGGGTCTCGGCTTTGATGTTCGTATCGATCTGACTCACGTGTGGGCATTCCATGGTTGTTCACCTCCAAAGATGAGTCGCTGGTGGAGTTGATACCCATGGCACGCCTTCATGACCTCGCACTGACCGAGGCGACACGCGGTGGGTATACTCGGATTCACGGGAACGCAACAGCTGCGTAGGGGATGTAATGGACGACTCTGTTACCAAGACACCGCTGCTCCGCCTGCATGATGTCGTGAAGGTGTACGACACGGGCGAGGTGCCATTCACTGCGCTGCGCGGTGTCGACCTGGAGGTTGAGACGGGCGAGTTCGTCGGTATCATCGGCAAGTCAGGTAGCGGGAAGACCACGCTCATCAACATGATCACCGGCATTGACCATCCCACCAGTGGCGAGGTCGTCATCGACGGGACGCCGGTCCATGAGCTCAACGAGAACCAGCTGGCGCGTTGGCGCGGACGCACCATCGGCGTCGTGTTCCAGTTCTTCCAGCTGCTCCCCACGCTCACCGTCCTGGAGAACGTCATACTCCCCATGGACTTCTGCTCGATGTACGCGCCAAAGGAGCGGGTGGACCGGGCGATGGACCTTCTTGAGCAGGTGGAGCTCGCTGACCAGGCGAACAAGCTGCCTGCAGCGCTTTCCGGCGGTCAGCAGCAACGCGCCGCGATCGCGAGGGCCCTGGCCAACGATCCTCCGATACTGGCTGCCGATGAGCCCACCGGGAACCTGGACTCGAAGACGGCGGATGCGGTATTCGGCCTGTTCGAGCGTCTGGTCATGCAGCACAAGACGATCATCATGGTGACGCATGACAATGACCTCGCGGCGCGCGTGCGGCGCGCGCTGCACGTGGCTGACGGCGAGATCGCCGAGGAGCGTATCCACCGCCCGCGTCACGGGGCATAGCGATGGTTGCGCCGCGCTGGAGGAAGGTCGGCCGCGACCTCTCGACCCATCGTTTCCGTACCGCTCTTGTGGCGGTATCCATTGCCATCGGCATCTTCGCGGTGGGGGTCGTCATGGGCGGCCGCGAGATTCTCGTGCGCGAGTTCGATGCGGACTACGCGCAGGCTGTCGCCGCAGGGGCCACCTATTACACCGGACCGTTTGATGACGAGGTCGTGCGAAGGGCCGGCGACCGCGCAGAAGTGTCGCGTGCGCAGGGTCGTCATGAGACGACATTGCGGTACCGGTGGCGGGGTTCCGATGATCCGGCCACGCTCTCGATCGTGGCGATGCGGGACTACGCCGACATCGCGGTGCAGAAGATATTGCCCGAAGGCGACCTTCAATGGCCGATCGACCGGGGCGAGATCGTGCTGGAGGGCTCTGCGCTTCAGGTGGGTGAATACCGTGTGGGCGATGTGCTTGAAGTGGAGACCGCGGACGGCACGAAGGTGCCGCTTGAAGTGGTGGGATTCGCCCACGACCTCAACGCGGTCCCGGCACAGTTCGTGGGTGCCGAGACCGGTTATGTCGCCTTTGAGACCCTCTCGGACCTGGAAGAGCCCGAGTACTACAACAGCCTGCTCATCACCTTCGAGCAGGAGGACATCAGCCGAGAAGACGCATCCAGACTGGCGGCCGACATCCGTTCGGATGTCTTAGAGGCCCGTGGCGTCGCCGTGTTTGGGACTTCGGTCCCGGAGCCCGGCAGTCACTTCCTGGGCGATATCTTCAAGGCGGTCTCCTTGCTGCTGCTTGCCCTGGGTGTCCTCAGTCTGGCGCTCTCGGGATTCCTGGTGGTGAACACCGTCTCGGCGATCATGGCTCAGCAGGTACGGCAGATAGGCATCATGAAGGCGCTGGGTGGGCGGACCGGGCAGTTGACCCGCATGTATCTGGTCACCGTGGCGGCCTACGGTGCTCTTGCGGTCGTCCTGGGGCTGCCCTCGGCTGCGCTGGCCGGGCGCTACTTCACCGAGTTCGCCGCGGACATACTCAATTTCAACGTGACATCATACGTTCCGCCTGCGTGGGTCACCGTGCTGGAGGTCTCCGTTGGTCTGGTGGTGCCTCTGCTGGCGGCGATCATCCCCATCCGTATGGGTTCCAGGATGAGTGTCGTCCGTGCACTGAACTCCACCGGCATGTCCGCGCCATCCTTCGGCCACGGACTGGGCGACAGGCTGCTTGGCCTCGTGCGAGGACTTCCGCGACCGGTCGCTCTCTCGATCCGGAACACATTCCTGCGCAAAGGACGCCTGCTGCTGACGCTTGCAACACTCACTCTGGCTGCTGCGGTGGTCATGTCCGTGGTCAGCGTTCAGGGCTCTATCAACCGTACGATCGCGGACCTGGAGGAGTGGTGGAACTACGACGCCCAGGTCGTGCTGGGACAAACCGCTGATTCAGCTATGGTCGAGCGCGAGGTCGTTCAGGTCAGCGGTGTGACAGCGGTTGAATCGTGGTCCGGCCACCCGGTCGCATATACACGCGCCGACGGTAGTGAGAACCAGAGCATGTCCCTGTTCGGGCTGCCGTATGACACTACCTTTGTGCGCCCGCGCCTGGTGGCGGGCCGCTGGCTGCAGGCGGGGGACACCGACGCCGTGGTCATCAACTCCGACGTGGTCAAAGACGAACCCGCCATCGCCCTGGGGCAACGATTCGCCCTGACGGTCGCGGGGGAGGAGCGTTCCTGGCGTGTCGTGGGGGTCATCAAAGGGCAGCTGAGCGGGGCCGTCATCTACGCCGACAGGGACAGCCTTGGCGACCTTCTCGGCGATCAAGGAGTCAACAGGGTGCTGCTAAGAACCGAGCTGCATATGGACGATGCCCAGCAAGCAGCGATGGAGGCTGCCGAGCAGGCATTGGATGAAGCCGGCTATCAGGTGGTCAGCACCAGGACGCAGAGCGGTCTTTCCCAGACCATCTCGGAGCAGTTGGGGATCTTGGTGACCTTCCTGGTCATCATGGCGGTTCTGCTGGCTGCCGTGGGGGTGATCGGGCTGACAGGGAGCATGACGTTGAACGTCTTGGAGAGCACGCGTGAGATAGGGGTGATGCGTGCCATCGGCGCGCAGCACCGATCCATCTATCAGATATTCATGAGCGAGGGTCTGGTGGTGGGTGTGATGAGCTGGGGCCTGGGTGCGGTGCTTTCGTATCCGATGAGCTGGTTGCTCACCGGCGCCCTGGCGGATTCGACCCAGATCCCGCTCACCTACGAGTTCTCGTGGCCTGGCGTCGCCGGGACGTTCGTGGTCATCGCGCTTGTCTCGGCGGTAGCGAGCGTGCTGCCGGCATCCCGCGCATCGCGTGTCAGCGTTCGTGACGCTATCGCGTATGAGTGAACTCGCGCTGCGGCTTCGGGCTCGTTTGTGCCACAATGGCGGATGTCGGTGATCCCCCCGATCGATGTGTATGACTTCAGGGAGTGACGCGTGGAAGGCATTCGTTTTAGAAGCCCGTATCGGCGATGGATCATGGGCCTGCTCACTGAGCTTGGTGCGTTCATCGCATTCATGTGTCTGGTCGGGTTGGTCGCCTACGTCGTCTACCTGGTCAACTAGCCCTCATGTGGGTGACTCTCGAACATAGGGATACCCGTGCTATCGCCCACTACACGGGACTGCTGATAGTAGGCGTCGGCCTGACGATGCTGATCCCGTTGGCTACGGCTGTCTCGCTCAAAGAGTGGGGCCCCGCGCTCGACTACCTCATGAGCATCGGCCTCACATGCGCGGCCGGTATGGGGCTTGTGATGCTCGCCCCCCCGAACACGCCGCTCAATCGCGCCAATGCGCTTATCGTGACAGCGCTCGCCTGGCTGGCCGCGTCCATCTTTGCCGCCCTGCCCCTGGCCTTCTCGGGGAACTACGGGAGCTACCTGGACGCGCTGTTCGACGCTATGTCCGGTCTGACCACCTCAGGCCTCACGGTGGTGCAGGATCTTGACCACCTGGCGATGTCGCACAACATGTGGCGGCACTTCACGCATCTTATCGGCGGCCAGGGTATCGTCGTTGCAGCTGTCTCGGTGGCCATAGGCCTGCGCGGTGGGGCGATGTCGCTCTATATCGCAGAAGGCCGAGACGAGAAGATACTGCCCAATGTCATGCACACGACGCGCTTCATCTGGTTTGTCACGGCCGTGTACGTGGTCATCGGCACCTTCGTGCTTACCATGGTGAACCTGAACATAGGGATGGAACCCGTTCGCTCCAGCCTGCACGCTTTCTGGGCGACGATCGCCACATATGACACGGGAGGGTTCGGGCCGCAGTCGATGAACGCGCTGTACTACCATAGCGCCGTCTTCGAGTTTGTGACGGTCATCCTCATGATCGGTGGAACACTCAACTTCAACCTGCATGCCGATATCTGGGGTGGTGACAAGACGGAGCTGTTCCGCAATATCGAGGCGCGCGCGTGGTGCACCAACGTCGTGCTCTTGATCATCTTCTCCACGATCGGGCTGGCTGCGACGAAGGCCTTCTCCACCATGCCTGAGATCTTGAGAAAAGGCGTGTACCATATCTTCTCGGCGAACACCGGTACCGGTCATCAGACGCTGTACGCTGCGCAATGGGCGAGGGACTACGGCGGTCTGGCGATGGGTGCCGTGATCTTGGCGATGGCGTTCGGCGGGATGGCGTCTTCGACCGCCGGCGGCATCAAGGCGCTGCGTCTTGGCGTGATCGTGAAGGGTGTGATCTGGCGGGTGCGTGAGTCGCTGGCGCCTCCCAGCGCGGTGATATCGCAGCGGTTCCACCATCTTGAGGATAGGAACCTCACGGACACCATGCTTAACAGCGCGCTGATGATTTTCAGCCTCTACATGCTCAGCTACATCACCGGGGGCTTGATCGGTGCGGCGTACGGTTACCCCATAGGTGATGCGTTGTTCGAGTCCGTGTCTGCAGCGGCCAACGTGGGTCTTTCGACCGGCATCACCGGTCCGGCGATGCCGACCGGGCTCAAGATCGTCTACATCCTGCAGATGTGGGCCGGCCGCCTCGAGTTCATCGCGTTGCTCGCCATGTTCGCATCAGTTGCGATCTCGCTCCGTCGCGGAATCGCGAAGAGGCGGTTGACATGAGGCGCGCGGTTATCCCACTGGCGGTCATAGTGGCGTTCACCGTCGCGCTTGTGCCGGCTACGGCATTTGGCGCCCAGGTGCCCACGGACGTGACTGCTGCAGAGCTCACGTCGCTGACCCAAGACCTGGACGGCGCCATGGTGCGGCTCTCGGGAGAGGTCGTCAGTGAGGCGCTGCACTCCGACGGTGAAGGCGTCTGGCTCAACGTCTTGAGTGACGGGACGGCGATCGGCGTGTACATGCCTGCCGAGATGGCCGAGGCAGTCACCACTTTTGGAGACTACCGTCACAACGGCGATGTCATCGAGGTCGTGGGAGTCTATAACGAGGCGTGCGATGAGCACGGCGGCGATTTGGATGTCCATGCGACCGAACTCCGCGTGATCGAGCCGGGCTCACCGCGTGAGCAGAGCGTTGATACCTGGAAAGGCATCGTAGGGGTACTGGGTCTCATCGTTGCTTTCGTACTCTCCAGGCGCTTCCGCAGGATGCGCCATGAAGTGATCACATGACCGCGTCACGGACGTTTGCGAGCGACAACAACGCCGGAGTGCATCCTGAGGTCATGGCCGCTCTGGCCGCGGCGAACGAGGGTCATGTGCATGCCTACGGTGATGACCCCTACACGCAGGAGGCTATAGGTCACTTCCGCCGGCACTTCGGCGAGGAGGTAGCCGTTCACTTCGTGTTCAACGGCACCGGAGCGAACGTCTCGGCGCTTGGCGCGCTCATGCGCTCGTATGAGGCGTGCATCTGTCCTGAGACCGCGCATATCAACGTGGACGAATGCGGCGCCTTTGAGCATCTGGTGGGCGGCAAGCTGCTGACGGTCCCCACTTCCGATGGCAAGCTCACCGCTGAGCTTGTCGAGGCGAGCATCCACGGCGTAGGGGTGGAGCATCATATCCAGCCCCGGGTCGTTTCAATCACGCAGGCCACCGAGTACGGAACCGTCTACACTCCCCACGAGATCCGGGCCATAGCCGAAGCGGCTCATGCACACGGTCTGTGGCTGCACATGGATGGCGCGCGTATCGCCAACGCCACGGTGTCGCTGGGCTGTTCTCTGCGCGAAGCCTCACTCGACGCGGGCGTGGATGTCCTGTCCTTCGGCGGTACGAAGAACGGCATCCTGATGGGAGAGGCCGTTGTCTTCGCTGATCCCACGATGGCCCCGGGCTTCAAGTACGTGCGCAAGCAGTCGATGCAGCTCGCATCAAAGATGCGGTTCATGGCGGCGCAGTTCACAGCGCTGCTTCAAGACGACCTGTGGTGGCGCAACGCGAGTCATGCGAACGCGATGGCGGAACTGCTTGCCCAGAAGATGGCTTCGGTCCCCGGCGTCGAGATCTTCCAGAAGGTGCAGGCCAACGAGGTCTTCGCCCGGATGCCCGCCGAGAGCATCGTGCCGCTTCAGGGCGTCGCCGATTTCTACTTGTGGGACGAGCCTCACTCCGAGGTGCGGTGGGTGACCTCGTGGGACACGACCGAGTCAGACGTTGAGCGGTTTGCGGCAGCTGCGTTGCAGCTGGCGCACGGCGTCTGATGCCGAGAAGAGCGTTCTTGCCGGGATAGGAGCGGGCCGGGAGGGAATCAACGGTACGTGTGTCCGTTGTCCCTGGAGGTGCTCCATGTCCGGCGCAGCTGTCCGATCCCGAGTGTTGGCGCTTGCCGTGCTTTTCGCCGTTGGGCTCACTTCTCTGGCCCCGGTCGTTCGTCCCGCACAGGCTGCGGTGGATGTCTCGGTCAGGCTCCAGGCCCTTTGGCGCGTGAGCCAGCCTACTGCAGTCGAGAGCGCCAATGATGGCTCAGGCCGCCTGTTCATCCTTGAGAAGGGTGGCAAGGTGCGTGTTGTGCGTGACGGGGCCTTGCTGGGTGCACCGTTCCTCGACATCTCCGCGTTGGTGAGCACCGAGAGCGAGCGTGGGCTACTGGGCATAGCCTTCCCTCCGGATTTTGCCTCAAAACAGTACTTCTATGTGGACTACACCAATCTGGCCGGCAATACGGTGGTCGCGCGTTATAGCGTGTCTGCATCCGATCCGGACAGGGCGAGCCCGTCTTCGGGTCAGCAGCTGCTCACTGTCAGTCAGCCCTATTCCAATCACAACGGCGGACAACTCGCGTTCGGGCCGGACGGATACCTTTATGTGGGGCTCGGAGACGGCGGCGGAACCGGGGATCCTGCGGCAAACGCGCAGAACCCGTCATCGCTCCTGGGCAAGATACTGAGGATTGATCCGGAGAACACGGCACCATCAGGCGGCTACGCCGTTCCAGCAGACAATCCCTATGTAGGTGTTGCGGGTTATCGCCCGGAGATATGGGCTTTGGGTCTCCGCAATCCGTGGCGTTTCTCCTTTGACGCTCTGACCGGCGACCTGTGGATCGCGGATGTCGGTCAAAACGCGTGGGAGGAGATCGACTTTCAGGGGGCAGGTTCGTCCGGCGGAGAGAACTACGGTTGGGACTTCTACGAGGGAACGCATCCGTACCCTGCAGACAGCACACCGTACTCAACCGTTGGACTGACGTTCCCGGTGTATGAGTACAACCATGCTACAGGAGGACACAGCGTCACAGGTGGCTATGTCTATCGCGGGAGCGCTTATCCCGCGTTTGAGGGGCTCTACTTCTTCTCGGATTTCGAGTGGGGTCGGATTTGGGCGATGGACCCCCTGGATCACTCGACGAAACTGTTGTTGGACGACACGTCTTTATGGACGACCTTCGGCGCCGACGAGGCTGGAGAGATCTACATCGCTGACTACGTCAGCGGACTGGTCTACCGGCTGGCCGATGGTGCGCAGCCGCCAGCGGCGCCTCTCGACCGTCTTGATGGGAACACCAGGTACGAGACCGCGATGACGATCGCCGAAGAAGCCTTCCCGTCTGGAGCCGAAACCGCCGTTATCGTGACAGGTGAACAGTTCCCGGACGCCGTGTGTGGCTCCGCTCTTGCGGGGGCGGTGAACGGTCCGCTTCTTCTGACGCGCAAGACGGCATTGCCGTCAGGATTGCCCCAGCTCCTGGGACCCTCGGGGCTGGATGTGGGCGATATCTACGTCATAGGAGGAGACCAGGCGATAGAGCCGGGAGTGGTTGCTGCGCTTGAAGCCGCCGGGCATGATGTCACGCGTGTGGCCGGTAGGGACAGGTACGCCACCGCCGCGTCAGTGGCGTCCAGAGTCGTCCAGATCCTCGGTTCGGAATACGCCGGTGGAGTCTTCGTGACGCGCGGTGATGAGTTCCCGGATGCACTGGCAAGTGCACCGCTCGCCTACGCGGGTCATGGTCCTGTGTTGCTTGTCCAGCCTGCGTCGTTACCCCGTGTCACGGCGGACACCCTCGTGTCCATAGGCGCTACGGACGCGATTGTCGTCGGTGGTACGGCCGCTGTGTCTGATTCGGTTGCGGCAGCGCTTGGCATCCCCTACGTGAGGAGCTCGGGAGCGGACCGCTACGCCACGGCGGTGGCGTTGGCCAAAGAAGCACTCGATAGGAACTGGACGCGCTTCGGCTATGTGGGCGTGGCAACAGGAACAGCGTATCCTGACGGGCTCACAGGGGGCGCCGCAGCGGGCACGCGGCAGGGCGTGCTGCTGCTGACGCGGTCCGATCGCCTGTCTGCCGTGACAGGCGATCTGTTGATGGAGCAGCGTGCCGGGATCGATGGCGCGGCAGTCTATGGCGGCACTGCGGCGGTGTCATCGGCCACTTTCGAGCAACTCAGGTGGCATGTTCCGTGATGTAGGATTCATCCCCGTCTCGCGTTCGCGCTACTATGTTGGGAGTCGATCCCAACCGGGGGTGCCGTGACAGATTTTCTCGCAAGTCAGACGGACTACGCGCTCTTTCTCGGTGGCGTTGGCTTTGCGATCGCAGCCACGCATTCGGTGAGCCTGTGGCGTCTTGGAAATGAAGAGCTTCCCTGGAAGTGGCTGGCCGCGTTCTCTATGTTGTGGGTCGCGGTCTCTTGGTCTCAAACCGTTGGACTCGTGTATACCGGTCCGGACGCGGTAGGCTACGTAGAGACGATTCTTGCGGCCGCCGCGTATCTGATCCTCGTCCAGTTCTGGCGCGAAGGGTTCAGACGTCAGGTGGGATGGACGCAGGGTCGATGGATCCTGGTCCCCCCTGCGGTGCTCATCATCGTGGGAATCGTGGGCGGGCAACTTGCGCTCAGCGCGGTGGTCAGCTACCTGCTGGGTATAGTCAGTGCGCTTGCCGGTGCTGCTGCTCTGGCGTCTCTCGCTCGCAACACCGAGGGGCCAGCGCGCTCGCGCCTGTATATCTCGGCCTCGGCGCTCTTCTTGTATGGGGTCTTTGGTGTTTGGACGTCGCCGCCGGAAGCCGTGTTCCCCATGTCGACGCTCAACGCAGCCACCTTCGTGGGAACGACCGGAGTTCCGGTGGAGGTGCTCCGGACGATAGCCGCGCTGGTCTTCTCCTGGCAGCTGGGTGCATACATGCAGCGAGTGAACCCCTTGTGGTTCGACGCCGATGCCGGGCCGGGCCTGCGGCATCTGGGTGGCGTTATCGCTCTTGCTATGGTGACCGCCCTGGCGGCCGGTGCTCTGGTCACCCACGCGTTCGGTCAAGACAGGCTCAGCTATGAGCAGGACCAGCTCCTGGTGGAAGCCCAGCTGGCAGCCGCCGCGTTGGACCCCAGTGGGATAGTGGATCTGACCGGGACGCTTGATGATGTTGGCACTCCTGAGTACGAGCTCATCCAAAGCCAGCTCACTGCGGTCAGGGAGGTCGCTCCCGACGCGACATTCGTATACCTCATGATCATGCGAGACGGGCAGGCTGTGATCTTAGTGGAGGGGACGCCCGTAGAGGGTGAGGGCCCCGAAGACCTTCCTGGTACGGTGTATGAAGAGGCGAGCGAGGAGCTGCTCATCGCGCTTCAGTCCCCGTACAAGTTCGTGGAGGGCCCCCTCGCAGATATTTGGGGGACCTGGTACAGCGGGTTCGCACCGGTATACGCGAACGATGGGAGCTCGCTGGCGCTCCTGGGTATCGATCGCGAGGCGTCTCACATCGACCAGCAGGTCGCCGCAGCACGTATGAACGGGATACTCATCAGTCTCGGGGTGGCGATCTTGATCCTGACGCTCTGGTCTGCGGTTCAGCTCACACGCACGTGGGCCGCGCGGGTCGCAGGAACGGAACGCCGCTTCCGCCAGATGTTCGATAACGCACCCGAGGGCATCTTCATCATGAGTATGGAGGAGCGCACGATCCGTGTTGCCAATCCGTACATGGTGACCTGGCTCGGGTACTCCATGGACGAGCTGAGCAGCGTACCCATCGAAAGCATCGTCGTGTCCGGGCTTGAAGGCATCGCACAGTGCCTCGCTGACCTTTCCGGACCCGATGAGTGCGCGATCAAACATGATTGTCAGTATCGACGTAAGGACGGGGGCATAGTAGACGTTGGTGTGACCGCCGTCCCCACCGTCTACAAAGACGAGTCTGCCGTGCTCGTGTATGCCCGGGACATGACCGAGAGCCACACCGCCCAGCGCGTCTTGGAGTATCGCGCGCGTTTCAATGACCTGGTTGTGGAGATATCCACCGGTTTCATCAACGTGGAGCCAGAGCACGTGGACCAGGGTATCGAGCATGCTCTTGATGGCATCGGGGCGTTTGTGGGTGCGGATCGTGCGTACGTGATGATGCTGTCGTCAGACGGTGAATCGATGTCCAACACCCATGAGTGGGCGTCTTTGGGCGCGCTTTCCCGGAAAGAAGCCCTGCAAGACATCCCGGTGGATCAGTACCCGCACATCGTGACGACGATCGCCGGTGGCAAGGACGTCATCATCGACGATATCGCCGGCTCCACCGATCTTGGCGAATCTGAGCGCGAATCGCTTCTGGGCCACGATGTCCGGTCAGTCTGCGCGGTCCCCATGATGTGGCGCACCAAGCTCATCGGGTTCCTGGGCTTTGATGCGGTGGGTCGACGCGCGGAGTGGAATGCGGAGTCCACAGGCCTGCTGAGGATCGCCGCTTTCGCAATCGTCAACGCGATGGAGCGCAAGCGTGCGAGCATCGAGGTGCGCCGCTTGTCACAGGCCATCGAGCAGAGCCCCGTGGCGGTCATCATAACCGATCCCAGCGGGGCGATAGAGTACGTGAACCGGAAGTTCACCGAGCTCACCGGCTACTCGATGGCAGAGGTCAAGGGTCAGAACCCGCGGATACTGAACTCCGGGTTCACGCCGCACAACGTCTACAAAGAGCTATGGGAGACGGTGCTTGCGGGCGAGCCGTGGCAGGGCGAGTTCATCAACAAGACGAAGGCTGGCCTGAACTACTATGCGTCGGCGACCATCTCGGCCATGCGCGACTACTCGGGCGAGATCAGCCGGTTCATCAGCGTCCAAGAGGATATCACCACCATCAAGCAGGCCGAGGAGGCCCTTGTCACCGCGAAGATGGCGGCCGAAGACGCCAACCGGGCAAAGAGCGAGTTCCTTGCCGCGATGAGCCACGAGATCCGCACGCCGATGAACGCGATCATCGGCATGGGCGAGCTGCTTGAGGAGACCGATCTGGATCCGCGACAGGCACGATACGTGGGTATCTTCAAGTCTGCCGGCGATGCGCTGCTGGCGCTCATCAACGATGTCCTCGACCTCTCCAAGATCGAGGCCGGGCGTTTTGAGATCGACTCTGTCCGCTTCGAGCTTGAAGAGCTCGTGGAGCGCACGGCGTCGGTACTGGGGGTCAAGGCGCGCGAGAAGGGCCTCGAGCTGCTGTTCAGGATCGAGCCGGGGACTCCCACGAACGTGGTGGGCGACCCCGATCGACTTCGCCAGGTGCTGATCAATCTCATGGGCAATGCGATCAAGTTCACCGGAGAAGGTCAGGTCCTGGTCTCCGTGGCATGCGAGAGGCAAGGCATCGACGCCAACGGCGACATCCAGGGCGAGTATCGATTCTCGGTGGCGGATACCGGGATCGGCATCGCACCCGAGAAGCTGGACCTGGTCTTTGAGAGCTTCACACAGGCGGACTCATCCACCACTCGCCAGTACGGCGGAACCGGGCTTGGCTTGACGATCTCGCGCCGGCTCGTGGAGCTCATGGGCGGCAGTCTGCGGGTGGCTAGCGAAGTAGGAGAGGGCACCACGTTCAGCTTCGATGTCCCGCTTCGGATCTGCACGGCCGACGCAGCTGAAGGCGCGGGCCTCGTCTCCGAGCTCAACGGGCTCCACGTTCTTGTCGTGGACGACAACGCGACCAATCGTCTGATCGTCTCGGAGATGCTGGGTCGCGCCGGAGTGACGGTGGATGAAGCGCCCGATGCCATGCAGGGGCTGGAGATGACCCGGCACGCGGTCAGAAGCGGCTCTCCGTACGATGTCATCATCCTCGACAACCATATGCCTGAGATGAGCGGTGTCCATTTTGCCGAGAAGGCAAAGGCCGACCCGGAGATCTCATCGACGGGTATGATCATGCTCTCGTCCGATCAGATGCCCGAGACGGGCATCGCGTTGCGCGAGCTTGGCGTGAGCGACTACCTGACCAAACCGGTGCGACGGGTGGATCTTGAGTCCGCGGTGGCGTCCGCTTCGCATCGTGCGCGCGAGGCTGCCAGAGAGGCTCTGGGACAGCCCGTTTCGGACGTGCCGGCTCAGGGCACAGCGCTGCGTGTCCTGGTGGCGGAGGACTCAGAGGACAATCGCTTCTTGCTGGAGGCGCATCTGTCTAAGACGTCGCACGAAGTGGTCATGGTTGAGAACGGGGCCGAAGCTGTGGAGGCGTTCGCCGCTTCACCGGGTGGTTTCGACCTCGTTCTTATGGATATGCAGATGCCCGTGATGGACGGGTATCAGGCCACGCGGAAGATCCGCGAGTTTGAACGGGACAGCGGTGAGCGGCATACCCCGGTGGTCGCGCTGACGGCATATGCGCTGAAAGAGGAGATCCAAAAGAGCCTGGATGCAGGTTGTGACGGGCACCTCATGAAGCCTATCAAGAAGGCGGTCTTGCTTGAGGCCATCGAGAGTTATGGAAGAGGTGCCACGCATGAGTGATGCTAACGGCGGAGCCGGACGCTATCTGGACGAAGATGGCGTCATCGCGCGCGTCGACGTCACGTTGGAGTCGCTGATCCCGCGCTATCTCGAGCGTCGGAGGGATGACGCGGAAGAGATCGAGAGCGCGGTGAAGTCCGGGGAGTACGAGCGCGTTACCACGCTTGGGCACACGATGAAAGGCTCGGGCGGAGGTTACGGCTTTGACCGGATCACCGAGCTGGGCGCGATGATCGAGGCGGCGGGACGCGACCACGACGCCGTAGTGGCGCTTGAGTGTGCGGCTCGGCTTCGCCGCTACCTTGAAACAGTCGTCGTCGAGTTCGTGGAGGAGTGAGCCACGTGAGCGTCTCCGGAGCAGACACGACCGACCGCCGATTGATCTTGAGCGTCGATGATGATGAGGACATCCGCAGTCTGGTGAAGCTGCTTCTGGAGCCCGGTGGATACGAGATCGTCACTGCTGCCAGTGCAGAAGAGGCCCTGAGTTTCATCCAGACGCGGCAGCCTGACCTGATCCTCACGGATGTGATGATGCCGGGGATGGACGGTTACGAGTTCTGTGAGAAGCTTCAGCAGCTCGGAATGGCGGAGTACACGCCGGTGATCTTCATGTCCGCGCTTGGCGACGAGCAAGACCGTGCGCGTGCGATCGCATGCGGGGCTGTGGATTACGTGGTCAAGCCGATCAACAGGGCCGAACTGCGCGAGAAAGTCGACACGCACCTGAACACGCGCAGCCAGTGGGATGACCTGAAAGACGAGTCGGACGAGTTCACCGAGGGCATCGTCCCTGCTGACTTCCTGAGCTTCCGTGATGCGATGGCCGAGGAGTACGCGAGCCGTCCGAAGCGCAAGGAGCGTGTGGAGCAGATGCGTCCACAAGACATCTACGCGATAGCGAGGTCGTTCGGCATCTCGTCTGAGGACATGGCACAGCGTATCGCTGGTTCGCTCGACCTTGAGTACCTGCAGGTCGTTGACGTCGCATCCATAGCGATGGGCGTTCTGCCCGTGGCCTTCTGCAAGACGAACGTCGTGGTTCCCGTCATGCACAAGGGTCGCGTGACATATGTGGTCTCTAATCCGTTCAACTGGGAGCTTCTCGATTTGTTGGAGCGCAAGGGAGAGGGACACCTGTTTTTGGCGGTTTCCGACCCTGAGGGAATCCTCTCCATCTTCCGGCAGTCGGCAGCAGAAGCGGAGGCCGCACGTACCGAGACGGGAGGCCGAGTCGAGCTGCGCGAGTTCGCGCCGGATGACGTTGGAGGCCTGACCTCGGGCGACATCGAATCACGGCCCATCGTCTACATCGCGAACAACCTCATCATGGAGGCGTTCAACGAACGCGCCAGCGACATCCACCTTGAGCCCAAAGAAGACCACTACGACGTCCGCTTTCGCGTGGACGGAGACATGCGGGACATGCTTGTGCTCAAGCGTCGCACGGGCGCGATGCTCATCTCGCGCTACAAGGCGATCGGTGGCATGGACATCGCCGAACGGAGGCGTCCCCAGGATGGCACGCTGGAGGCCAACGTCGGCAAGCGCAAGCTGAAGCTGCGACTGGCCACGTCTTCGGGGCCCTACGGCGAGAGCGTCGTCATCCGCCTGCTTGAAACGTCGGCCGAGGCAACGCTCCTCACGGATCTGGGCATGACCGAGGAGCAGTCGACGGCTCTGTACGGGTACGCCGGTCGCTCGCACGGGATGATCGCCGTCGTCGGCCCCACGGGGTCGGGCAAGACCACCACGGTGTACAGCGTCTTGACCAGCATCGATGCCGAGAGGCGCAGTCTCATGTCGGTCGAGGATCCGGTGGAGTACGTCATACCCCGTGCCAACCAGCAGCAGGTCAACGATAAGGCGAAGGTCACATTCGAGAACCTGCTCAAGTCCTCCGTCCGGCAAGACCCGGATATCCTGTTCATGGGCGAGGTGCGCGATGCCTTCTCGGCAAAGACGGCGGTCGACTTCGCCAGTACCGGCCACCTCACCATCTCCACCCTCCACACGTCCACTTCGACCACGGCGATCTTTCGTCTCGAACGGCTGGGAGTGGAGCGGAGCATGATGGCGGATGCCATCTT
Source organism: Coriobacteriia bacterium (assembly GCA_016938135.1). Classification (GTDB taxonomy): domain Bacteria; phylum Actinomycetota; class Coriobacteriia; order Anaerosomatales; family Anaerosomataceae; genus UBA2279. The sequence continues at coordinate 21,121 of JAFGVD010000001.1, forward strand.
GTGTATCGTGGCGCAGCGCCTGATCAAACGGTTGTGCCCCGACTGTCGGCGCGTGGCGCGCATCACCGCTGAAGAACGCCGGATGCTGGAGCCGTTCACGGACGATATCCCGACCGAGGTCGCTCATCCTGTGGGATGTCCCAACTGCTATAACGGGTACCGTGGCCGCGAGGGCGTCTACGAGGTGTTGCAGTTCGATCCGCAGCTCACCGAGTGGGTCCGCTCCGGGATACCCGTGACCGACGTCCGCCAGCGGCTGCGTGAGCGCGGGGACTACCTGATGTTCGATCACGCCGTGGACAAGGTGCGCGACCTCACGTTTTCCGTGCAAGACGTCTATGACCGGGTGCTCATCGAGGAAGAGAGCGAGGCTCCGGATTCCGCTGCTGCCTCTGCGCCTCCCGTTGCTTCCTCCGCCCAAAGACGACCATCACCGGACGCAGACCTCATCGGCGCTTTGGACAGCATCGAGGATTCGGGCGATTCGGATCTGATCGGCGTAGCTTCTGAGAAGCGCCTGCACCTGCTGATCGCTGACGATGATGAATCGACCCGGGACCTTATCGGCAAAGTGCTGAGCGATGCCGGGTATGCTGTCTCCTACGTTGCCGATGGAGAGGCGGCGCTTGCGCGCATCGGTGACAGCGCTTTCGACCTGTGCCTCGCCGACCTCAACATGCCCAGTCTGGACGGACTGGCTCTGCTCCAGGCGCTTCATGAGTCGGGCGACCCTACGCCTGTGATGTTGCTCACGGGGACTGCGGGTTTTGACACTGAGGCGGCGGCACTGCGTTTGGGCGCGGCCGACTATGTGCGCAAGCCTATTCGCAAAGACGTGCTGTTGCTGCGAGTCGAGCGCATCTTGCAGCGTACGCCACGGTCCTGAAGGTTATAGGACTTCATGCAGGAGATGATCATGCCGGAGTGTGAACTGAGAAAGGCGAACGGCGCCGCGGGCATCGATTGTGACGAGGACGGTTGCCTGTACTGGAGGGTCCTGGGGCACCTGGATCTTCCTCTTGAAGTAGAGAGCGGTTGTGCCATTCAGCGCTTTGGAATGCTCGCCGAGGGTGATGGCGAGCTGGCGACATGGCTCCTGAGCGTCAAAGAGCGCGTGGAGGGCCGTTAGTGGCTGTTCGGTGGCAGGTGGCAGTCGGTAAGGGTAGGATTGCCGCATGCTGATGCTCGTAGACGGATACAACATCACCAAATCCGACCCGGCGACTCGCGATCTCTCGCTTGAGGAGCAGCGCGAGGCGTTGGTGGGCCGGCTCCGGGTGCGCGGTCGTGACCTTCTCGGCAGTGGTCGTATCGTCGTCGTGTTCGATGCACAGGGTGGCGCGGGCGATTCATTTGCGCGCGAAGGCGGGGTCGAGGTCCGCTACTCGCGAGCCGGAACCGCCGATGACTCCATCGTGCAGTTGGCCAAAGGCGAGCGCGGCAAGATCGTGCTGGTGAGTTCCGATCGTACCCTGGCCGAGAGAACTCGTGTCCACGCCCGTGGTGGATGCGAGGTCAGGCCGCGTGAGGTGCTGTTCGCCGAGGCTCGGCCGAAGAAGCGTGCCGCGCCCCGGCGCTACCCGGCCGCCTCGACCGGGATTCCCAAAGGCGGTAACAGCATCACCGAAGAGTTGAAGAAGATCTGGCTCGAAGACGAGGAGTGACATGCCCGGTTCCGGAGTTGCAATGAACGTGGCCACAGTGCTGGTGGGCACTGCCATCGGCCTGGTGTTCGGCCACATGATCGCAGACCGTTTCCGGACGATATCCTTCTCGGCCATTGGCATTGCCGTCATCGTCATCGGTGCAAGCATGAGCATCGGCGGACTTGCGGATCTGGGCGAGACGCATCTTGGCGACTACGCGGCCCTGTTGCTTGTGGGCTCGCTGGTCTTGGGCTCGCTTGCCGGGGAGGCCATGCGCATCGAATACTGGCTGGAGCAGTTCGGACACAAGCTGCAGCAGCTGGCGTCCAAAGCCCCGTTCCTGGCGCCCGGAAGAGCGCTTGAGCCTGGCGAGAAGGGCCATACGCTGGTGGAAGGCTTCGTCACCGCGTCCCTGCTCTTCTGCGTGGGGGCGATGACCGTGCTTGGCGCCATACAAGACGGCCTCGGTGATCCGTCTCTGCTCTATCTCAAGTCGCTGTTGGACGGGATCGCGGCGATGGCGCTGGCCACCACCCTGGGTGCAGGCGTGGGTCTCTCGGTTCTGCCGATCCTCGTGATCCAGGGAGGTATCGCTCTTGGCGCCAGCGCGCTTCAGCCGTTCATCACGCCGGCCGTCATAGCTGCCATCCGGGCGGTGGGCGGCGCGCTCATCCTGGCTATCGGCTTCGATCTGTCGGGGATCAAGCGTCTCCCGGTGGGTAACATGCTGCCGTCCATACTTCTGGCGGCATTGATGGCGGCCGTGCTGTGCTAGGAGCTTTCCCGCCACCCTTTGACCTTGAAGGCGCTGGGGCACAGCTCCGCTAGCGTGCACTCTCCGCAGATCGGCCTCTTGGCGTCACAGACCGCTCTTCCGTGGTCGATCAACCGGTACGTGAGCGTTCCCCACTCGTCACGCGGGAAGAGCTTCATGAGGTCGCGCTCTACCTTCTCGGGAGTCTTCTCTGCCGAGAAACCCAGCCGCTGCGACAGCCGCTTCACATGCGTGTCGACCGCGATGCCGTCGTTGATGCCGTAGGCGTTGTAAAGCACGATGTTTGCAGTCTTGCGGGCCACTCCGGGAAGTCGTACCAGTTCTTCCATCGTATCCGGGACCTTGCCGCCGAACTCCGCCACGATCATCCGGGCAGCGCCGATGACGTTTCGCGCTTTGTTGTGGAAAAAGCCGGTCGGCCTGATGTCTTGCTCGAACTCCTCAAGGTCGGCGTCCGCCATGGCCTCCGCTGTGGGGTACTTGGCGAACAGAGCGGGGGTCACTTTGTTGACGGTCACATCCGTCGTCTGCGCCGAGAGGATGACCGCCACCAGCAGCTGGAAGTCCGTCTCGTACCCCAGCACGATATGCGCCTTCGGGTAGGCCTCTTTGAGCCTGCGGTCAATCTCGGTGATACGCTCGGCCTTCTTCATTACGCCTCCTCGTTGTGTCCGGATAATCGTACCCGAAGAAGGGTCGAGGCTATTTCGCGCGGGTTGGTATCGCGTTCAGATTCCGGTAAGGGTGCCGAGGCATACTGACACCGACCCGCCTCCAACGGGGGAGGAGCGGGTGGGGAGGGACTTCGGCGGAAGCCCCCGCGGCGCGAGCCGCTCCGTCGTTCACACCTCATGACTTGATGGATCTTATGAGGGGGAAAAATGAACGTGCAACGAGTGATCGCTGCCGCAGTAGCGGTCGTGATCGTGATGGGGGCTGTTCCGGCGTTTGCAGCAGGGACAGGAGATGATCCGCACCCCACCAAGGACAAGAGCACCACGCTGTCCCGTCAGGTGGAAGCCGATTATCAAGCGTGGCTTCTGGAACGTCAGGAGCCGTCCGCAACAACGGTCAGCATCATGACGGTCATCGCACCTTACAAGTACTTCTGGACGCCTAGCCACGCGCAGGAGAAGAGCTACTACTGCGGTCCGGCAACCGTGCAGGTCATCGACGACTACTGGGGGACCGCCGCGTCACAGAGCACCATCGCCAAGTACCTTGGGACCACGACTGCCGGCACGGACTTCTCGAAGGTGGATGACGCACTCCGGTACTTCAGCGGGCGAAACTACGTCTACCGGACCTGTGCGTCTACCTATGACTTCTATGCCTGCGTTGAATACGGCCTGTCGCAGCGGGGCAACCCGATGGCGATAGACGCAAGCATCGACGCGAGCGTTTGGGACAACTACGTATATAGCCACGCCGGTCACATCATCCCCCTTGAGGCATTCGACTGGCGAACGAACGTGGTGAGGCTGAACGATCCGTACGACGAGAGCTATTGGCGTGCGGGCGGAGGAAGCACCTTCGGGCATCATATGTACCCGAAGAGCCAGGTGGCTGCAGGTGTGATGAGCCACTTCAGGCATGCGGTCGTCTACTAGTGTCACCGGGTGGCCGACCGCATGGTCGGCCACCCTTGAAGAAAGGGGGGTTTGGTGGAGCGATATCTGAGGTGGGCGGCTGCCGCGACGGTAGTGGTGCTGTGCATGGGTGCCGGCGGGTGCAGCGAGAAGGCGGAGCAGCCTGTGGCGGTTCAGCAGGCCGAGTCAAAGCAACAGGAACAGGTCGCAGCGTCCGAGACGACGCATGCGCCTCTGCCGTATCGGGAGTACGAGTTACCGGCTGGAGGGCGCGTGGAGGGGTACGGTGCGACCATCGCCTGTCTACGGGAGCCCGAGTCGATCGACTCAGGCTTGAGCGCCATTCGCATGCTCGACCTTTCCAGCGGCGAGCACCGGCTCGCAGTGCAGCATGCGGTCGGGCTACCCGACGGTTTCGACATCATCTCCACGCGATGCTCTGATGAGTGGCTGGTATGGGAGGAGATCAGCGGCGATGAACAGGGAAGCCCGCTTGACGTGCAGTGGAGGCTTTACGCGCTGCCGTTGAAGGGCTGTGAAGTCATCGGGAAGCCACAGCTCATCGCCGGTACCGTGACATCGGCCCAGTCAAGACCGCTCTTCTCGGTATGCGCGGATACGGTCTACTGGATGACCAACTCGGCCGCGAACGCCAGGCAGGAAGGAGTGGTGGACTGCGCCCGCGTTTGGAGCCGGAAGCTCCCTGACGGCCAGGAGCGGATGCTCTATCGGACGGGGTCCGATGCTTTCACGTTCAGCGCACAACCGGGAGCGCTGCTTCTGACTGAGGCGGTCGAGCGTCTCGGCGATCAGTACAAGCTTGTCGTTCTTGAACCTGAGACGGGCGCTGTCACCGAGGAGGTCACACTCGACAACGAGTCCCCGCTCTCGCACTTCGCCGCGTACAGCAATGGGATGGTCGCGTGGTCAGAGCTGAACCAGAACGGCAACGCCGGTCGCTTCCGGCTCAGGAACGTCGAGGGCGGGACCGACCTGCTCTCGACCGCCGCAAATGACGGCGTCTTCGTGGGTGGCTACCTGTTCTATGAATCGAAGCCGCGTGTCAGCAATGGAGCGGGCCCCGCTGTGCAGCACTGGCGGGTGTGCGCGCTTGATACGCAGACCCTCGAGTACTTCACGGTGTTCGATGAGGAGATCACCGCCTTCGGGTGGAGCGCACCCCTGGCGGTGGCTCCTCGCGAGCATGAGTACGTGATGTCCCGCTCGGTTCCTCCATGGATCACCGAGGAAGAGCCCGGGACATGGGTGCGCGTTTACGAGCTGTAGCGTGCCCCTCGTTGACCAGGTGTGGTGCGGGGCCTACACTGTGCAGGCCCCGCACCGGTCGCCGGATGCGGGTCTTCGTGCTGTTCGAACCCGTGTGAGGTGAACGTGTCACTTCTGTCTTTGATTGATGGAGCGCTTCGCTCCGAGCCCGTCCTGCGTCGGACATTGACGTCGCTGGAGGAGGGGGCTGACGTCACGCTTGCGGTCGGGTCATTCGTCCGTCCTTTGGCCACTGCGGTGGCATTCACCAGCGACCCCCGGCCCACGCTCGTTGTCGTGCCAGGCGAGGATGCGGCCGAGCGCTTCGCACGTCAGCTGGCGACCTATCTGCCCCATGAGTCGATACTGGGATTCACCGAGCGTAGGGACATGCCCTGGGATCGTTCTCGTCCGGACGTTGCCGCAATCGGTCGCAGGGCGCGAGCGCTCTATAGTCTTGACCGAGGTCGTGCCGTTGTCGTGGTTGCCAGCGCTCGCGCACTGCTGCGCGCGCTGCCTCCGCAGGGATCGCACGTCTTCGAACCGCTTGTCCTTGAGGCGCACGGCACGCTGGATCTGGCTGAGGCGGTCGCTCAGCTTGCGCGCATGGGCTATGAACGAGGCGACAAGGCTGATGAGCCGGGTACGTTCGCCGTCCGTGGCGGCATCCTCGATGTCTTCCCTTCCGATGGGCTCTACCCCGTGAGAGCTGAGCTTTTCGGCGATGAGATCGAGACCTTCAGGAGGTTCGTGCCCTCCACCGGTCAGGACATCGGCGACGCGCCCACTACCGAGGTCTTCGCGTGTCGCGAAGTGGCTCTCGGCACGCGAGCGGCCCAGGCAGCGGAGCGCGTGCTGGGCAAGAAAAAGGATGATGAACAGGCCGCCGCCGATCTTGAACTCATCAAAGAGGGCGTCTACTTCGACGGCATCGAAGCGTATCTGCCTGTCTTCTACAAGAACCCCGGCACTTTGACCGACTTCCTCTCTCCGCGTTGCCTGGTAGTGCTTACTGAGCCGCGCGCCCTCTTCGATGATATGGCCCGCTATCATGATGAGCTCGTCGCCCGCGCCACAGCAGCCCAGACCTCCGTCGACGGGCTGTTCGCCGGTCCTGCAGTGTTGGATCTTGGTGGCAGGCAGCGGCTGACGTTCATGTCGATACTCCGAGCGGGGAGTGCCGTCGATGGCGAGATCAAGTCCCGGCAGCCGGACGTTGCGGGGGGTGAAGAGGCGTTCATCGGTGGGTTGCGGGGGCTGATCGGCTCCGGCCATAGGGTGGTGGTCACTGTCCCGGACCGTCGTCGTCGTGAACGCATAGAGGCGGTTCTCACGCACGCCGGATTCAGTACGCGTCGTGCCGAGGATGACCCTGAGCTTGCTGACCGGGTAGTCACTATCGTTCTAGCCGACGTCCCGGCCGGTTACGTGATGACAAACGCCCGGCTTGCGGTTGTGAGCATCGATGATGCGTTCCCGCGTTCAACGAAGCGGCGCGAAGCCGATGTCACCAAGCTCACATTCTCATTCAAGCCCGGCGACTTCGTCGTTCACTCCACACACGGTATCGCGCTGTTCAAGGAGCTCGTGCGCAAGTCCGTTCTTGACGTCGAGCGTGACTACCTGCTGCTTGAGTACGCCAAGGGGGACAAGCTGTACGTCCCGGTAGAGCAGCTTGATCGGGTGACCAAGTACGTCGGCCCCGATTCTTCTGCTCCGCGCTTGACCAGACTCGATACCGCCGACTGGACCCGGGCGACCACCAAGGCTCGCAAGGCCGCCAAGAAGCTCGCTTTCGACCTGGTCGATCTCTATGCCCGCCGGGCAGCGGTGAGTGGCTACACCTTCAACACCGACACCCCCTGGCAGCTCGAGATGGAAGCGGCGTTCCCCTTCGAGGAGACGCCTGACCAGCTCGCCGCTATCGCTGACGTCAAGGCTGACATGGAGTCCGACAAGCCCATGGACCGTCTCGTGTGCGGTGACGTCGGCTACGGCAAGACCGAGGTCGCGATCAGGGCAGCATTCAAGGCATCGCAATCCGGCAAGCAGGTGCTCGTCTTGTGCCCCACCACTATTCTTGCCCAGCAGCACTTCACCACCTTCTCGGAGCGGTTTGCCGCATTCCCTGTTCGCGTTGAGGTCCTGTCCCGTTTCCGCACCAAGGCTCAGCAGTCCGCGGCGCTGGAGGGCTTCGCCAAGGGAAATGTGGACGTGCTGATAGGAACGCACCGTCTTCTCTCGGCGGATGTGAGCCCAAAAGACCTGGGGCTGGTCATCATCGACGAGGAGCAGCGCTTTGGCGTGGAGCACAAAGAGCACTTGAAGAACCTGCGCGAGCAAGTCGACGTATTGACGCTCAGCGCGACACCCATCCCGCGTACGCTCCAGATGGCGCTTTCCGGGGTGCGCGACATGTCCACGATCGACACTCCGCCGCCTAATCGCTTCCCGGTTCAGGTGCATGTTGGCGAGTACAGCCCCGACGTCGTCTCGGGCGCGGTGCGTCGTGAGATGGAGCGCGGGGGACAGGTGTACTTCATCTCGAACCGGGTACACTCCATCGACGACGCGGTCGAGCGGGTGAGAATCGCCGCCCCCGAGGCACGTATCGGCGTTGCCCACGGGCAGCTGTCCGAGCATCAGCTTGAGCGCATCATGGAGCGCTTCGCTGCAGGTGAGATAGACGTGCTGGTAGCTACGACGATCGTGGAGTCCGGCATCGACAACCCGCACACCAACACGCTGATCATCGAGGACAGCCAGCGGCTGGGCCTCGCGCAGCTCTACCAGCTCAAGGGGCGGGTGGGCAGAAGCCATATCCGAGCGTATGCGTACTTTTTGTTCCCGCGCGGTCAGCAGCTGACCGAGCAGGCATACGAGCGGCTCACCGCGGTCCGGGAACACACAGAGCTTGGCAGTGGTATCAAGGTGGCCATGCGTGACCTGGAGATCCGCGGTGCCGGCAGCATGCTCGGCGCCGACCAGAGCGGCAACCTCTCTGCCGTCGGGTTCGACCTCTATGCGCAGATGCTCAAAGAAGCGGTGGCCGAGACACGCGGTGAGCCATTGGTCGCGCACCCAGAGATCCGCGTCGACCTGCCCGATTCTTCGTATCTGCCCGAGGAGTACGTACCCGCCGTTGACGAGCGTGTTCTCGCGTACCGTCGGCTTGCTGGCGCGGCGACGCCTGATGCCGTGGCAGCTCTCGCGGCAAGTCTTGCTGAGCGCTACGGTCCACTGCCCGCACCTGCGCGTGCCCTCATCGGTGCCGCGCACGCTCGGGCGCTGGCTGCAGAGATAGGTGCGACGTCGGTCAGGATCATGCGCAAGCGTGTGAACGTGGGTCCGGTCGAGCTCTCTGCGGCACAGCGCGGCCTGCTTGCGGTGGCCGGATGTACCATCGGCGGGCGCTACGTCGTGACTTCTCCACAAGAGCCTCATGAGACCGCTACAGACGCCGCCTTGCGCGTGCTAGATGCTATACTCAGCGCTATCCGTAAGGCGGAGTGAGTTCCGTCAACCACGACAGGAGGCACCAACGTGAAGACCTTTTCCAGGCTGTTCATGAGCCTGATTATCGTCAGCATGCTGATGGGAGTGACCGCTTGCTCCGGCAGCAGCGACGATGTCGCTCGCGTGAACGATGATGTGATCACGAGGGCTGAATTCGACGCGATACTCGAGATGGCCAAGGCCCAGAACCCCACGGCGTTCGAGGGTTCCGAGGACACCACGCTGATGGTGGAGTATGAGCGCAGCCTTCTGGACACCATGGTCCAGAACCTGCTCATTCGCCAGGCCGCTGTGGCGGAAGGCGCTGAGGTCACCGATGCCGAGGTCGACGAGCAGATCGCCTCGATCAAGTCCGGCTTCGCTGACGATGCCACATTCGATGAGGCTCTGGCCTCGGCTGGCATGACCATGGAAGACCTGCAGGACAACGTCCGCGATCAGCTGCTCTATGAGTTCCTTTACAACAAAGTGGCTCCCGAGGTCGAGGTGACCGACGAGCGGGTTGCCGAGTATTACGAAGAGAACAAGGCGATGTTCGTCACCTCGGACCAGTCGCAGTTGAGCCATATCCTGTTCGATCTTGAGGACGAGGACACGGCCAAAGAGGTTCTTGCCGAGCTTCAGAACGGTGGCGACTTCGCCGCGCTTGCCGAGGAGTACTCCATCGACACCGGTAGTGCCGCAAACGGTGGAGACCTGGGTATGGCTTCCACGGACATGTATGTGACCGAGTTCAAAGACGCCGCTGACGCCCTCGCCAAGGGCGAGATGAGCGGTCTTGTGCAGTCAGATTTCGGCTGGCACATCATCTTGAAGGTGGACGAGCAAGCCGGTGGCCAGCAGACGTTGGAAGAGGTTGCGGACAGCATCCGTTCGACGTTGCTGGAGGAAGGCCGCAGCGAGGCGTTCGCCGCATACATGGACGATTTCGAGGCTAACTCGGACATAGAGATCCTTGACGAGACGCTCAAGATGGAAGACGAGTAGAACGCTTGCGGACCGGGCCACTTCGGGGGGCACTGTAGTGGGATCGATAGCTATCGTTGGCCTGGAGCTTGACGAGAGCGGCGAACTAGATGCCGCGGCAGTTGAGCGGCTTCGCGATGCCGACTTCGTGGTGGTCGTCTCCGGCGCGCATGCCGCAGCTCAGTTCGTGGCCGATCTTGACATAGATGCGTCCACATACGGCGATCTCGGTCTTCCGGCCGAAGCTTCTGCGGGAATGATCGTTCAAGCCCTTCTCGGCTTAGCCGAGAAGGGTGACGTCGTCTTGGTGTCGGGTGGATATCCGTTCGTTCGTGAGGGCGTCATCTCGGGCCTTCTCACCAGCGCCGGCGGCGGGGTGGATGTGTTCCCAATCGCCTCCCCATACCAGGTTCTGCTGCTGGCTCTCGATGTCGACCTCACTGCAGACGTCGATCTTGTTGACGCCGGCACTTTGCTGAGCGCGGCGTTTCGCAGAGACACGCATCTGATAGTGACAGGCGTCCGTAACTCGGTAGTCGCACGTGCCGTAGGAATGCGCCTGCTGGAGTTCTACGCTCCGGATCACACCGTGGTGACGGCGGAATGGCTCGATGGTGGCGGGTTCGACCTCCGGCTCATGGATGTCGAAGCGCTCTCGCGTGTCGAACAAGTCCTGCGCAACACGGCCATCTATGTCTCCCCATCGCGCATCGCTACGCCTGAGGGCTTCGACGAGCTGGTGCGCATCATCGCCGTCTTGCGTGGCCCCGACGGATGCCCCTGGGACCAGGAGCAGACGCATGAATCTCTCGGCAAGCACCTCATCGAAGAGGCATACGAGGCGCTGGCGGCCATCGACGCGAACGACAGCACCGAGCTCGCTGACGAACTGGGCGACGTGCTCCTTCAAGTGATGCTGCACTCGCAGATAGCTGCCGAGGAGGATCGCTTCACCATCGACGATGTCATCTCCGGCCTTATCGCCAAGATGCGGCGCCGGCATCCTCATATCTTCGGCAATGTCCGGGTGGAGGATTCGGCGCAGGTGATGCGCAACTGGGATGCGATCAAGCGTGTCGAGAAGTCACGCGAGAGCGCGCTTGCGGGCGTCGCGCCCACACTGCCTGCGCTCATGTACGCGCAGAAGATCTCAAGGCGCGCCGCTTCGGCCGGGTTCGACTGGGAGGACATCGACGGTGTGTGGGCGAAAGTCCATGAGGAGATCGATGAGATCAAGTCCGCTCAACCGGGCTCTGCTGAAGTTGCAGACGAGGTCGGCGATCTTCTGTTCAGCGTCGTGAACGTCGCGCGTAAGCTGGGTGTGGATGCCGAAGATGCGCTACGGCGCATGTGTTCGCGTTTTGAGCGCCGCTTCGAGGACATGGAACATTCGGCCGCCGCAGGTGGTGTGAACTTCCACGATCTTGAGCTCGGCGAAATGGAAGGACTATGGCAGCAGGCCAAGAACAAGGAGTCCGCTGACAGCGGCACGTGAGAGATGAAGGAGTCCGTGAAGATGAGTTACATCACCGACATCGTTGCACGCGAGATCCTCGATTCCAGGGGCAATCCCACCGTGGAGGTCGAGGTGGAGCTGGACGACGGCTCCTGGGGCCGCGCGGCAGTGCCATCCGGTGCGTCCACCGGTGCTTTTGAAGCAGTCGAACTCCGCGATGTCGACTCGGCGCGTTATCTGGGCAAGGGCGTGCTGACCGCCGTGGACAACGTGAATGAGATCATCGCGCCGGAGCTTATCGGCGTTGACGCTAGCGATCAGCGAGGTGTGGACGCGTTGTTGCTGGAGCTGGATGGTACTCCTAACAAGTCACGTCTGGGCGCCAACGCCATTTTGGGCGTGTCGCTTGCGGTGGCCAAGGCCGCTGCCGAGTCGTGCGAACTCACGCTCTACAGCTACGTGGGCGGTGCGAACGCACACATGCTGCCCGTGCCGATGATGAACATCCTGAACGGCGGCGCGCATGCCGACAACAACGTCGACCTGCAGGAGTTCATGGTGATGCCCGTGGGCGCAGGCAGTTTCGCCGAGGGGCTGCGGATGTGTGCCGAGATCTACCACACGCTCAAGAAGGTACTGCACGATCGCGGACTTGGCACCGGCGTGGGCGATGAGGGCGGCTTCGCGCCCGACCTGGGCAGCAACGAGGAGGCGCTGCAGATTATCTCCGAGGCCGTTGAGAAGGCGGGCTACTCGCTTGGCGACCAGATCATGTTCGCGCTCGACCCGGCCGCGACCGAGTTCTACAAAGACGGCAAGTACATCCTGGCAGGCGAGGGTCGCGAGCTGACCTCCGCCGAGATGGTGGAGTTCTGGGCCGGCCTTGTCGAGCGCTATCCCATCGTGAGCATCGAGGATGGAATGGCCGAGGAGGACTGGGACGGGTGGAAGCTTCTCACCGACCGCCTGGGCAGCAAGGTCCAGCTGGTGGGCGATGACCTGTTCGTCACCAACACTGAAAGACTGAGCCGCGGCATCGAGATGGGCGTGGCCAACTCGATTCTTATCAAGCTCAATCAGATAGGGACTCTGACAGAGACTCTCGAGGCTATCGAGATGGCCAAGCGAGCCGGCTACACCTGCGTGATCTCCCATCGCTCAGGGGAGACCGAGGATACGACCATCGCGGACCTCACTGTTGCTGTGAATGCTGGTCAGATAAAGACCGGTGCACCGGCTCGCTCCGACCGTGTGGCCAAGTACAACCAGCTGATGCGTATCGAAGAGGAGCTGTGCGACTCCGCGGTATTCCCCGGCATGGATGCGTTCTACAACATCAGGTAATCAGTCACGGGGGCGCTCCTCGGGGCGCTCCCGTTTCCTCTGACTCACGCGGCGCAGCTTCGGGTAGCATGAAGGGGATGCTACGGCGAAGGAGACCATATGCGACGCACGAAGATCATCGCGACCATCGGCCCCGCCACTGACTCGCCTGAGATACTGGGTGCTCTTGTCGACGCGGGTATGGATGTCGCCAGGTTGAACTCGTCTCATAGCTCGCGTGCCGATCTTGAGCGTCGGTTGGCTGCTGTGCGTGCGGCGGCGGACGCTGCGGGGCGTCAGGTCGCGGTCATGCTCGATCTTAGTGGCCCCAAACTGCGCGTAGGCGAGATGGCGCCGGGTGTCGTGCTGCGAGCCGGTGAGTCTTTCGACATCGTCAGTGGAGACTGCGTCGGCGATGAGTTTGAGGCGTGTGTCACGTACGAGGGACTTGCCAGAGATGTGGTCCCCGGTAGCCGGCTGCTGATAGATGACGGGCGTGTTCAGCTGGTCGTCAGCGAAGTCGAGCCGGGTCGTGTGCACACCATCGTGGAGATCGGCGGGACTATCACTAGCCACAAGGGGCTCAACGTCCCCGGGGTACGTCTTGGGGTTGACGCGATCACGCCTGTAGATGAAGAGGACCTCTCCTGGCTATTGGACGCAGGTGTGGACCTTGTCGCCCAGTCCTTTGTCCGTAGCGCCGATGACGTTCGTCGTCTCAGGCAGATGATGGGGGAGTGTGCGGTCCCCATCATCGCCAAGATCGAGAAGTATGAGGCCGTTTCGGATCTTGACCAGATCATCGCTGCCGCCGATGCAGTGATGGTTGCCCGGGGCGATCTGGGCGTGGAGACATCCCCGGAAGACGTCCCGGTCATTCAGAGGCGCATCATCGACGGATGTCAGGCTGCCGGTAAGCCCGTCATCATTGCGACCCAGATGCTCGAGTCCATGACCTCGGCGCCCCGGCCAACGCGCGCTGAGGCATCGGACGTGGCAAACGCGGTGTTCGACGGAGCGGACGCGCTCATGCTTTCGGGCGAGACTGCCGTGGGTGAGTATCCCGTCGTGGCGCTCTCCACGATGGTGCGCATAGCCGTGACCGCCGAGGCGGATGCGGACCGTACGTCGTGGGTGACGCCCGCACGGAGAGGGGAGCGCGACGTCACCGGGGCGGTCAGCGCAGCTGTGTGCGAGCTGGCGGGGGACCTTGACATAGCAGCGATCGTGACGGCGACACAATCGGGCGCGACCGCCCGGGCAGTTGCATCGAGGCGACCTGTTGTGCCCGTCATCGCCATAACGCCCGACCCTGCGGTCGCACGGAGACTTGCATTGGTGTGGGGCGTCACTCCGGTGCTGGTGGATCGTCACGAGACCATCGACAGCATGCTCGACCAGGCAGTCGATGCGGCACGAGCCGCCGGCTTCGCCGGGCCGGGAGACCTCGTGGCATTGACCGCAGGAGTCGCCGTGAACACGCCCGGGTCTACCGATCTCATCCAGGTACGCACTGCATAACACCAGCTGAAGCGGTGTGGCCGCCTAAGGCTAAAGGTGAGATAGAGTGTTTCCAACGACTGTTCACGGTGCTAGAATCGCTGCAGGGAGTCATCGGCTCCCCAGAATAGTATCGCTGGCCTTCACGTAGTACCGGACGGCACCCATGAGCGCTGCACGTCGAACGCAGAACGGGGCTTCAGCGAACGCTCGGCGCACCTCTTCGTCCAAGAAGGGGTCGTCTGGAGCGTCGTCGCGCCGTACCTCGGCAAACACTCGGAAGACCTCTGCCAAGCGTGGCATACCACGACGCCGCAATCGATCGACTCTGGCGTTCCTTATCGCGCTGGGCGTGTTCTTGGCTGCGGTGTGGACTCTGTATCCCGTGCTCCGACTGCAGTATCAGCAGCAGCGTCAGGTTGCGTCGTTAGAAGCGGAGCTTGAAGGTCTGAAGGACCGGAACTCCCAGCTTGCCGAGCAGATCGACCGTCTCAAGACGCCTGAGGGAGTCGAGGAAGCAGCTCGGCAGAACCTGGGCCTCGTCAAAGACGGCGAGCAGGCATATGTGGTCACCGGCAAGGAAGACCCCGATCGTGACCCGGATGCAGTGGACGCGAAGACCCGCAGTGCCCAAGACGAGTCAGCTTCATTGTGGACCCGAGTCCTTGATGCGCTCTTTGGAATGCGATGACTCTGGACCACGAGACCGTCACGAGGCAGTTGGGCCGCGAGCCACGCGGCAACTGGCGACCTGCTTCTCGCTGTCGGCATGGTGCACCAACCGTGATCGCCACTCGTTCGGATTTGGACGGCGAGCCGTTCCCGACACTGTTCTGGCTCACCTGTCCCTTCCTGTGCGAGCGTGTATCTGCGCTTGAGTCTGAAGGCGCGGTCACGGTATGGACCGATCGACTTGAGGCTGATGCCGGACTCGCCGACGAGATGCGCGCTGCCGACGAGGTCTATCGAAGGCTGCGTCAAGCCGAAGCGGGGGGCGTGGACCGCTGTTGGACGGTAGGCATCGCGGGTCAGCGCGACTCGCTCAAAGTGAAGTGCCTCCACGCGCATGTTGCGGCGTTTCTCGGCGGAATAGACGACCCTATCGGTCGTGCCGTTCTCGCTGGACTCGAGCGCGAGTGTGACGATTCACGCTGCATGAAGGGGGCAGACGAGTGACGCTGCAACATGAGCGGCTGGCAGCTATCGACATCGGGACTGTGACCACGAGGCTGTTGGTTGCCGACGTCGAGGACGGTGCGATCACAGAAGTCGTCCGCCGCCACGCCATCACCCATCTTGGCGAGGGATGGACCGGGACGGGCGTTCTGTCGTCAGCGGCGATAGAGCGAGTAGCCGAGACGATCGGCGCGTTCCACCGGGAGGCTCTTGAGCTTGGTGCGGCCCGGGTGGTCGCATACGCCACATCGGCGGCCAGGGATGCCGGCAACGGCGAGGTCTTTCTTGATGCTTGTGCTGCCAGAGGAATCCGTCCGCAGATTATCGCGGGCGAGCGCGAGGCCGCGCTCTCCTTTGCCGGGGCGACCTACGGCATGAGCGGCCAGAACGTGCTTGTCACGGATGTGGGCGGCGGTTCGACGGAGCTGGTGCTGGGGAGCACGGGGGACGCTGAACTTGACGGCGGCGTGAGCCTTGCGCGTTCTGTCGACGTCGGCTCCCGTCGCGTGACCGAGCTGTTCTTGCAGAGCGACCCGCCCGCCCGCCGCGAGGTCCTGGCAGCCTCCGCGTGGGTGGCGGACCAGCTGCGCCCGTACTTCAGTCAGTTGAGGTCGCGTCCATGCGTGATGGTGTCGGTGGCGGGCACAGCAACCAGCCTGGCCGCTATCGATCTGGCTTTGGAGCCGTACGATCCCACGGTCATCCACGGTTATGAGCTGTCGGGCGGAAGGCTCTCGGAGCTGCGCGAAGAGCTCTCAGCCATGACGCTGGCCAAGAGGCGTGCACTCCCGGGACTTGAGCCCGAGCGCGCAGGCGTCATCGTTGGCGGTGCGATCGTGTTGGAGACAGCGCTGGCTCTGGCAGGGGTGGATTCGACGCTCATCAGCGAGCAGGATATCCTCTACGGCATGGTGCTTGATCTGTATCATGCCGATGGGGCGCACCAGGAGTAGCAGGACACAAGCGGCGGTGTATCCGAATTGGTACAGGAGGGGGTCTTAAAAACCCCTGGCCTCCGGGCCGTGTGGGTTCGAATCCCACCACCGCTACCAGTACCTTTGTTGACGCGAAGGTGGGCGATACGGTCAGTATCGTGGCTCGCCCGGCGTCTGCCATACTGTGAACAGTGACACGCTTCTTGAAAGGAGCGCACGGGACTCGTGGCAACCGAGGATGCACTTCGCCTCTATCAGGCCTTCGTGGGACAGGATCCGGCTGAAGCCATCCGGGTCATCGAGTCCGTGCGTGCGTCAGGCGTCACCCAAGCTCAGCTGTTCGACACGCTGTACGTGCCGGCGATGGCTCTTCTTGGCGGTGCATGGGCCAACGGCGAGGTCGACGAGTTCGCCTTCACGCAGGCTTCAGTGACCGCCGAGCAGGTCGGGTCGTTTGTTGTGCCGCCCGTCGGGCGTCAGGACACAGGCGTGACGGTGGTGGTCGGCGTGATGCAGCGAGACCGCCACACCGTGGGCAAAGACATCATCGCAGCCGCGCTCAAAGAGTCCGGCTATCGAGTGAACGACCTGGGGTTGGACGTGCGCCCCGCCGACTTCCTCGAGCGCATCGAGGAGACGGGCGCACGTATCGTCATCGTCTGTGCCGAGATGCTCGCCGTCGCGCACTCGGTGGTGCGCGTCCGCGAGATGCTGACCACCGCGGGTCACGATGACATCGTGGTGCTCGTGGCGGGAAGTCCCTTCAACGCGGAACCCTCGTTGGCCCGGGAAGTGGGCGCCAACGGTATCGTGCACGGCGCCGAAAGCGCGCTGCGTGTCCTGGGCAAGGTCGTCGCAGACCTTGAAGGCGGTGAGGTGCGGTGACTGCACGCTCGTCGCAGGTGCTCATGGCCGAAGGGCTTGCGCGTAGCGAGCAGGTCCCGGCGGCGGTCGAGGCATGCTACGACGCGCTTGCCGTCAACGACGCGGAGCCGTTCGCGCACTGCCTGTTGGCGCATCTGCTGCTTGAGGGCGACTTCTACGACGAGGCGATCGCCGAGGCCACGCGTGCCATCGAGCTTGATCCGGACTGCTCGCCGGCGTATCTCGCGCTCGGTCTGGCTTATGACCGCCGCGGCGGCATGTGGGATCAGTCCGTGCTTGTCTGGCACGAGCTTGCCGAAGTGGTACCGGACCTTGTGACAGCGCACGTCCAATTGGGCGAGGCCTTTGCCGCTGCGCAGTTCGAGGAAGAGGCGATCGATAGCTGGAAGCGTGCCCTGGAGCTGGACCCCAAAGAAGCGCGAGCGCTCTACAATCTCGCGATCGCCGCGCTGAAGCGGGAGGGGATGGCCACGGCGCTCCCGGGATTCCGGAAGGCGGGAGAGCTCGACCCCAGCCAAGACGACCTGTTCTTCGCGCTTCTGGGCATACGGTCCGCGCCCGATCGGGCCGTGGACCCCGCCAAAGTGCGTGAAGACCGCGATAGCCGTCTGGGTGCTGCAGCTCTGGCAGCACGCGCCGATGACCTGTTCGTGACCGCG
The DNA here is from genome assembly GCA_016938135.1 of Coriobacteriia bacterium. GTDB lineage: Bacteria > Actinomycetota > Coriobacteriia > Anaerosomatales > Anaerosomataceae > UBA2279. Next base: position 38,813 of record JAFGVD010000001.1, read on the forward strand.
GAGCTCGTCCGGATGGTCCTTGACGAGGATCCCGATGATGCGGATGCTCTTGCGCTTGCGGCGTTCACCTACCTCAAGCAGGAGGCCGCGAATGAGGCGATGGCATGTGCGTTGCGCGCTGTCGCCATCAAGCCTGACCTCGCCACCGCGCTCTATACGCTAGGCGTGGTCTACAGCAGACGCGCCGGGCTGAGCAAACACGCGGCGCGCGTGTTCATCGCGTTCACCAAAGCGGCGTCGCAGCATGCGCTGGCACACGTGCTGCTCGCCGAATCGCTTCTGGGCCTGCAGCGCTACAGTCAGTCGAAGAAGGCGTATCGCGTGGCCATCAGGCTGGACCCGGCGTGCGTCCGCGCGCGCTTCGGGCTGGCTGCGGTCCATCTCACCGAAGGTTTGCATGCCGAGGCGGACTGGGAGGTACGTCGCGCGGCGTACTATGACACCCGCCGGCAGGGTTTGTTCTGGCGTCTGTATGACGAGTACGCCGAGGGAGGTGCCTCGTGAGCGCCACTGATGAGCACTCCTCCAAAGATGTTGAGAATGCGATCGTCCGGCAGGCCGAGTTCCCCATAGGTATCGACCTCTATCCGTTGGACGAGGAGCGTCGGGGCTGGGCGGATTGGTACGACCGCGATATGGAGCCCGAGTTTTCCGCGCTGGCCGATGCGCGCGTGTGGCTCGTGCGCATCTTCGTGTCGTGGAAGTACTTCGAGCCCCAGGTGGGCCAGTATGACGAGGACGCCGCGGGGCGTCTTGACGCGATACTGGACATGGCCTCGGCACACGACATGAAGGTCCTCGTGAGTTTGTTCGCCGACGATCGTCTCGCCGAGATGACCGACGTGCCCTGGGGCAAGCGCCGCGACCCGCGCACCGACGACTACCTCATCCAGCGCGAGATCTCACTGGCACAGCGTGTTGTGAACAGGTATCGCGCCCATCCTGTGGTCTGGGGATGGGAACTCGCCAACGAGGCGTTCTGCACCGGCTTCAAGTCGGAGTCGGACATTGAGCGCTGGACGACGATGCTGCGTGACGCCATCAGGGAGGTGGACGTGGAGCGTCCGGTCCTTCTGGGCGTGGATCCGGAGACGCTGTATCGAACCACCGGTGTTGACGCGCGCGGCGCGATCGATATGAACGAGTACGCGGTCAGCCACCTGACGGCGCCCTACCGGGTGTATGCCGCCGAGGGTCCGGTGACCTCCGGTCCCGCCACCTACCTTGAGGGCTTCTTGCTGCGTGCTGCCGCAAGAGACCTGCCTGTGCTCGTTGATGGGGTGGGTGTGCAATCGCTCGACTTCTCTTTGGCCGAGGAGGCCGCGTCCATCCGCACGTCGCTCTACTCGGCGCTCATGAACGGCGCCTCGGGCGTGATGGTGAGGCGCTATCGTGACCTTGAGACCGAGAAGCGCGAGCCGTACTTCCGCGATCCTTTCGAGGTGCTGGTGGGAGTGGCGGACGTCGAGGGTGAGGTCAAACCGTCCCTCGGCGAGATCAAGCGGTTCGCACGCGTGGCCGCGCGGGTGGATAGACGGCGTTATCAGCCGGCTCCCGAGCGCGTCGCGGTGCTCATGCCCGCCGAGAGGTACGAGCCGCTGCCATCGCTCGCGGGCCTGTACGGACCGCGCGCATGTCTTCAGGCATACATCGGTGCCAAAGAGGCGCACTTGCCGGTCGACGTGGTGCGCGAGGGTGATGAACTGGGAGCGCACCACGCGCTGATCATCCCCTCGGCGATGAAACTCAGCCCGGGGACGTGGAGCGAGGTCGCCGCGTTTGTGCAGGGTGGCGGTTCAGTCGTCATGAGCTACGGCGGTGGCGACACAGACCCCGCGGTGCGAGAGGTATTCGGCATCGAGTTCCTCGGCGATCACGGCGTGCGGCGTACGGTGTCGTGCAGGGTCGCGCAGCCGGGCGTACTGGGTGAGCTGTGCTCGTTCGACGCGCGGCTCGAACTGCCGCACTTCGCGCTGCTGGGTCACGGCGGAGCCACCATCGTCGCTACTGATGCGACCGGTAGTCCGCTGCTGACGGTGAACCAGTACGGTCAGGGCAAGGCGGTCTATATCGCCGCACCGCTTGAGCGGGCCCTGGCACAGGGCGATCCGTGGGCGGCACCGGCGGCAGTTCGGGACCTGCTTCGCACCGTGTACGAATCGGTCGCGCGGGCTGCAGGGGCGGGTCCCATCGTGGACTGCGATACTCCCGAGGTTGAGGTCGCAGTATTCATGGGCGAGGAGGATGATATCGTCATCGCGTTGAATCATTCACCAGAGGCAGTGACCGCGATGTTGTCCGTGGAGCGTGTCGTCGCCAGTGTGGCGGATGCACGCGGCGGCATCCCTGCCGATGTGGGAGGCAAGACGTTCGGTGTTCCGCTCGCCTCCAACGGGGCGGCCGCGTTGCGCCTGTCCTATAGTTAGTGCAATGTCAGAGTCACCCAGGTGGTCGACGGAGAATCGGAGCTCGTCATGACGGGACGCCACGAGTCGCACAAGTACCTGCTAGAGTCGTGGCTCGAGTTCCATGCGGCCATCGAGGCGCATCCTGAGATCCGCAGGTTGCTTTTCGACCCGGTCACCGGCCTGCCTACCACGCCGCTGTTGTTCCCGCGCATCGAGTCGCTGCTTGAAGAGCGCGGCGAGATATCGCTTCTGTGCATTAACATAGTGAAGTACTCCAAGATCGAGGAGATCTACGGCTGGCAGGTCTTTGACGACGTGATGCGAAAGGTCGCAGTAGCGCTTGAGGAGATCACCGGCAGTGAGCTGCGCGACAGCGACATCATCGCGGAGCTCATGATCTCCGGAAACGCGTTCGTGGTGCTGCTTTCGCCGCCACGAACGAGTGACGTCATGGTGAACGAGCATCTCTCCAGTCTTGCGCGTCGCGTGGAGGGTCGCGTGTGCAGAGCCCTTCGTTCTGCGCTCGACCTTCCCGTGTTCTTGAAGTTCGGTTGCTATGTCGGCGCCGCTACGGTCAGGCAGGACAAGAGCAAGCGTCTTGAGCGCATCGTGCACGACGCGCTGGACCAGGCACTTGACCAGGCCGACTCCCGCGAGGCCGTGGATGCCGACGAGCGTAAGGCGCGCCTCAGAGACATCATCTCCAATGAGGACGTGCGCACGTTCGTCCACCCGGTCATCCATCTGCCTGATCGCACCGTGATGGGCTATGAGGCGCTGACACGCGGTCCCGAAGGCGGTGAGTTCGAGCGTCCGGACAAGTTGTTCAAGGTCGCCTATGACTCGGATCTTGTGCTCAAGCTTGAGCGCCTCTGTCGCCATAAGGCCCTGCAGGTGGCAAGCCAGATGCCGGCCAACCGGTTGATGTTCATCAACATCGAGCCGGAGGCCGTGGTGGATCCCGAGCTGCGCGATGTGGTGTTCTCATCGATGCTCAATGAGGCGGATCTCTCTCCGGGCCAGATCGTCTTGGAGATCACGGAGCGCGCTGCTATCACAGATTTCCCGACATTCCGCTCCACGCTGGAGTATCTGCGCACGCTGGGCTTTGCTATCGCTGTGGATGACGCAGGGGCGGGCTACGGCTCGCTGCAGTGTCTGGCCGAGACAAGACCGGAGTGGCTCAAGATCGACATGTCGCTCACGCGTGGCGTGGATACCGACGAGGCGCGCCAGCAGCTTGTCACGAGCCTGGTGACGTTTGCCGACCGCATGGATGTCAAGCTCATCGCCGAGGGGATCGAGACCGCTGAGCAGCTCGCCATGCTGGAGTCCCTCGGCGTCGTGTACGGCCAGGGCTTCTACTTCACCGAGCCCGTTGCCCCGTTCCCTGACGACGCCGACGTTTGCGGCGCGTAAAGCACGCCGGCTCCTCAAGTGGCATAATGACTTCGGCACCGACGTATCAAACGCCGTTATGCCTTGCCTTGATCCCTTACCGCAGGAGGTCAGATGAGCGACCCCGGCCAGATCAGACTCACACGGCTCTCCACAAAGGCGGGTTGAGCCGCCAAGTGGGGTCCGGGTGACCTGGCAGCCATACTTGAACATCTTTCTCCCGGCGAGTCGGACAACCTGATGGCAGGGTTTGAGACATCCGACGACGCTGCGGTCTATCTGCTCGGCGATCAAGCAGTGCTGCTGACCGTCGACTTCTTCACGCCCATGGTGGATGACCCCTATGACTTCGGGCGCATCACGGCGGCAAACTCGCTTTCTGACATCTATGCCATGGGTGGGCGTGCGCTCACCGCGATGAACCTCCTGGCGATGCCATGCTCTCTACCTGCCGAGGTGGTCGCACAAGTCTTGCAGGGCGGCGCCGATAAGGTCCGTGAGGCGGGCGCCGTCATCGTGGGCGGCCATACCATCGACGACAAGGAGCCCAAATACGGGCTTTCGGTCATGGGCGTATGCGACCCGGACAAGGTCGTGCGCAACGTCGGCGCGCGCGAGGGCGACCTGCTGGTGATGACCAAGCGCATCGGCGTGGGCATCCTCAACACGGCCCTCAAGCAGGGGCTTGAGACCGAGGAGTCCCTGGCCGAGGTCATCGAGTCGATGGCGCACCTGAACAGGGCTGCCAGCGAAGCGATGGTGGAAGTGGGCGTGAATGCGGGTACGGATATCACCGGCTTCGGGCTGCTGGGCCATGTGCGCGAGATGGCGCTGGGCAGCGGTCTTGGTGCCGAGATAGACCTTTCCGGAGTCGCCGTCTGGCCCAACGTCATGGAGTACGCAGCGCAGATGGTACGACCGGGACGAACGACCGACGTGATCCGGTTCCTGAACGAGTTCATAGACTGGGGCAGCGCCGGGCAGGACTGGAAGGGCGTCTTGGCAGACCCGCAGACCAGCGGGGGACTGCTCATGGCCGTGGACCCGGCCAAAGCCGACGCGCTTCTCTCGGCATTGGAGGAACACGGCGAGGACGGATGCATCGTGGGACGGATGACCGCAGGCGAGCCGGGCAGGCTTGTCGTCCGATAAGGAGGCATGCAGGTGAAAGTCGTATTCGTGAATTCCGACAGTATCGGCGACGGTGACAGGGAGCTTGGCACACGGTTGATGCAGTCGTTTCTGTACTCGCTGGCGCGGGCCGAGGCCAAGCCCGGTGCGGTGCTGTTCATGAACAGCGGCGTCAGGCTCACCTGTGAAGGCTCCGGTGCACTGGCAGATATCAGGCTGCTTGCCGATGACGGTGTGACCATCAAGTCGTGCGGTACATGCCTGGACTACCACAAGCTCACGGACACGCTCGCGGTCGGCGAGGTCGGGGACATGAACGGAACCGCCCGGACCTTCATGGCCGCAAGCGATGTTGTGAGCATCGGATAGACGTTCAGTGCCGCCCGGCGCGTGCTGGGCTAGAATAGCTGCATGGATACTCAGAAGCTTCTTCGCACACTGCCCAAAGTGGACCGTCTTCTCGAAAGGGAGGATGTTGCCGCACTTACCGCAGTACACCCGCGGCCGCTTGTGCTGGATGCGTTGCGAGACGCCATCGACGAGACCCGTGACGGCATCAGGCACGGTCATGTCGAGAGCGTCAGCGACGACGTCGTCGTTGCGCGGGCAGCCGGCCTGCTGGCCGTTGCGGTGAAGCGTTCGTTGCATCGCGTCATCAACGCCACGGGCATCGTGGTGCATACCAACCTGGGTCGCTCGCCTCTAGCTGAGGCGGCTGCAGACGCGGTGGCCGAAGTAGCTCGCGGCTACTCCACGTTGGAGTACGACGTGGACAGCGGCGAGCGCGGCTCGCGTCACGTGCACGTGGAGGAGCTGCTGAAGCGCCTCACCGGCGCGGAGGCCGCCATGGCGGTCAACAACAACGCCGCTGCGGTGCTTCTGGGCATCGCGGGCCTGGCGCGCGGCAAGGAGGCCATCGTCTCCCGCGGTCAGCTGGTGGAGATAGGCGGCAGCTTCCGGATCCCGGACATCATGCGCGAGAGCGGCGCGAAGATGGTCGAGGTGGGCACCACCAACAAGACGCATCTGCGCGACTACGAGAACGCGCTCACGGCTGACACGGGACTCCTGCTCAAGGTGCACTCCTCCAACTATCGTGTGGTGGGTTTCACTGAGGAGGTCTCGCTGCCGGAGCTGGTCCACCTGGGCGCGCAGCACGGCGTCCCTGTCTTCGAAGACCAGGGCTCCGGCGTGCTGATCGATCTGGCGCGATTCGGATTGCCGGGCGAGCCCACACTGGGAAGCGCTGTGGCCGCAGGCGCCGATATCGTCTCGGCATCGGGTGACAAGCTCCTGGGCGGTCCGCAGGCCGGCATCCTTGTGGGCAAGTGGCACACCATCGAGAAGCTCAAGAAGCACCCTCTGGCGCGCGCGGTGCGCCTGGATAAGATGACGCTGGCCGCCCTTGAGGTCACATTGCGACTCTATCTTGACGAGAAGCGGCTGCTGACCGAGGTCCCCACGCTGCGCATGCTCACCATCCCGGCCGCCGAGCTCAGGTCCCGTGCTACTTCCTTCGCTGCAGCGATATCGGTGGCCTGCGGGGATGCGTGCGAAGTGCAGACCGCTCCGGACGTGTCGCGCGCGGGTGGCGGTGCGCTGCCCATGGCCGACATCCCCACCACGGTCGTCTCGGTAGTGCCGGTCCACATGAGCGTGGTGGAGCTGGAGCGCCGTTTGCGCCTGGCCGAGCCCACCATCGTGGGCCGCATCAAAGACGGCCGCCTGCTGCTGGATCCGCGTACGCTCATACCTGCCGAGGAAGCCGAGATAACAGACGCCCTCAAGCGTGCGACCCGGGAGGCGTAGGACGTGAGCACTTCTCTGGTGCTCGGCACCGCCGGGCATATCGACCATGGCAAATCCGCGCTCGTCAAAGCGCTCACCGGCACCGATCCCGACCGCCTTCCCGAGGAAAAGGAGCGCGGCGTCACCATCGAGCTGGGCTTCGCGCGCCTTGAACTCCCCAGCGGTCGCAGTATGGGAGTCGTCGACGTTCCCGGTCACGAGCGTTTCGTGCGCCAGATGGTGGCGGGCGCTACCGGCATCGACGTGGTGCTTTTGGTGATCGCCGCGGATGACGGCGTGATGCCGCAGACGCGTGAGCACCTGGCCATCATCGACCTTCTCGGCATACCGAAGGGCGTCGTTGCGCTTACCAAGAGCGATCTGGTGGATGACGAGTGGCTGGAGCTTGTGCGTGAGGACGTGCGCACGTTGCTGATGGGCACATCCATCGACGGCGCGCCCGTGGTGGCCGTCTCATCCAAGACCGGCGCCGGGATCGACGAGCTGCGCACCACGATAGACATGGTGGCCGAGGATACCCGGTCGAGCCATGGCGACATGCTCATGCGCCTGCCGGTCGATAGAGTCTTCACCATCGCGGGCGCCGGCACTGTCGTGACCGGGACTCTGTGGTCCGGCGTCGCTTCGCCGGGCGATCAGATCGAACTCTATCCGTCGGGCAGGACCGGTCGCATCCGTAGCGTCCAGGTACACTCGGAGGCCGTCGACAAGGCTGTGGCAGGAAACCGTGTGGCGCTCAACCTGGTGGGTCTGGAGAAAGACGATATCTCACGCGGCGACATCGTGGCGGCGCCGGATACGCTCACCGTCACCGATCGTTTCGACGGCCTGTTCACGTACCTTGCCGGCAACGAGCTGCCCTTTGAGAGCGGCACACGCGTGCACGTGCATCACGGCACCCGCGTGGTGCTGGGCCGAGCGCTCCTCATGGAAGTGGAGCGCCTGGCTCCCAGCGAGTCCGGTTTCGCGCAGATCCGCCTGGAGGAGCCGCTCTCGCCGCGTTACGGCGACCGCTATATAGTGCGATCGTACTCGCCGGTCTTCACCATCGGCGGCGGCGCGGTTCTGGACGCTTTCCCGCCTCGCCGCACGACGCTGCGTCCGCACGAGCGCGAACTGCTCGAAGCGCTGCTCGCTCACGATCTCACCTCCGCGGCGGTAGGGTTGCTGGAGTCGCGCGGCATGCCGATGACGTCGGCGCAGGTCGCGTCCACGCTCGGTGTTCCGCGCTCACAGGTGGCCGACCAGCTCAATCAGGCCAGGCTCGAACGTGTGAAGGTGGCCGGTGAGATCTACTTCGTCTCGCAAGAGGCGTTCGAGGCCATGCTTGCGGGCATCGAACGGGAGCTGCTGGCGTTCCACGAGGCGTCGCCCAAGGCCACTGGCATCGCCGCTTCCGCGCTGCGAGACAAGATCGACAGACGCCTGGCACCCAAGGTGTTCGATGCGCTGCTTGGCGTAGCGATCGAGCGGGGGACTGCGGCAACCGACGGCGGACAGGTCCGTCATCCCAAGGCTGCCGTATCCGCGCTGGCCGAGGAGGAGAACGCGCTTGCCGCATTGGCGCCGCTGCTTGAGTCGCAAGGACTGGCGCCGCAGACGGTGCCGGAGCTTGCCGCCGTGGCCGGGATCGACGTGGGTGTCGCCCGCAAGGCCCTGGGTAAGCTGGTGGCATCCGGGAGCCTGGTGCGTCTGGGAGGAGACCTGCACTTCTCGGCAGGGGCGGTAGCCGATGCACGCGAGAAGATCGTCGCCTATCTACGCGAGCATGGGGAGATAGCGCCCAAAGACGCGCGTGACATCACCGGGTCCAGCCGTAAGTACATCGTGCCGCTGCTGGAGTACTTCGATGCGCAGGGCGTCACGAAGCGCGAGGGCGACATCAGGACGCTGGGCAAGGTCAGCGGCTAGGGATTCTGTTTGACACGTGAGGGGTCGGTCGGGAGAATACCCCCCTGGAGGCGAATGGGTCCTGGTGGGCTCCGCGGTCTTCAAAACCGACGTGGGGCGTGAAGAGCGTCCTGGGTGTGTTCGATTCGCACACGCCTCCGCCATATGCTTTGAACTGCGGCGATCCGCTCCGGCGGGTCGCCGTTTGCTGTCCCCTGTTCAAGAAAGCATGCAGACGCGCGAATCTCGTCAGGATATAGTCGCCACAGGGACATCTATCGGGGGAGGCGCTGTGGCTCAGGGTTCTGCGGGATTCTGCACAGGATGCGGGGCTCCACTGACTGCTGAAAGTCGATTCTGTGTCAGGTGCGGGCAGCCACGCACCAGCCCTGCTCCACAGACACGCAGCGCTTCGGGCGCCGTCACAGCCGCATACGGGGCGGCCTCACAAGTCGCCAGCGTCGCGTCCATGGCGAGCGGACTCCCATGGCAGACGATCGTTGCGGGCCAGACCCCTGATCTGCGCGCGATGCTCTCTCGCGCAGCCATGCCAACGGCACGGACCGCGATGCAGCGCTCTCTCAAGCGTCCCGGTCTCTCGATGGCGGCGACCACGGCGCTCGACCTGTTCGTCGCAGGCGTCTCCGGCGGTCCCGCAGCGCTTGCAGGCGCTATCCCGCGCGCGCTCGGTGGGGGACTCACATCGCTTCTCTCCCTGGCCACCGGTTCCAAAGGCGGCGCGCTTCGCAGCCTTACGGGCATCGTCTCGCTTCTGACCGCACTCGTTCAGGTGGTCTCACTCGGCTGGACGTTCATCGGCGGGCTCGCCGGAGGGACGCCGCTGCTCACACTCGCTCCCATGGCGATAGCTACCGCTTCGGCGCTTCTCATGGCGCTCAAGACGGCTTCGGTGGCACTGAGGAGGCGGTCGTAGATGCGCACACGCAATCGCACCCGACTCCGCCGGACCACCGCTATCTGCATGCTCGTCTCCATTGCGGCGCTGCTCATACTGCCGACGATCGCGTTGGCTGCCGATACGCTCGTGACGAGCTATGACATTCCCGGCTTCTGGATGGTAGGCAGCAACGACGAGGACTCCTTCTCGGCGAGTGGTGAGTACGGCGAGAACGTCGACGACTGGACCGGCGAGGCCAGCGTCTACGTCAACTCCAAGACTCCTGAGAACCCTTACACCGGTCAGCCGGAGGAGCACTTCTACACGTCTTTTGAGGACTTCGCCGCACGCTCGGGCGGATCGGTGACGCTCTACGGGAGCGCGGATCAGGTAGCGGTCCAGGTGGACTACGTGTGGACAGGCGCGCAGAAGACGACCCTTGGCGGGCTTGAGGCGTGGTCGAACATCGGCGTGTTCAAGGAGTACGCGGACCCCGATGCCGGCAGATACAGCAACTGGTTCCAGACCGAGTACCAGTACTGGATCCCCATCAACGATAGCAGCGGGATCTACGTCTCCGGTGGCGGAACCATCGCAAGTGATGAGTCCGAGGCCAACTTCAACTCGATGACCAACGACATCGAGTCGGTCCTCGCCTCGCTGCGGTTCAACGCCTCCGGTGCAAGCGCGGGTCCGGCGACTCCGGCGGGTGGCACTTCCTCGCCCTGGCGCACGGTGACCGGCGGCATCGGCGCCGTGGCTGCCGCAGCGATCGCGATCGCCGGAGCTGCCGCGAGCGTGCGCGCCAAGAACGGAGAGGGTGACCCTGATCCGAACCAGCCGGTGGGCTACGTGCTGCAACTCTCGGTGAACCGGCTCACCGTGAGCGAGACGCACTCGGCCACGCTCACCGCACAGGCCTTCCGGGTCTTGCCCAACGGAAGCTATCAGCCTGCCCCGGAAGCTGCGATCACCCTGAGTCCTCCGGCGGGAGTGAGCGTGGAACCCGCCAGCGCATCCGGGACGCTCTCCGCGCTCGTGTGGCAGGCCGGCACCGTCGCGTTGGGCTCCGGGATCACCGTTCAGGCGGCAGCACCGCTGGGTATGACCTCTGCCACCGTAGCGGTTGCCGCTGCCGGCATCAGCCGGATCGCCACGCGTCTTGAACCTGCCGGCAAGCTCGAACTGCGCACGGAGGGCGATGACTCGATCACCCTTGTGGCTGCCATCGAGCTTGTGGGCGCCGACGCGATGAACCCGGCACTCGACCCCGCCGCTCTGCGTGCATCTATCACCTTTGCCGAAGACTCCGAATGGCTTGAGATCTCCGTGCCCGTGGATTATGAGGACGGCAGAGCGATCAGGGTGCAGGCATCCCGGCCTGACTCGTCCACCTTCGTGCAGCCGCCTGAGACCGCCACGGTGCGCGTGAGCGCTCTGGTGGGGGACAAGCCCCTCTCGGCGGTCGTGCCTATCACGCTCGCCCGTCTGCCCAAGGTCGAGGCATCCATGGACCAGGTCTCGCTTGCCGCTGATTCAGGGCAGAGCGTCGAGATGAACGTCTGGGTGGAAAGCGGCAGCGGGATGCAGTGGCGTTTTGACACCGAGTGGCGCGAGGGTTCGCGCCTGATCGCAACGCCCGACATCACCTCCACGGGCGCGACGACCGCCACGCTCACGCTCACCGAGAGCGCCGGCGACCGTTTGGATCCCGCGCGTCCGCAGACCGCGTCCACGCTCGTGGTGTTGGCTGTCACCGAGGACCTCCCGCCCCTCAAGCGTGAGATCGAGGTCATCGTCACGCAGGAGGGGCTCTTCATCGACCGCACGAACGTCGACCCTTCCACCGGGGCGTTCCACTTGAAAGCTGACGGCAGCGCCACGCCTGCCGAGATCGACGTGCGGGTCTTTGTCCGCGACGTCGCCACCAATACGATCTCGCCCGACATCAGCCTTGCGCAGCGGGTGCGTCTTGAGATAGGCAGCGAGGCGGGGACCGCGGGCTATGCGGGCCTGAAGTCGGGCGGACTTTTGACCGAGGCTAAGGGTGTGCGCTCCGGTAATGTGCCGAGCGCCACATTCCGGGTCGCCATCGAGCGGCAGCTGCCTACCGGCGGCGAAGCGTTGTCGGCCGCCCTGCGTGCCAGCGTGCCCGGTCACGATGAAGAGCACTTCAGCGCGCTGGTACCGGTCAGGCTGCTGGGCGTCAACACCGATCCCTTCTCGGCAGCATGGCAGACAGAGCTCGATGGCTGCCGGGACGTCATTCAGTTCTATGTTCCGCACGAGTATCAGGACCGCCTCTACGCGCTTGTGAACGAGCGCTCGCTCACGATGGGCGCCGAGGGCCTCTATCTGATGCGCATGCAGCTCTGGAGCTTTGCGCACGACCAGCTCACCAAAGAAGCGCACGAGTATATGGACATGGGCTGGTGGATCCAGCAGATCGAGGACACGCTCGATTGGGTCTCGTGGTGCGGCGACATCGCCTTCGGCGTGGCAAGCGGCACGTATCTGGGTGTCGTGGGAGCGGTTGCCATCGGCATGCTCAAGCCGATGCTTGTCTCGGCCATGGAGGTCTGGCTCGCCGGTGGGTCGCTTGACGACTGGCTTGCCGCACAGACGTCCATGCTCACCGGAACCGCCGAGGGACTCCTCACAGACCCGGACGTGCTGTCCAAGCTTACTGCCGACAAGAAGGCGCTCGCCTGGGCGTTGTTCATCGCGTACTACTTCGCCAAGGAGCTCTACAACGACCCGAACCTCTCGGTGACAAACGCGATGAAGAACGTGGGCAAGCAGCTGCGTGACGAGGGCCTCATCATGTTCCTTCGCCACATCGCCAACATGAAGTCAGTGCGCGGGCCGGGAGCCGACGCGGGCCCCACCAAGCCCGACACGCCGACGAAGAAGCCCGATACGCCCGAGGCCAAGCCTGATACGCCTCAGAAGAAACCCGGCACGCCCGAGAAGAAACCGGGCACGCCCGAGAAGAAGCCCGATGCGCCCGAGAAGCCGGCGCCCAAGAAGCCCAAGGCCTCGCCTGCGGAGCGCGCCGCGTCGATCGCCGATGACATCGCGTCCAAGACCGCCGACGGCAA